>NZ_JBJQJP010000001.1:0-542263 GCF_046487365.1 Escherichia sp. WS1451
GCTCAGTTGGTAGAGCAGTTGACTTTTAATCAATTGGTCGCAGGTTCGAATCCTGCACGACCCACCACTAATGACGGTGGGTTCGGTGGAAGTAGTTTGTAGTATCCAGCGTAGTATCGGGTGATTAGCTCAGCTGGGAGAGCACCTCCCTTACAAGGAGGGGGTCGGCGGTTCGATCCCGTCATCACCCACCACCGGGTCGTTAGCTCAGTTGGTAGAGCAGTTGACTTTTAATCAATTGGTCGCAGGTTCGAATCCTGCACGACCCACCACTAATGACGGTGGGTTCGGTGGAAGTAGTTTGTAGTATCCAGCGCAGTATCGGGTGATTAGCTCAGCTGGGAGAGCACCTCCCTTACAAGGAGGGGGTCGGCGGTTCGATCCCGTCATCACCCACCACTCGGGTCGTTAGCTCAGTTGGTAGAGCAGTTGACTTTTAATCAATTGGTCGCAGGTTCGAATCCTGCACGACCCACCAATTTTAAAGATTGGTTCCGAGTAGAAATCTTTCAGGTAACACCCGTATGGGTCGTTAGCTCAGTTGGTAGAGCAGTTGACTTTTAATCAATTGGTCGCAGGTTCGAATCCTGCACGACCCACCATCCTGAATGATTAAAGCAGCATAATCCCGCAAGGGGTCGTTAGCTCAGTTGGTAGAGCAGTTGACTTTTAATCAATTGGTCGCAGGTTCGAATCCTGCACGACCCACCAATGTAAAAAAGCGCCCTAAAGGCGCTTTTTTGCTATTCAGGTATCCTCAATTTCACTTTGTAAACCTGATGACATCGTCAGAGCTTACTGTGCAAGCAGCTCTACGTCGGTGGAATTAGGCGTAATTCGAGTGACTTTTCCCCACCATTCGACTATCTTGTTTAGCATATAAAACAAATTTCACCGATAACAGCGAATATTACGCTCATGTCGGTTTTAACGTTAAGCCTGTAAAACGAGATGGTAAGATGAGCGTGATGTTTGATCCAGACACGGCGATTTATCCTTTCCCCCCGAAGCCGACGCCGTTAAGCATTGATGAAAAAGCGTATTACCGCGAGAAGATAAAACGTCTGCTAAAAGAACGTAATGCGGTGATGGTTGCCCACTACTATACCGATCCCGAAATTCAACAACTGGCAGAAGAAACCGGTGGCTGTATTTCTGATTCTCTGGAAATGGCGCGCTTCGGTGCAAAGCATCCCGCTTCTACGTTATTAGTCGCTGGGGTGAGATTTATGGGAGAAACCGCCAAAATTCTCAGTCCGGAAAAAACAATTCTGATGCCGACACTTCAGGCTGAATGTTCACTGGATCTCGGCTGCCCTGTTGAAGAATTTAACGCATTTTGCGATGCCCATCCCGATCGTACTGTCGTCGTCTACGCCAACACTTCTGCTGCGGTAAAAGCGCGCGCAGATTGGGTGGTAACTTCAAGCATTGCCGTCGAACTTATTGATCATCTGGATAGTTTGGGTGAAAAAATCATCTGGGCACCCGACAAACATCTGGGGCGTTACGTGCAAAAACAGACGGGCGCAGACATTTTATGCTGGCAGGGTGCCTGCATTGTGCATGATGAATTTAAGACTCAGGCGTTAACCCGCTTGCAAGAAGAATACCCGGATGCTGCCATACTGGTGCATCCAGAATCACCACAAGCTATTGTCGATATGGCGGATGCGGTCGGTTCCACCAGTCAACTGATCGCTGCTGCGAAAACATTGCCACATCAGCGGCTTATCGTGGCAACCGATCGGGGCATTTTCTACAAAATGCAGCAGGCGGTGCCAGATAAAGAGTTACTGGAAGCACCAACCGCGGGTGAGGGCGCAACCTGCCGCAGTTGCGCGCATTGTCCGTGGATGGCCATGAATGGCCTTCAGGCTATCGCAGAGGCATTAGAACAGGAAGGAAGCAATCACGAGGTTCATGTTGATGAAAGGCTGCGAGAGAGGGCGCTGGTGCCGCTCAATCGTATGCTGGAATTTACGGCTACACTACGTGGATAACGAATAATAAGGCGTAACGTTACGCTTTGGGGGAAAGATGGATTTTTTTAGTGTGCAGAATATCCTGGTACATATACCAATAGGGGCAGGCGGTTATGATCTCTCATGGATCGAAGCGGTAGGCACAATCGCCGGGTTGCTGTGTATTGGCCTTGCCAGTCTGGAGAAGATCAGCAACTACTTTTTTGGCCTGATCAACGTCACCTTGTTTGGCATTATTTTCTTTCAGATTCAGCTGTATGCCAGCCTGCTATTACAGATGTTTTTCTTTGCCGCGAATATTTACGGCTGGTATGCGTGGTCGCGACAAACCAGTCAGAACGAGGCGGAGTTGAAAATTCGCTGGTTGCCATTGCCGAAGGCGCTAAGCTGGTTGGCGGTTTGCGTTGTTTCGATTGGTCTGATGACGGTATTTATCAATCCGGTGTTTGCATTTTTGACCCGCGTGGCAGTCATGATCATGCAAGCATTAGGATTACAGGTTGTGATGCCTGAACTGCAACCGGACGCTTTCCCGTTCTGGGATTCATGCATGATGGTGTTATCTATCGTGGCAATGATTCTGATGACGCGTAAGTATGTGGAAAACTGGCTGTTGTGGGTGATTATTAACGTGATTAGCGTCGTTATTTTTGCACTTCAGGGCGTTTACGCCATGTCTCTGGAGTACATCATCCTGACCTTTATTGCCCTCAACGGCAGCCGGATGTGGATCAACAGCGCACGCGAAAGAGGTTCACGCGCGCTGTCCCATTAATGGTGATGATGTGAATGGCCAGACACCCCTTCATTCAGGTGGCAGTCTGGCCCATGACAAGGTTGATATTCCATCTGAATAGTGGCGTGCTCAATCTGATAGTGATCCATCAGGTAGTGTTGGATCTGATCTAACAAGGCATCGTGATCGTGTGGCGGGATCACCTGCACATGCAGCGTCATCACCGGCTTCTCGCCTACCATCCATACATGTACATGGTGCACATTGCGGACTTCCGGGATTTCCCGGCACATACGACGCTTCAGTTCGGCGATATCCAGCGATACCGGTGCACCTTCAAGTAATTCATTCACGCTATCTTTCAACAGTCGCCACGCGCTACGCAGAACCAGAAGCGACACCAGTATTGAGAGAATGGGGTCAGCAGGTGTCCAGCCGGTCCAGATAATAATCAACGCGGCAATAATAGCCCCAACCGAACCCAGCAGGTCCCCGAGCACATGCAGTGCCGCTGCTCGCACGTTGAGGTTTTTCTCTTCGCTGCCGTGATGAAGTAACCAGAAAGAAAGTATATTTGCCAGCAGCCCAGCCACGGCAATTGCCATCATCATGCCGCCCTCGACCGGACGCGGAGTGCGGAAGCGTTCTATCGCCTCCCAGACAATCAAAATAGTAATCACCACCAGGGCGATGGCATTCACAAACGCCGCGAGCGTGGTCAATCTTAGCCAACCGAAAGTGTGGCGAATGGTGGGAGGACGACGGGAAAATTGCACTGCGAGTAGGGCGAAAAGCAGGGCGGCAGTATCGGTCAACATATGACCCGCATCGGCCAGCAATGCCAGAGAACCGGAAAGAAAACCACCAATGACTTCTACGAGCATAAACCCGGCAGTCACGCCGAAAGCATACAACAAGCGACGAGCATTATTATCTTCTGGCAGGTGTGAGGAAGTGTGTGAGTGTGAGTGCGCCATGACGAGTCATCCCTTAATTATTCTCACTTAACTTTATGACATCATACTGCTTTTAGAAGGGAAAAATTAAAAGGGAGAGACTCCGCTCTCCCATTATTGGCTATTTCGCAGGGTTACTGCGTGGTACCGTCGGTTTTGGTATCGACATCATTGTTGATGCCATCACCGGTTTGGACTTTTTTATTGATATCCGGACAGCGACCATCTTTGCACATGGTGTTCTTGTGCTCTTCATCTTTGGTCATTCCGTCATTGTTCATTGAAGAACCATCCGAATGCAGCATTGTGCCACCAGAACCGGTATTTACCCCGTTATTGTCGACGTTATTTGGCGCGACATTTTCACGGGCGTCAGGGGCTACCTGGCCCGCATCAGCTGCGGCGTTTGCCTGGCCGTTATTAGTTTGCGCTCCGCTATCGGCAGCCAGTGCGGCACCGCTGGCAAGGCTTAGAGTGGCAGTCAAAAATAGTGTGGCCAGTTTTGTCATTTTCATAGGATGCTCCTGTTATGGTCGTTATGTCGGATAACCTCTTCCAACAGTGCATTTGCAGGTGAATATAAGGCAATGGTTTAAGATTTCAGCCAGGCAAAGATACCCAGCAGAGAATCTTGAAATAATTAACAAACAAAGGAGTTACAGTTAGAAATTGTAGGAGAGATCTCGTTTTTCGCGACAATCTGGCGTTTTTCTTGCTAATTCCAGGATTAATCCGTTCATAGTGTAAAACCCCGTTTACACATTCTGACGGAAGATATAGATTGGAAGTATTGCATTCACTAAGATAAGTATGGCAACACTGGAACAGACATGAATTATCAGAACGACGATTTACGCATCAAAGAAATCAAAGAGTTACTTCCTCCTGTCGCATTGCTGGAAAAATTCCCCGCTACTGAAAATGCCGCGAATACGGTCGCCCATGCCCGAAAAGCGATCCATAAGATCCTGAAAGGTAATGATGATCGCCTGTTGGTGGTGATTGGCCCATGCTCAATTCATGATCCTGTCGCGGCTAAAGAGTATGCCACTCGCTTGCTGACGCTGCGTGAAGAGCTGCAAGATGAGCTGGAAATCGTGATGCGCGTCTATTTTGAAAAGCCGCGTACTACGGTGGGCTGGAAAGGGCTGATTAACGATCCGCATATGGATAACAGCTTCCAGATCAACGACGGTCTGCGTATTGCCCGCAAATTGCTGCTCGATATTAACGACAGCGGTCTGCCAGCGGCGGGTGAATTCCTGGATATGATCACCCCACAATATCTCGCTGACCTGATGAGCTGGGGCGCAATTGGCGCACGTACTACGGAATCGCAGGTGCACCGCGAACTGGCGTCTGGTCTTTCTTGCCCGGTAGGCTTCAAAAATGGCACTGATGGTACGATTAAAGTGGCTATCGATGCTATTAATGCCGCCGGTGCGCCGCACTGCTTCCTGTCCGTAACGAAATGGGGGCATTCGGCGATTGTGAATACCAGCGGTAACGGCGATTGCCATATCATTCTGCGCGGCGGTAAAGAGCCTAACTACAGCGCGAAGCACGTTGCTGAAGTGAAAGAAGGGCTGAACAAAGCAGGTCTGCCAGCGCAGGTGATGATCGATTTCAGCCACGCCAACTCGTCAAAACAATTCAAAAAGCAGATGGATGTTTGTACTGACGTTTGCCAGCAGATTGCCGGTGGCGAAAAGGCTATTATTGGCGTGATGGTGGAAAGCCATCTGGTGGAAGGCAATCAGAGCCTCGAGAGTGGGGAACCGCTGGCCTATGGCAAGAGCATCACCGATGCCTGCATTGGCTGGGATGATACCGATGCTCTGTTACGTCAACTGGCGAATGCAGTAAAAGCGCGTCGCGGGTAATTTATAGTCGAATCGCCATGACTGTACGTTTGCAGCCCTGATAAGACGCGCAGCGTCGCATCAGGCAATGTGCTCCATTGTTAGCAACGACAAACAAAAAAGCCGACTCACTTGCAGTCGGCTTTCTCATTTTTAAGCGAATGACGTTTACTTCGCTTTACCCTGGTTCGCAACGGCTGCTGCTTTCGCCGCGATCTCATCAGCATTACCCAGATAATAGCGTTTCAGCGGTTTGAAGTTCTCGTCAAACTCATAAACCAGCGGCACGCCGGTCGGGATATTCAGCTCAAGAATCTCTTCTTCGCTCATGTTATCGAGATATTTCACCAGCGCACGTAACGAGTTACCGTGTGCGGCGATGATGACGCGCTCACCGCTCTTCATACGTGGCAGAATAGTTTCATTCCAGTAAGGGATCACGCGGTCAATGGTCAGCGCCAGGCTTTCCGTCAGCGGCAGCTCTTTCTCGCTCAGTTTCGCGTAACGCGGATCGTGACCCGGATAACGCTCATCATCTTTAGTCAGTTCCGGCGGAGTCACCGCAAAACCACGACGCCACTGTTTAACCTGCTCGTCGCCATACTTTTCTGCAGTTTCCGCTTTGTTCAGACCCTGCAACGCACCGTAGTGACGTTCGTTCAGTTTCCAGGATTTCTCAACGGGCAGCCATGCCTGATCCAGTTCGTCCAGCACATTCCACAGGGTATGAATAGCGCGTTTCAGCACAGAGGTGTAAGCAAAGTCAAAGCTGTAACCTTCCTCTTTCAGCAGCTTACCTGCTGCTTTTGCTTCGCTTACGCCTTTCTCAGACAGATCCACGTCGTACCAACCGGTGAAACGGTTTTCTTTGTTCCACTGACTTTCGCCATGACGAACCAGAACCAGCTTAGTTACAGCCATATACTTACTCCTCAAATCATCTTTTAATGATAATAATTCTCATTATATTGCCGTGACGAAGCAACAGCAATGCTTACGCATAACCATAGCGAAAATAGTGTCGCAGTGTAAGGTTGTTGTGAATATTGAGTTGCAAATATGTCGGTGTTTGCTGGTGATTTGAACAATATGAAGATAAAGCCCTCATGACGAGGGCTTAACATTACTCAGCAATAAACTGATATTCCGTCAGGCTGGAATACTCTTCGCCAGGACGCAGGAAGCAGTCCGGTTGCGGCCATTCAGGGTGGTTCGGACTGTCCGGCAGAAATTCGCTTTCCAGAGCCAGCCCTTGCCAGTCGGCGTAAGGTTCGGTTCCCCGCGACGGTGTGCCGCCGAGGAAGTTGCCGGAGTAGAATTGCAGAGCCGGAGCGGTGGTGTAGACCTTCAGCTGCAATTTTTCATCTGCTGACCAGACATGCGCCACCACTTTCTTGCCATCGCCTTTGGCCTGTAACAAGAACGCGTGATCGTAACCTTTCACTTTGCGCTGATCGTCGTCGGCAAGAAACTCACTGGCGATGATTTTGGCGCTGCGGAAATCAAAAGACGTTCCGGCGACAGATTTCAGGCCGTCGTGCGGAATGCCGCCTTCATCAACCGGCAGATATTCGTCCGCCAGAATCTGCAACTTGTGATTGCGCACGTCAGACTGCTCGCCGTCAAGATTGAAATAGACGTGATTAGTCATATTCACCGGGCAAGGTTTATCAACTGTGGCGCGATAAGTAATAGAGATACGGTTATCGTCGGTCAGACGATATTGTACCGTCGCTCCGAGATTACCCGGGAAGCCCTGATCGCCATCATCTGAACTCAGGGCAAACAGCACCTGACGATCATTCTGATTCACAATCTGCCAGCGACGTTTGTCGAACCCTTCCGGGCCGCCGTGCAGCTGGTTAACGCCCTGACTTGGCGAAAGCGTCACGGTTTCACCGTCAAAGGTATAACGGCTATTGGCGATGCGGTTGGCATAACGACCAATAGAGGCCCCCAGAAACGCGGCCTGATCCTGATAGCATTCCGGGCTGGCACAGCCGAGCAGCGCCTCGCGGACGCTGCCATCGGAAAGCGGAATACGGGCTGAAAGTAAAGTCGCACCCCAGTCCATCAGCGTGACTACCATCCCTGCGTTGTTACGCAAAGTTAACAGTCGGTACGGCTGACCATCGGGTGCCAGTGCGGGAGTTTCGTTCAGCACTGTCCTGCTCCTTGTGATGGTTTACAAACGTAAAAAGTCTCTTTAATACCTGTTTTTGCTTCATATTGTTCAGCGACAGCTTGCTGTACTGCAGGCACCAGCTCTTCCGGGATCAGCGCGACGATACAGCCGCCAAATCCGCCGCCGGTCATGCGTACGCCACCTTTGTCGCCAATCACAGCTTTGACGATTTCTACCAGAGTGTCAATTTGCGGCACGGTGATTTCGAAATTATCGCGCATAGAGGCATGAGACTCCGCCATCAACTCGCCCATACGTTTCAGGTCGCCTTGCTCCAGCGCGCTGGCAGCTTCAACGGTGCGGGCGTTTTCAGTCAGGATATGACGCACGCGTTTCGCCACGATTGGGTCCAGTTCATGCGCAACAGCGTTGAACTCTTCAATGGTGACATCGCGCAGCGCTGGCTGCTGGAAGAAACGCGCACCGGTTTCGCACTGTTCACGACGGGTGTTGTATTCGCTGCCAACCAGGGTACGTTTGAAGTTACTGTTGATGATGACGACAGCCACACCTTTGGGCATGGAAACTGCTTTGGTCCCCAGTGAGCGGCAGTCAATCAGCAAGGCATGATCTTTCTTGCCGAGTGCGGAAATTAGCTGATCCATGATCCCGCAGTTACAGCCAACAAATTGGTTTTCTGCTTCCTGACCGTTAAGCGCGATTTGTGCGCCGTCCAGCGGCAGATGATAAAGCTGCTGCAATACGGTTCCGACCGCGACTTCCAGTGAAGCGGAAGAACTTAACCCGGCTCCCTGCGGCACATTGCCGCTGATCACCATGTCCACACCGCCGAAGCTGTTGTTACGCAGTTGCAGATGTTTCACCACGCCACGAACGTAGTTCGCCCATTGATAGTTTTCATGCGCGATAATGGGCGTATCAAGGGAAAACTCGTCGAGCTGATTTTCATAATCGGCTGCCATCACGCGAACTTTACGGTCATCGCGTGGTGCACAACTGATCACGGTTTGATAATCAATCGCGCAGGGCAGAACGAAACCGTCGTTGTAGTCGGTGTGTTCACCAATCAAATTCACGCGGCCAGGCGCCTGAATGGTGTGAGTGGCAGGGTAGCCAAATGCGTTGGCAAACAGAGATTGTGTTTTTTCTTTCAGACTCATTTCTTACACTCCGGATTCGCGAAAATGGATATCGCTGACTGCGCGCAAACGCTCTGCTGCCTGTTCTGCGGTCAGGTCTCGCTGGGTTTCTGCCAGCATTTCATAACCAACCATAAATTTACGTACGGTGGCGGAGCGCAACAGAGGCGGATAAAAGTGCGCGTGCAGCTGCCAGTGTTGATTCTCTTCGCCATTAAATGGCGCGCCGTGCCAGCCCATAGAGTAGGGGAAGGAGCACTGGAAGAGGTTGTCATAACGACTGGTCAGCTTTTTCAACGCCAGTGCCAAATCGCTGCGCTGGGCGTCGGTCAAATCGGTGATCCGTAAAACGTGGGCTTTGGGCAGCAGTAGCGTTTCGAACGGCCAGGCAGCCCAGTAAGGCACGACGGCTAACCAGTGTTCGGTTTCGACAACGGTACGGCTACCGTCTGCCAGCTCGCGCTGAACATAATCCACCAGCATTGGTGATTTCTGTTCGGCAAAATATTCTTTTTGCAGGCGGTCTTCGCGCTCAGCTTCGTTAGGCAGGAAGCTATTTGCCCAAATCTGTCCGTGCGGATGCGGGTTAGAGCAGCCCATCGCCGCGCCTTTGTTTTCAAAGACCTGCACCCACGGGTATGTTTTCCCCAGTTCTGCGGTTTGCTCCTGCCAGGTTTTGACGATTTCCGTCAATGCCGCAACGCTCAGTTCTGGCAGCGTTTTACTGTGATCCGGTGAAAAGCAGATCACCCGGCTGGTACCGCGCGCGCTCTGGCAACGCATCAGCGGATCTTTGCTTTCTGGCGCATCAGGCGTGTCAGACATCAAGGCCGCAAAGTCATTAGTGAAAACGTAAGTCCCGGTGTAATCGGGGTTTTTATCGCCTGTCACCCGCACATTACCTGCGCAGAGGAAGCAATCTGGATCGTGCGCAGGTAACACCTGTTTGGCTGGCGTTTCCTGCGCCCCCTGCCAGGGGCGCTTAGCGCGGTGCGGTGAAACCAGAATCCATTGCCCGGTGAGCGGGTTGTAGCGGCGATGTGGATGATCAACGGGATTAAATTGCGTCATGGTCGTTCCTTAATCGGGATATCCCTGTGGATGGCGTGACTGCCAGTGCCAGGTGTCCTGCGCCATTTCATCGAGTGTGCGCGTCACGCGCCAGTTCAGTTCACGGTCGGCTTTGCTGGCGTCCGCCCAGTAGGCCGGAAGGTCGCCCTCGCGACGCGGTGCAAAATGATAGTTAACTGGTTTGCCGCAGGCTTTGCTGAAGGCATTAACCACGTCCAGCACGCTGCTGCCTACGCCAGCGCCGAGGTTGTAGATGTGTACGCCTGGCTTGTTCGCCAGTTTCTCCATCGCCACGACGTGACCGTCCGCCAGATCCATTACGTGGATGTAATCGCGCACGCCAGTACCGTCTTCGGTCGGATAATCGTTACCAAAAATCGCCAGCGAGTCGCGACGGCCTACAGCAACCTGGGCGATGTATGGCATCAGGTTATTTGGAATGCCTTGCGGATCTTCGCCCATATCGCCCGACGGATGCGCGCCAACCGGGTTGAAGTAGCGCAGCAGGGCAATGCTCCAGTCCGGCTGGGCTTTTTGCAGATCGGTGAGGATCTGTTCCACCATCAGCTTGCTTTTGCCGTAAGGGCTTTGCGGTGTGCCGGTCGGGAAGCTTTCAACGTATGGAATTTTGGGCTGATCGCCATAAACGGTGGCGGAGGAGCTAAAAATAAAGTTTTTGACGTTAGCGGCGCGCATGGCGCTAATCAGGCGCAGAGTGCCGTTGACATTGTTGTCGTAATATTCCAGCGGTTTTTGTACCGATTCGCCAACGGCTTTCAGCCCGGCGAAGTGGATCACGGTGTCGATAGCGTGATCGTGCAGGATCTCGGTCATCAACGCTTCGTTACGAATATCGCCTTCAACAAACGTTGGATGTTTGCCGCCTAAACGCTCGATAACAGGCAGTACGCTGCGCTTACTGTTACAGAGGTTATCAAGAATGATGACATCATGACCGTTTTGCAGTAATTGCACACAGGTATGACTTCCAATGTAACCGCTACCACCGGTAACCAGAACTCTCATAATTCGCTCCATTAGGCTTATGGTATGAAATAACCATAGCATAACAAAGATGCGAAAAGTGTGACATGGAATAAATTAGTGGAATCGTTTACACAAGAATTTAGCCGTTTTTAATGTGCGATTAAGTGATTATAAAACAGAGGGTTTATGAATGATTGCGCTTTTTATCTGAAAAAAAGACGCGGTTTCATGCCTGCATGCGTCGAACTGTAGGCCGGAGAGGGCGCTTAGGCCGCCTCCGGCACGGTCAGCATTACCGACTCAGTTTATTTTTGTCAGCACATAGCGATAGAGTTCACCGTCCGGCACGAACTCAAGACGATGGGTAATACAGGCAGGCGCATCTTCAGCATGGTGCGAAACAAACAACAATTGCGTTTCACCTTCGCTAATCAGCACATCAACAAACCGGCGGATAAGCTGGCGATTGAGCGGATCAAGCCCCTGTAGTGGTTCATCGAGAATAAGCAACGTCGGATGTTTCACCAGCGCGCGGACGATCAGCGCCAGACGCTGCTGTCCCCAGGAAAGACTATGGAAAGGAGCGTCAGCCGTGCGTTTATCAATGCCGAGAATATCCAGCCACTGCTGCACCAGTTTTTGCTGGCGATCCGAAACGGCCTGATAAATGCCAATCGAATCAAAATAGCCAGAAAGAATCACATTACGCACAGTAGTACTGACCCGGTAATCCAGATGCAAACTACTGCTGACGTAACCGATATGCTTTTTGATATCCCAGATGGTTTCGCCGCTGCCGCGACGTCGGCCGAAAAGCGTCAAATCGTTGCTGTAACCTTGCGGATGATCGCCAGTAATCAGGCTTAATAACGTCGATTTTCCCGCGCCATTTGGCCCAACAATTTGCCAGTGCTCGCCAGGATTCACCTGCCAGCTAAGGTTATTAAGAATGGGGCGTTCGTTATAAGAAACCACGCCATTGTTCAGCACAATGCGCGGTTCGTTGGCGGGTAAGGCGTGACGTGCTGAAGGTTCATCCGGCTCCGGCAGTTGCACACCTTCAAGCTGTTCGCTATGCGCCAGTTGCGCGACGAGTGCTTGTTGGAGCAGTTCCTCTTTAGCGCCCGTTTCCGCTAACGTACAATCCGCCAGCACGCCAGCAAACTGGACAAATTCCGGGATCTCATCGAAGCGATTGAGCACCAGTACCAGAGTAATACCGGACTGATGTAACGAGGCGAGTAGCTCAGCCAGTTGCTGACGTGAGGCAACATCCAAGCCATCGAACGGCTCATCAAGAATCAACAAGTCAGGCTCCGACATCAGCGCCTGACACAGCAGGGTTTTTCGCGTCTCGCCAGTGGAAAGGTATTTAAAGCGTCGGTCGAGGAGGGCGGTAATACCGAACTGCTGTGCCAGTTGCATGCAGCGCGGTGCATCCTTTACTTCATCCTGAATAATCTCAGCCGTAGTTCGTCCGGTGTCATCTTCGCCAGGGCCGAGCATATCGGTGTTATTCCGCTGCCATTCGTCGCTGACGAGCTTTTGCAATTGCTCGAAGGAGAGACGAGTGATGTGGGAAAACTGGCTTTGCCGTTCACCTTTCAAAAGCGGAAGTTCCCCCGACAGCGCGCGGGCCAGCGCCGATTTCCCGCTTCCATTCGAACCGACAAACGCCCAACTATCACCCGCGTTTAACGTTAGCCGAGGCAATTGCAGCGTTTTTGTGTCGCCAAGACGAAACGTGCCTTGCAAAATTTGCAACGATGACATTTTATATCCCATTTTGTGCAGCGATTACTGACAGGGATACGTGTTTCATAACAAATTGTCAACACGCTTAGCACAGCGTGGCGATAATCACGCTGTCGGCATTAAAGTAGGCCGTGACATTCTGTCCTTGCTGAAGAGAAGTCGCTTCATTTACCGGCACTGTGGCGCACAGTGTTTGCCCGTCGGGTAGCGCCATTAATACTTCGCACTGCTCTGCGCCGCGCTCAATATGACTAATAATACCCGGTAATTGGTTGTCAGCGTTTTGCGCGACCGCCTCGTCCTGAGTAATCCCTACCCACGGCGCTTTTAGCAATATCAACACTTCTTTGCCTTCATCCAGCCCCAGACGTGCGCCGCTTTGTGCGGTAATTGCGACTTTCAGGCGTGTTTTTCCATCAGCCAGTAAGACATCAACATGCTGTTGAACGTCATCATGATCGCGGGCGGTGATGGTACCGAACCACTGGTTACGGGCGCTGGTTTGCAGTGAAAAACGTGAGATCGCGGCCAGCAGGCTGTTCAGCGGCAGGGCGTCATCGTCACTTAACACATCAAAGGCTTTTTGCTGGATTTGCGCCAGTAAGTCATAGAGCTGAATCAGTCGCTGACCATAGCGGGTCAGTACTGCGCCGCCTCCACCTTTACCGCCTGTTGCGCGCTCAACCAGAATATGCTCACTTAACTGATTCATCTCGTTAATGGCATCCCAGGCGCTTTTATAGCTGATACCGGCATCTTTCGCTCCCTGGCTAATGGAACCGGAAAGCGCAATGTGTTTTAGTAGCGAAATGCGGCGCGGGTCGGCGAATAATTTTTGTTGGAGCTTAAGGGTGAGAAGGATTTCGGCCTGCATAACAATGTCCTGGCAAAAGTCTTATTGTGACGGAAAACGAACGCCACGCAAAGCTGACCGCACAAAAGGGGAGTGCTTTTCTGTGCTTAGCGGTTAGAATAGTCTCATGACTATATCTGGAGTTGACCATGTTAGAGTTATTAAAAAGTCTGGTATTCGCCGTAATCATGGTACCTGTCGTGATGGCCATCATCCTGGGTCTGATTTACGGTCTTGGTGAAGTATTCAACATCTTTTCTGGTGTTGGTAAAAAAGACCAGCCCGGACAAAATCATTGATTCCCTGAATGCCCGCTTAGTCGGGCATTTTCTTTTTCTCAACTTCCTGCTTTTCCTGCCGATATTTTTTCTCATCTACCTCACAAAGGTTAGCAATAACTGCTGGGAAAATTCCGAACTTGCCGTTATATTGACGCCTACATAACGTTAGATTAAGGGGTTACCAATGGCTCGTAAATGGTTGAACTTGTTTACCGGGGCGGCACTCTCTTTCGCTGTTGCTGGCAATGCACTGGCAGATGAAGGGAAAATCACGGTGTTCGCCGCCGCATCACTGACTAACGCAATGCAGGACATTGCTACGCAGTATAAAAAAGAGAAAGGCGTGGATGTGGTTTCTTCTTTCGCTTCGTCATCTACTTTGGCCCGTCAGATTGAAGCGGGTGCGCCTGCGGATCTGTTTATTTCTGCCGATCAGAAATGGATGGATTATGCGGTTGATAAAAAAGCGATCGATACGGCTTCGCGCCAGACACTGCTCGGCAATAGCCTGGTCGTTGTAGCACCGAAAGCCAGCGAGCAGAAAGATTTCACCATCGACAGCAAAACCAACTGGACTTCGCTGCTGAATGGCGGTCGCCTCGCGGTTGGTGATCCGGAACATGTCCCTGCTGGCATTTATGCGAAAGAAGCACTGCAAAAACTGGGCGCATGGGATACGCTCTCCCCGAAACTGGCTCCGGCGGAAGATGTTCGTGGCGCGCTGGCGTTGGTCGAACGCAATGAAGCGCCGCTGGGTATTGTTTACGGTTCTGACGCAGTTGCCAGCAAAGGGGTAAAAGTGGTTGCCACCTTCCCGGAAGATTCACATAAAAAAGTGGAATATCCGGTTGCTGTTGTGGAAGGGCATAACAATGCGACAGTGAAAGCATTTTATGATTATCTGAAGGGACCGCAGGCAGCGGAAATCTTTAAACGTTACGGATTTACAACCAAGTAATGATACTGACCGATCCAGAATGGCAGGCGGTTTTACTAAGCCTGAAAGTTTCTTCCCTGGCTGTGCTGTTTAGCCTGCCGTTTGGGATCTTTTTTGCCTGGTTACTGGTGCGTTGCACGTTTCCGGGCAAAGCTCTGCTCGACAGCGTACTGCATCTACCGCTGGTGTTACCGCCCGTGGTCGTCGGTTACCTATTATTAGTTTCGATGGGACGGCGCGGATTTATCGGTGAACGTCTGTATGACTGGTTTGGTCTTTCTTTCGCGTTTAGCTGGCGTGGTGCGGTTCTCGCTGCCGCTGTCATGTCTTTTCCGCTGATGGTGCGGGCGATTCGTCTGGCGCTGGAAGGTGTTGATATCAAACTGGAGCAGGCCGCAAGAACGTTGGGTGCCGGGCGCTGGCGTGTCTTCTTCACTATTACCTTACCGCTGACGTTGCCGGGAATTATTGTTGGTACGGTACTGGCATTCGCTCGTTCGCTCGGTGAATTTGGCGCAACCATCACCTTTGTGTCGAACATTCCTGGTGAAACGCGAACCATTCCTTCTGCTATGTATACCCTGATCCAGACCCCAGGCGGGGAAAGTGGCGCGGCGAGACTGTGTATTATTTCTATTGCGCTGGCGATGATCTCCCTGTTGATTTCAGAATGGCTGGCCAGAATCAGCCGTGAACGGGCGGGGCGCTAATCATGCTGGAACTGAATTTTTCCCAGACGTTGGGCAACCATTGCCTGACGATTAATGAAACGCTGCCCGCCAATGGCATCACCGCTATTTTTGGTGTCTCTGGTGCCGGAAAAACCTCGCTGATTAACGCCATCAGTGGGCTGACACGTCCGCAAAAAGGGCGGATTGTCCTCAATGGTCGGGTACTAAATGACGCCGATAAAGGTATCTGCCTGACGCCAGAAAAGCGTCGCGTTGGCTATGTGTTTCAGGATGCACGGCTGTTTCCGCATTATAAAGTGCGTGGCAATTTGCGCTACGGCATGGCAAAAAGCATGGTCAATCAGTTCGATAAGCTGGTGGCGCTTTTAGGCATTGAACCGTTGCTTGATCGTTTACCAGGCAGCCTGTCCGGAGGCGAAAAACAGCGCGTGGCGATTGGTCGGGCTTTGCTGACAGCACCGGAATTGCTGTTGCTGGATGAACCGCTGGCGTCACTGGATATTCCGCGTAAACGCGAACTGTTGCCTTATCTGCAACGTCTGACGCGGGAAATCAACATTCCGATGTTGTATGTCAGCCATTCGCTGGATGAGATCCTCCATCTGGCAGACAGAGTGATGGTACTGGAAAACGGTCAGGTGAAAGCCTTTGGCGCGCTGGAAGAAGTCTGGGGTAGTAGCGTGATGAATCCGTGGCTACCGAAAGAGCAACAAAGTAGCATTCTGAAAGTGACGGTGCTTGAGCATCATCCGCATTACGCGATGACCGCGCTGGCGCTGGGCGATCAGCATTTGTGGGTCAATAAGCTGGACGAACCGCTGCAAGCTGCGCTACGTATCCGCATTCAGGCTTCCGATGTTTCTCTGGTTTTACAACCGCCGCAGCAAACCAGCATTCGTAACGTATTGCGGGCAAAAGTTGTTAATAGTTATGACGACAACGGCCAGGTGGAAGTGGAGCTGGAAGTCGGCGGTAAAACGCTGTGGGCGCGTATCAGCCCGTGGGCCAGGGATGAACTGGCGATCAAACCAGGCCTGTGGCTGTACGCGCAAATTAAAAGTGTGTCGATAACCGCCTGATTAAATCAGGTGGCTATAAATGAACTGGGCAATGCTGTCGGTGGTGTTATCACCAATCACAATGTTGGCGCGCGCTTTTACCGCGTCATCGGCGTTGCCCATCGCCACGCCTGTACCAGCGGCTTCCAGCATACTGATATCATTAAAGTTATCGCCGAATGCCACGACGTTTTCCATCGACCAACCTTGCGCCTCAACCCATTTCGTCAAACGTTTACCTTTGCTGTTGCCGCCGCGTGCAATATCAACCTGATCGTGCCAGGACCATTCACACTCCAGTCCCAGTTCATGTTCGACATGCTTACCAAAATGCTGCAATTGCGGCAGGTCATCGTGCGTCAGGGCGAACTTCCATACGGCGTTAACTTGTTGCGCCGTTTCAGCCAGAGAAGCGACTTGTGTGAAAGTCGGACGCTGTTCCGGCGGCAGGGTTTGCGCCCAGTTAGACGTGCGAATGACATGCCCGGTCGGGTGCTCATAGACCATTGCATCATCGACATACATCAGACCGTGAATGTGGTGTTCATTCAGCATCTCAATGAGTTGCAGGGCTTTATTAACGGGCATTGGGTCCGCTTCCAGCACAGTTTTTGCATGATAATCATACAAATAGGTGCCATTACAGCAAATAGCAGGTGTATCCAGCGCCAGCGCCTGATAAAAAGGATGAATAGCGACGTGATGGCGACCTGTGACGATGATTAATTGATAGCCTGCTTCGCGAGCGCGGGCCAGGGCTTCTATCGATGATGGAAGCAAGGTCTTTTTCGGGGTCAATAAGGTGCCGTCTAAGTCGAGAGCAATCACGCGTGTGGTCATGGCGTATTCCAGATTAAGGTTAAGAATTTTCGTCTGCGCGAATGGTACACCGATACCACTATCGGACAAAATTCTGCGTTTTAATTCAGCATTCACCGCCAAAAGCGACTAATTTTAGCTGTTACAGTCAGTTGCTAAATGCAAAGGAGCATTCATGAAGCAAACAGTTTATATCGCCAGCCCTGAGAGCCAGCAAATTCACGTCTGGAACCTGAATCATGAAGGCGCACTGACGCTGACACAGGTTGTCGATGTGCCGGGGCAGGTGCAGCCGATGGTGGTCAGCCCGGACAAACGTTATCTCTATGTTGGTGTTCGCCCTGAGTTTCGCGTCCTGGCGTATCGTATCGCCCCGGACGATGGCGCGCTGACCTTTGCCGCAGAGTCTGCGCTGCCGGGTAGTCCGACGCATATTTCCACCGATCACCAGGGGCAGTTTGTCTTTGTCGGTTCTTACAATGCGGGTAACGTGAGCGTAACGCGTCTGGAAGATGGCCTGCCAGTGGGCGTCGTCGATGTGGTCGAGGGGCTGGACGGTTGCCATTCCGCCAATATCTCACCGGACAACCGTACGCTGTGGGTTCCGGCATTAAAGCAGGATCGCATTTGCCTGTTTACGGTCAGCGATGATGGTCATCTGGTGGCGCAGGACCCTGCGGAAGTGACTACCGTTGAAGGGGCCGGCCCGCGTCATATGGTATTCCATCCAAACGAACAATATGCGTATTGCGTCAATGAGTTAAACAGCTCAGTGGATGTCTGGGAACTGAAAGATCCGCACGGCAATATCGAATGCGTCCAGACGCTGGATATGATGCCGGAAAACTTCTCCGACACCCGTTGGGCGGCTGATATTCATATCACCCCGGATGGTCGTCATTTATACGCCTGCGACCGTACCGCCAGCCTGATTACCGTTTTCAGCGTTTCGGAAGATGGCAGCGTGTTGAGTAAAGAAGGCTTCCAGCCAACGGAAACCCAGCCGCGCGGCTTCAATGTTGATCACAGCGGCAAGTATCTGATTGCCGCCGGGCAAAAATCTCACCACATCTCGGTATACGAAATTGTTGGCGAGCAGGGGCTACTGCATGAAAAAGGCCGCTATGCGGTCGGGCAGGGACCAATGTGGGTGGTGGTTAACGCACACTAACCGCTGATTTACCCGGCGCAGTCTCTCCTGCGCCGGTGTATTAACCTATCTCCTGTAACGCATGTCTCTGGCGTTCGACGATATTGGTCCACAAATTGTCTTTATCGTCAGTCCACAAATTAATCAGCAAGGCAAAAAAGCGTTCAGCTGCCGGAGAAAGCACGGCATCTTTGCGGCGAATAATCCCCAATGTCCGACGTATAACGGGTTCCACCAGTGGGATACCAATAATCGAAGAATAGGGCGCATGGGGCATTGCCAGGCCTGGAAGCGCCGAAATCCCCAGTCCTGCCTCCACCAGTCCTAATGACGTCGAAAGATGACGCACTTCGTAAAACCAGTCCAGATTCCAGGGCTTGTCGGCTAGCTGTTGTTCTATCAACAGTCGGTTGCCGCTGGAGGAGCGTACGCCAATCATTTTGTAACCCACTAACTCCTGCCATTCTACAAGCTGCTTTTTGGCCAATGGATGGTCACGCCGACAGGCCAGCACGAACGGCTCGTTGACCAGTGGGGTAAAATCGATGGATGAATTTGTGACGTTGTTCATGTTTATGCCAAAGTCTGATTCGTTACACAGCACCGATTCCATGCAATTATTCGTGCCTTGTTCCAGAATCCGCACTTTAATATTGGGATACAGCTCATTAAATTTACCGATTGCCAGCGGTAAAAAATAAAATACTGCGGTCGGAATACACGCTAACGTCACCATACCACGATGATAAGCATTCATATCACGAATATTAAAAAGTGTTTCATCGAATTTTTTTATTAATTCCCGCGCCTCCGGGAGCAACCTTTTTCCTGCTTTTGTTAACGTAACCTTGCGAGTTGTACGCTCAAATAGTTGGATATGTAAATCTTCCTCCATCTTTTTTATTCTTCGCGTTAATGCAGGTTGCGTAATATTGAGTAATTTAGCGGCATTGTTAAATGAACTGGACTCTGCCAGTATGACAAATGCCTTCATACTTGATAATTCATGCTTCATTATTACTCCGGAAAATGGAAGCGTCGATTTTGGGTGGCTGACCGTTAAAAATTTTAATTGCATTTAGCCAACTTAAATTAATGAAAAAATGTTATTAATCGTTGAGCTAAAGTCATTAGAGATGCTTTGCCCTTAATGTAACCATATCGCAATAAGTTATGTTTTTAAATTGAGGGCATTATTATGAAAAAAATACCCTGCGTGATGATGCGAGGTGGAACCTCGAGGGGCGCGTTCCTGTTAGCGGAACATCTACCCGAAGATCAAACGCAGCGCGATAAAATATTGATGGCAATTATGGGTTCCGGTAACGATCTGGAAATTGACGGTATTGGCGGCGGTAATCCGCTGACCAGTAAAGTCGCCATTATTAGCCGCTCCAGCGATCCGCATGCAGATGTCGATTATCTGTTTGCTCAAGTTATCGTCCATGAGCAACGTGTCGATACCACGCCTAACTGCGGCAATATGCTGTCTGGCGTTGGGGCATTCGCCATTGAAAATGGTTTGATTGCAGCGACTTCGCCAGTTACCCGCGTACGTATCCGCAACGTCAATACGGGTACGTTCATCGAAGCTGATGTGCAAACGCCAAATGGTGTTGTCGAGTACGAGGGTAGCGCCAGAATTGACGGCGTACCGGGTACTGCCGCACCGGTTGCGCTCACTTTCCTGAATGCCGCCGGAACCAAAACCGGAAAAGTCTTCCCGACTGATAATCAGATTGATTATTTTGACGATGTCCCGGTGACCTGTATCGATATGGCGATGCCAGTTGTCATTATTCCTGCTGAATATCTGGGAAAAACAGGCTATGAATTACCGACGGAGTTGGATGCCGACAAAGCATTATTAGCTCGAGTTGAATCTATCCGTCTACAAGCGGGTAAAGCAATGGGCTTAGGCGATGTCAGTAATATGGTTATCCCTAAACCTGTGCTTATTTCTCCAGCGCAGAAAGGCGGAGCAATTAATGTGCGTTATTTTATGCCGCATTCTTGCCATCGCGCGCTGGCGATAACCGGTGCTATTGCCATTTCCAGTAGTTGTGCATTGGAAGGCACCGTCACCCGACAAATCGTCCCTTCTGTAGGATACGGCAATATCAATATTGAACACCCCAGTGGTGCGCTCGACGTTCATTTAAGTAATGAAGGTCAGGATGCCACGACGTTACGCGCATCTGTTATTCGGACGACCAGAAAAATATTTTCCGGTGAAGTTTATCTTCCCTGAAAAATTTTGTTGTCGTGATAATGGCAATCAATAAAGGACTTCTGTATGAGTCATACAGAAAGAACAGGATTTTAAATGAATAAAAAATCGTTATGGAAGCTAATTCTGATATTAGCGATCCCATGTATTATTGGCTTTATGCCAGCTCCGGCAGGATTAAGCGAACTGGCGTGGGTTCTTTTTGGTATTTACCTGGCGGCCATTGTGGGGCTGGTTATCAAGCCTTTCCCGGAACCTGTCGTACTGTTAATTGCCGTTGCTGCCTCAATGGTGGTGGTCGGTAACTTATCCGACGGTGCGTTTAAGACCACCGCCGTATTAAGCGGTTACTCTTCAGGTACCACCTGGCTGGTGTTCTCGGCGTTTACCTTAAGCGCCGCATTTGTGACCACCGGTTTAGGTAAACGTATTGCCTATCTGCTGATTGGTAAAATCGGTAACACCACGCTGGGTCTGGGTTACGTTACGGTATTTCTCGATCTGGTACTGGCTCCGGCAACACCGTCTAACACCGCGCGTGCGGGCGGCATCGTGTTACCGATCATCAACAGCGTGGCAGTGGCTTTGGGATCAGAACCGGAAAAAAGTCCGCGTCGTGTTGGACATTACCTGATGATGTCCATTTACATGGTCACCAAAACCACCAGCTATATGTTCTTTACCGCAATGGCGGGGAACATTCTGGCGCTGAAAATGATCAACGACATTCTGCACCTGCAAATTAGCTGGGGTGGATGGGCGCTAGCCGCCGGATTGCCTGGCATCATTATGCTGCTGGTCACCCCGCTGGTGATTTACACCATGTATCCGCCAGAAATTAAGAAGGTGGATAACAAAACCATCGCCAAAGCGGGCCTTGCCGAACTGGGACCGATGAAAATCCGCGAAAAAATGCTGCTCGGTGTCTTCGTGCTGGCGCTGCTGGGCTGGATTTTCAGTAAGTCACTGGGGGTTGATGAATCCACCGTGGCAATCGTTGTTATGGCGACTATGCTGCTGCTGGGTATCGTTACCTGGGAAGACGTGGTTAAAAATAAAGGCGGCTGGAATACCTTAATCTGGTACGGCGGTATTATCGGCTTAAGCTCCTTATTATCGAAAGTTAAATTCTTCGAATGGTTAGCTGAAGTCTTTAAAAATAACCTGGCATTTGATGGTCACGGTAACGTTGCTTTCTTCGTTATTATTTTCCTCAGCATCATCGTGCGTTATTTCTTCGCTTCCGGTAGTGCCTATATCGTTGCCATGTTACCGGTATTTGCCATGCTGGCGAATGTCTCCGGCGCACCGTTAATGTTAACCGCGCTGGCACTGTTGTTCTCTAACTCCTATGGCGGCATGGTTACTCACTATGGCGGCGCGGCAGGTCCGGTCATCTTTGGCGTGGGTTACAACGATATTAAATCCTGGTGGTTGGTCGGTGCGGTACTGACGATATTAACCTTCCTGGTGCATATCACCCTCGGCGTGTGGTGGTGGAATATGCTGATCGGCTGGAACATGCTGTAAATATACTCGTCATACTTCAAGTTGCATGTGTTGCGTCTGCGTTCGCTCACCCCAGTCACTTACTTATGTAAGCTCCTGGGGATTCACTCGCTTGTCGCCTTCCTGCAACTCGAATTATTTAGAGTATATCCATTTATTATCTTTCTGCGCACTTCACGGTGCGCAGATATCTGGAGCATTTGATGATCAAGTTATCTGAAAAAGGCGTGTTTCTCGCCAGTAATAACGAAATAATTGCCGAAGAACATTTCACCGGCGAAATTAAAAAAGAAGAAGCCAAAAAAGGCACTATTGCCTGGTCTATTCTCTCTTCTCATAATACGTCCGGAAATATGGATAAACTTAAAATTAAGTTTGATTCATTAGCCTCTCACGATATTACCTTTGTTGGTATTGTACAGACCGCTAAAGCGTCCGGTATGGAACGTTTCCCGCTGCCGTATGTGCTGACCAACTGCCATAACTCACTCTGCGCCGTCGGCGGCACCATTAACGGTGATGACCATGTTTTTGGTTTATCGGCGGCCCAGCGTTATGGCGGTATTTTTGTGCCTCCGCACATTGCGGTCATCCATCAATATATGCGTGAGATGATGGCAGGCGGCGGCAAAATGATCCTCGGGTCAGACAGCCATACCCGTTACGGTGCATTAGGGACAATGGCAGTCGGTGAGGGCGGCGGCGAGCTGGTAAAACAACTGCTTAATGACACCTGGGATATCGACTATCCGGGCGTGGTTGCGGTGCATCTGACCGGAAAACCAGCGCCGTATGTGGGGCCGCAGGATGTGGCGCTGGCTATCATCGGTGCCGTGTTCAAAAACGGATACGTCAAAAACAAAGTGATGGAATTCGTAGGTCCCGGTGTTGCTGCGCTCTCTACCGATTTCCGTAACAGCGTTGACGTTATGACCACTGAAACGACCTGTTTAAGTTCTGTCTGGCAAACCGATGAAGAAGTCCATAACTGGCTGGCGCTGCACGGTCGCGGCCAGGATTACTGCCAACTTAACCCTCAACCAATGGCGTACTACGATGGCTGCATCAGCGTTGATTTAAGCGCCATCAAACCAATGATTGCGCTGCCATTCCACCCGAGCAACGTGTATGAAATCGACACGCTGAACCAGAACCTGACCGACATTCTGCGTGAGATTGAAATTGAGTCCGAACGCGTGGCGCACGGTAAAGCCAAACTCTCGCTGCTGGATAAAGTGGAAAATGGTCGCCTGAAAGTGCAGCAGGGGATTATCGCGGGCTGTTCTGGCGGTAACTACGAAAACGTCATCGCGGCGGCGAATGCACTGCGCGGTCAATCCTGTGGCAATGACACCTTCTCGTTAGCGGTTTACCCGTCATCACAGCCCGTGTTTATGGATCTCGCCAAAAAAGGTGTGGTAGCAGATTTGATTGGCGCAGGCGCAATCATCAGAACCGCGTTCTGCGGCCCATGCTTTGGCGCGGGCGATACACCAATCAATAACGGTTTGAGTATTCGCCACACCACGCGTAACTTCCCGAACCGCGAAGGCTCTAAGCCAGCTAATGGGCAGATGTCAGCGGTGGCGTTGATGGACGCTCGTTCTATCGCTGCGACTGCGGCAAACGGTGGCTATTTAACCTCTGCCAGCGAACTCGATTGCTGGGACAACGTGCCGGAGTACGCCTTCGATGTAACGCCGTATAAAAACCGTGTTTATCAGGGCTTTGTGAAAGGGGCGACCCAGCAACCGCTGATTTACGGACCGAACATTAAAGACTGGCCAGAATTGGGTGCGCTGACTGACAATATCGTCCTCAAAGTGTGCTCGAAGATCCTCGACGAAGTGACCACCACCGACGAACTGATTCCTTCCGGTGAAACCTCTTCATATCGTTCAAATCCGATTGGTCTGGCGGAGTTTACTCTGTCACGCCGCGATCCAGGTTATGTTGGCAGAAGTAAAGCGACTGCCGAGCTGGAAAATCAGCGTCTGGCGGGAAATGTCAGCGAGCTGACAGAGGTGTTTGCGCGCATTAAGCAGATTGCTGGTCAGGAGCATATTGATCCGCTGCAAACTGAAATTGGCAGTATGGTCTATGCGGTGAAACCAGGCGATGGTTCTGCGCGTGAACAGGCGGCGAGTTGTCAGCGTGTGATTGGCGGTCTGGCGAATATTGCCGAGGAGTACGCGACTAAACGCTATCGTTCTAACGTCATCAACTGGGGGATGTTACCGCTGCAAATGGCGGAAGCACCAACGTTTGAAGTGGGGGATTACATTTACATCCCTGGCATTAAAGCTGCGCTGGATAATCCGGGTACGACGTTTAAAGGTTATGTGATCCATGAAGATGCGCCGGTAACAGAGATTACGCTCTATATGGAAAGTCTGACTGCTGAAGAGCGCGAGATTATCAAGGCGGGTAGTTTGATTAACTTCAATAAAAACCGTCAGATGTAAAAAAAGGCGCTATGAAATATAGCGCCCTGTTTCATTAACCCGATGGTTCAGACTATCGGGTTTTCTTTTTTACTTCTTCGCCTCTGCAACCACTTTGCTACCCACGCCGCGGTTATTGTATTCCCACATGCGGTTGTAGTTAGTGTCATTCAGATTGCGCTGTACTTCGTCGTTATCATCAACGTTGCCAGTATTACCCGCAAACGGACGATTGGAAATCACCGCATCGGCCCACGGTTTCGCCGTGTTAAAACCTTCGTTGATGGCGCTATCACGGATCACTACCTGACCGTTGGTATTGGCATCAACATCCAGCGAGCGGCCCAGTTGCGCCACGCCATCACCGGAAGCATTGAAACGGCTGTTTACGGCGAGGAAACCGTAATAGATGTTAGACAGCGTAGCCGGTGCAAACACATACGCTTCTTGCTGAGTACGTGAGTTCACCACGCGGAATTCGGTATTATCGAACACCACTGCGCCGCGACCAGAAACGATATCCACATCCCCTTCAATATAGCTGTTGGTCACCAGCGTACGCGGCTGACGATTCGTTTCCAGACGGTTCTGCACACCGCTGTTGGTGACAAAGAAGGTGTTCTGACGACCGAGAATGTTGACGTTATTGATCTGCACTTTGTCGCCATCAGTACGCAGTGCCACCGCCGGATGGTTACCCGCATCTACGCTATCGCCCAGCGTGTTTTCGATGGTCAGGTTTTGCAGTTGCAGGCCATTGTTTTGTGACCAGAAGACCGCAGAGCAGAGAACACCGATACTGTCGCTGCGTTTACTCTGGCAGCTATCGTACATATACCACGCCGGTTTACCTGGCATATATTTGCCGCGCGGGTTGACGTCGTGACGCCAGTCGGCAGGGCTCATGCCACCATCAAGGGAAAGCCCAATCTTCACATCAATCGGTTTTTCACCTGTACCGTACAGAGTAATTCCACCCGGAGCGGCAGGGACATACACCGTTCCCTGATACTCACCAGGCATCACGGCAATATACTGGCGCTTGTTGGTACGCTTGATAATTGCCGCATCTACCGCCGCCTGAATCGTGGTATGCGTTACACCTTGAGTACCCGCCGGGCCGACAACAAAGTCAGGTTGTGCAGGCAGGGTAATCGGGGAAGGATTCCACGCTGCAGCACCTGGTGTCAGGGATGCAAAATAGTGTTGAGCATCGAAATTCTGCGCTTCTTTTGCCGACAGAATCGGGCGAGAAGAGGTACCAGGCGCGGTTTGATCAGAAGGACGTTGATCGGGCGGTGTTGAGCTACAGGCGGTCAGCGTCACGCCAAAAGCCAATGCCAGCGCCAGACGGGAAACTGAAAATGTGTTCACAGGTTGCTCCGGGCTATGAAATAGAAAAATGAATCCGTTGAAGCCTGCTTTTTTATACTAACTTGAGCGAAACGGGAAGGTAAAAAGACAAAAAGTTGTTTTTAATACCTTTAAGTGATACCAGATGGCATTGCGCCATCTGGCAGAGTGATTAACTAAACATCGCAGTAATCGAGGCACTCGCCAGAGAGTGAAAATGAACGTTAAACCCGACCATCGCGCCGCTGGCACCTTCATCGACATCAATACGTTCTACATCCAGCGCGTGAACGGTAAAAATGTAGCGATGGGTTTCGCCTTTCGGCGGCGCTGCGCCATCGTACCCGGTTTTACCAAAGTCGGTACGCGTCTGCAAAACGCCGTCTGGCATTGCTACCAGACCAGAGCCAAACCCTTGCGGTAATACGCGGGTATCAGCGGGTAAATTAACAACTACCCAGTGCCACCAGCCGGAGCCGGTTGGCGCATCCGGGTCGTAGCAGGTGACGACAAAACTTTTCGTTCCCACAGGAACATCATCCCACGCCAGATGCGGTGAAATATTATCGCCATCGTAACCCATGCCGTTAAAGACATGACGATGCGGCAGCTTATCGCCATCGCGTAAATCATTACTGATGAGTTTCATGAGCCCTCCTTTCTTGTTTGCAGAAAGTGTAGCCAGAAACCCTCATGCTGACTTCCCGTTATTGGCAAAAAAATGTTTCATCCTGCACCGCACGATTAACCGCTGCGGTCAGACGCTGCAACTGTTGCGGGAGAATAATATAGGGCGGCATCAGGTAAATCAGTTTGCCAAAAGGCCGGATCCAGACACCCTGTTCGACAAAGAATTTTTGCAGCGCTGCCATATTCACCGGACGAGTGGTTTCGACCACGCCGATTGCCCCCAGTACGCGCACATCGGCAACCATTTCGGCGTCACCGGCGGGGGCAAGTTGCTCGCGTAGCTGTACTTCAATAGCCGCCACCTGATGCTGCCAGTCGCCAGATTCGAGAATCGCCAGGCTGGCGTTTGCTGCTGCGCAGGCCAGCGGATTGCCCATAAAAGTTGGCCCATGCATAAAGCAGCCGGCTTCGCCGTTACTGATGGTTTCTGCAACCTCGCGCGTGGTGAGTGTGGCGGAAAGGGTCATTGTGCCGCCGGTTAAGGCTTTACCGAGGCACAAAATGTCCGGCGCGATATCTGCATGTTCACAGGCAAACAGTTTGCCGGTACGACCAAATCCGGTGGCGATCTCGTCGGCAATCAGCAAGATACCTTCGCGATCGCACATTTTGCGGATTCGTTTTAACCATTCCGGATGGTACATGCGCATCCCGCCTGCGCCCTGGACAATCGGTTCAATGATCACCGCCGCGATTTCATGACGATGCGCCGCCATCAGGCGGGCAAAGCCCACCATATCGCGCTCATCCCATTCGCCATCCATGCGGCTTTGTGGAGCGGGAGCAAACAAGTTTTCTGGCAGATAGCCTTTCCACAGGCTGTGCATTGAGTTGTCCGGATCGCACACCGACATCGCGCCAAAGGTATCGCCATGATAACCATTGCGGAAGGTCAGAAAACGCTGGCGCGCTTCGCCTTTGGCCTGCCAGTACTGCAACGCCATTTTCATCGCCACTTCTACCGCTACGGAGCCGGAGTCCGCGAGAAAAACGCACTCCAGCGGTTGCGGCGTCATTGCCACCAATTTGCGGCACAGCTCAATGGCGGGCGCATGGGTGATACCGCCAAACATCACATGCGACATAGCATCAATTTGCGATTTCATCGCCGCATTAAGCTGCGGGTGATTGTAACCGTGGATCGCCGCCCACCAGGACGACATACCGTCAACAAGGCGTCTGCCGTCAGACAAAATTAGCTCGCAACCTTCGGCGCTCGCCACCGGATAAACCGGTAGCGGGGAGGTCATGGATGTGTATGGGTGCCAGATATGGCGTTGGTCAAAGGCAAGATCGTCCGTTGTCATAATTGACTTGTAAACCAAATTGAAAAGATTTAGGTTTACGAGTCTACACCGAATTAACAACAAAAACACGTTTTGGAGAAGCCCCATGGCTCACCGCCCACGCTGGACATTGTCGCAAGTCACAGAATTATTTGAAAAACCGTTGCTGGATCTGCTGTTTGAAGCGCAGCAGGTGCATCGTCAGCATTTCGATCCACGTCAGGTGCAGGTCAGCACTTTGCTGTCAATTAAGACCGGAGCTTGTCCGGAAGATTGCAAATACTGCCCGCAAAGCTCGCGCTACAAAACCGGGCTGGAAGCCGAGCGGTTGATGGAAGTTGAACAGGTGCTGGAGTCGGCGCGCAAAGCGAAAGCGGCAGGATCGACGCGCTTCTGCATGGGCGCGGCGTGGAAGAATCCCCACGAACGCGATATGCCGTACCTGGAACAAATGGTGCAGGGAGTAAAAGCGATGGGGCTGGAGGCGTGTATGACGCTGGGTACGTTGAGTGAATCTCAGGCGCAGCGCCTTGCGAACGCCGGGCTGGATTACTACAACCACAACCTCGACACCTCGCCGGAGTTTTACGGCAATATCATCACCACACGCACTTATCAGGAACGCCTCGATACGCTGGAAAAAGTGCGCGATGCCGGGATCAAAGTCTGCTCAGGTGGTATTGTGGGCTTAGGCGAAACGGTGAAAGATCGCGCCGGATTATTACTGCAACTGGCAAACCTGCCGACGCCGCCGGAAAGCGTGCCAATCAACATGCTGGTGAAGGTGAAAGGCACACCGCTGGCGGATAACGATGATGTCGATGCCTTTGATTTTATTCGCACCATTGCCGTAGCGCGGATCATGATGCCGACCTCTTACGTACGCCTTTCTGCCGGACGCGAGCAGATGAACGAACAGACTCAGGCGATGTGCTTTATGGCTGGCGCAAACTCGATTTTCTACGGTTGCAAACTGCTGACCACGCCGAATCCGGAAGAAGATAAAGACCTGCAACTGTTCCGCAAACTGGGGCTAAATCCGCAGCAAACTGCCGTGCTGGCGGGCGATAACGAACAACAGCAGCGTCTGGAGCAGGCGCTGATGACCCCGGACACTGACGAATATTACAACGCGGCAGCACTATGAGCTGGCAGGAGAAAATCAACGCGGCGCTCGATGCGCGGCGTGCTGCCGATGCCCTGCGTCGCCGTTATCCAGTGGCGCAAGGAGCCGGACGCTGGCTGGTGGCGGACGATCGCCAGTATCTGAACTTTTCCAGTAACGATTATTTAGGTTTAAGCCATCATCCGCAAATTATCCGTGCCTGGAAGCAGAGTGCGGAGCAATTTGGCGTCGGTAGCGGCGGCTCCGGTCACGTCAGCGGTTATAGCGTGGCGCATCAGGCGCTGGAAGAAGAACTGGCCGAGTGGCTGGGCTATTCGCGGGCACTGCTGTTTATCTCTGGTTTTGCCGCTAACCAGGCAGTTATTACCGCGATGATGGCGAAAGAGGACCGTATTGTTGCCGACCGGCTTAGCCATGCCTCATTGCTGGAGGCTGCAAGTTTAAGCCCGTCGCCGCTTCGCCGTTTTGCTCATAACGATGTCACTCATCTGGCGCGACTGCTTGCTTCCCCCTGTCCAGGGCAGCAACTGGTAGTGACAGAAGGCGTGTTCAGCATGGACGGCGATAGTGCGCCACTGGAGGAAATCCAGCAGGTAACGCAACAGCACGATGGCTGGTTGATGGTCGATGACGCCCACGGCACGGGCGTTATCGGGGAGCAGGGGCGTGGCAGCTGCTGGCTGCAAAAGGTAAAACCAGAATTGCTGGTGGTGACTTTTGGCAAAGGATTTGGCGTCAGCGGGGCAGCGGTGCTTTGCTCCAATACGGTGGCGGATTATCTGCTGCAATTCGCCCGCCATCTTATCTACAGCACCAGTATGCCGCCCGCTCAGGCGCAGGCATTACGTGCGTCGCTGGCGGTCATTCGCAGTGATGAGGGTGATGCACGGCGCGAAAAACTGGCGGCACTCATAACGCGTTTTCGTGCCGGAGTGCAGGATTTGCCGTTTACGCTTGCTGATTCATGGAGCGCCATCCAGCCATTGATCGTCGGTGATAACAGCCGTGCGTTACAACTGGCAGAAAAACTGCGCGAGCAAGGCTGCTGGGTCACGGCGATTCGCCCGCCAACCGTACCCGCTGGTACTGCGCGACTGCGCTTAACGCTAACCGCAGCGCATGAAATGCAGGATATCGACCGTCTGCTGGAGGTGCTGCATGGCAACGGTCAATAAACAAGCCATTGCGGCGGCATTTGGCCGGGCAGCCGCGCACTATGAGCAACACGCAGAGTTACAGCGTCAGAGTGCTGACGTCTTACTGGCAATGCTCCCACAGCGTAAATACACCCACGTACTGGACGCGGGGTGTGGGCCAGGCTGGATGAGCCGCCACTGGCGGGAACGTCACGCGCAGGTGACGGCGTTAGATCTCTCTCCGCCAATGCTTGTTCAGGCACGCCAGAAGGATGCCGCAGACCATTATCTGGCGGGAGATATCGAATCCCTGCCGTTAGCGACTGCAACCTTCGATCTTGCATGGAGCAATCTCGCGGTGCAGTGGTGCGGTAATTTATCCACGGCACTCCGCGAGCTGTATCGGGTGGTGCGCCCCGGAGGCGTGGTCGCGTTTACCACGCTGGTGCAGGGATCGTTACCCGAACTGCATCAGGCGTGGCAGGCGGTGGACGAGCGTCCGCATGCTAATCGCTTTTTACCGCCAGATGAAATCGAACAGTCACTGAACGGCGTGCATTATCAACATCATATTCAGCCCATCACGCTGTGGTTTGATGATGCGCTCAGTGCCATGCGTTCGCTGAAAGGCATCGGTGCCACGCATCTTCATGAAGGGCGCGACCCGCGAATATTAACGCGTTCGCAGTTGCAGCGATTGCAACTGGCCTGGCCGCAACAACAGGGGCGATATCCTCTGACGTATCATCTTTTTTTGGGAGTGATTGCTCGTGAGTAAATGTTATTTTGTCACCGGAACGGATACCGAAGTGGGGAAAACTGTCGCCAGCTGTGCGCTTTTACAAGCCGCAAAGGCAGCAGGCTACCGGACGGCAGGTTATAAACCGGTGGCCTCTGGCAGCGAAAAGACCCCGAAAGGCTTACGTAATAGTGACGCACTGGCGTTACAGCGCATCAGTAGCCTGCAGCTGGATTACGCAACGGTAAATCCTTATACCTTCGCAGAACCCACCTCGCCGCACATCATCAGCGCGCAAGAGGGCAGGCCGATAGAATCATCGGTAATGAGCGCCGGATTACGCGCGCTTGAACAACAGGCTGACTGGGTGCTAGTGGAAGGTGCTGGCGGCTGGTTTACGCCGCTTTCTGACACTTTCACTTTTGCGGATTGGGTAACACAGGAACAACTGCCGGTGATACTGGTAGTTGGTGTGAAACTCGGCTGTATTAATCACGCGATGTTGACTGCGCAGGCAATACTACACGCCGGACTGACTCTGGCGGGTTGGGTGGCGAACGATGTCACGCCTCCGGGAAAACGTCACGCTGAATATATGACCACGCTCACCCGCATGATTCCCGCGCCGCTGCTGGGCGAAATTCCCTGGCTTGCAGAAAATCCAGAAAATGCGGCAACCGGAAAGTACATCAATCTTGCCTTAATGTAGTCATCCTGTACTTGGTTAAATTGCGAGCGAGATCGCGTCTTCGATTGACTGCAATTTAACCAATTAAATTCTAAAAAAATCACGAAAAAAATTTTACCTCCGCATCATGCGGTGAATGTGGGAATTGCCCAGGCGGCGGGGGATAGGGGCTGCAGACAGTTATCCACTATTCCTGTGGATAACCATGTGTATTAGAGTTAGAAAACACGAGGCAAGCGAGAGAATACGCGGCTTGCACGCGAATTGGCGTTAAAGACGGCTCAAAGAAATATCTTTTATTTTTTAACTGGTTAGATAATTGCAATGGCAGTCACTGAAGAGGCATCTCTTGCCATAAAACTGTCATCACTCATCTTGACAAATGTTAAAAAAGCCGTTGCTTTGGGGATAACCCGGTAAGGCCGGAGTTTTATCTCGCCACAGAGTAAATTTTGCTCATGATTGACAGCGGAGTTTACGCTGTAACAGAAATATTATGGTGAGAAACTGTTTTTTTATCCAGTATAATTTGTTGGCATAATTAAGTACGACGAGTAAAATTACATACCTGCCCGCCCAACTCCTTCAGGTAGCGACTCATGAGTAAACCGTTCAAACTGAATTCCGCTTTTAAACCTTCTGGCGATCAGCCAGAGGCGATTCGACGTCTCGAAGAGGGGCTGGAAGATGGCCTGGCGCACCAGACGTTACTCGGTGTAACTGGCTCCGGGAAAACCTTCACCATCGCCAATGTCATTGCTGACCTTCAGCGCCCAACCATGGTACTGGCGCCCAACAAAACGCTGGCGGCCCAACTGTACGGCGAAATGAAAGAGTTCTTCCCGGAAAACGCGGTGGAATATTTCGTCTCCTACTACGACTACTATCAGCCGGAAGCCTATGTACCGAGTTCCGACACCTTCATTGAGAAAGATGCCTCGGTAAACGAACATATTGAGCAGATGCGTTTGTCCGCTACCAAAGCGATGCTGGAGCGGCGTGATGTGGTTGTGGTGGCGTCTGTTTCCGCGATTTATGGTCTGGGCGATCCTGATTTATATCTCAAGATGATGCTCCATCTCACGGTCGGCATGATTATCGATCAGCGCGCGATCCTGCGCCGACTGGCGGAGCTGCAATACGCTCGTAATGATCAGGCATTCCAGCGCGGTACTTTCCGCGTTCGTGGTGAGGTGATAGATATCTTCCCGGCAGAATCGGATGACATTGCACTTCGCGTGGAACTGTTTGACGAGGAAGTGGAACGATTGTCGTTATTTGACCCGCTAACCGGGCAGATTGTTTCCACTATTCCACGTTTTACCATCTACCCGAAAACGCACTACGTCACGCCACGTGAGCGCATCGTACAGGCGATGGAGGAGATCAAAGAAGAACTGGCCGCCAGACGCAAAGTGCTGTTGGAAAACAACAAACTGCTGGAAGAGCAGCGGCTGACCCAGCGTACCCAGTTTGATCTGGAGATGATGAACGAGCTGGGCTACTGTTCGGGGATTGAAAACTACTCGCGCTTCCTCTCCGGTCGTGGACCGGGTGAGCCACCGCCGACGCTGTTTGATTACCTGCCTGCCGATGGGCTGCTGGTCGTCGACGAATCTCACGTCACCATTCCACAAATTGGTGGCATGTATCGCGGTGACCGGGCGCGTAAAGAGACACTGGTGGAGTATGGCTTCCGCCTGCCATCAGCGCTGGATAACCGTCCGCTTAAGTTTGAAGAGTTCGAAGCATTAGCGCCGCAAACCATCTATGTTTCGGCGACGCCGGGTAATTACGAGCTGGAAAAATCCGGCGGCGATGTGGTGGATCAGGTGGTGCGTCCAACAGGCTTACTTGACCCGATTATTGAAGTGCGTCCGGTAGCGACACAGGTGGATGATCTTCTATCGGAGATTCGTCAGCGAGCGGCAATTAACGAACGCGTACTGGTTACAACTCTGACCAAGCGGATGGCGGAAGATCTCACTGAATATCTCGAAGAACACGGTGAGCGCGTGCGTTATCTTCACTCAGATATCGACACCGTCGAACGTATGGAGATTATCCGCGACTTGCGTCTGGGTGAGTTCGACGTATTGGTAGGGATCAACTTACTGCGCGAAGGTCTGGATATGCCAGAAGTGTCGCTGGTGGCGATCCTCGACGCTGACAAAGAAGGCTTCCTGCGTTCCGAACGTTCGTTGATCCAGACCATTGGTCGTGCGGCACGTAACGTTAACGGTAAAGCGATTCTCTACGGCGATAAGATCACCCCATCAATGGCGAAAGCGATTGGCGAAACCGAACGTCGCCGCGAGAAACAGCAGAAGTACAACGAGGAACACGGCATTACGCCGCAAGGCTTGAACAAGAAAGTGGTCGATATCCTGGCGCTGGGGCAGAACATTGCCAAAACCAAAGCGAAGGGCAGAGGAAAATCGCGCCCGATTGTTGAGCCGGATAATGTGCCGATGGATATGTCGCCTAAAGCGTTGCAGCAGAAGATCCATGAACTGGAAGGGTTGATGATGCAACACGCGCAGAATCTGGAGTTCGAAGAAGCGGCGCAAATTCGTGACCAGTTGCATCAGCTGCGTGAGCTGTTTATTGCCGCGTCGTGACAAGATGACGAAGCCGGAATATTCTTCCGGCTTCGTGTTAACCTAAAGCCTGTAATGCCTTTTCCAGCGCGTTATGTAACAACTGGCGGTCATGACGATAGGGGATATCGCTGGCCTCCAGTACTTCCTGAATCACAATTCTGTTGTTAACTGCGGATACATCAGCTTTCGGCCCAACAACTACCGCATCAATCACTTTTTTACCGACATACTGCTCCATAATTGCCAGCTTGCTTTCCAGCTTCAGATTAGCCGCAGGTAAACTTAACTCACGCCCCAGATTGCCGATATAGACCATCGGCGCTGGCGTGCGGCGTAATGCCTGTGCGATTTCCTTCAGCAGCAGAATTGGCATCAGGCTGGTATAAAAACTGCCAGGCCCAATAATGATGAGATCCGCTTCATTGATAGCGTGAACCGCCTCACGGGTTGCGGGTACATTAGGCGTTAACAATAACTCTTGAATCGGCGTAGTTAACTGGTCGATATTGACCTCGCCGTAAACTTCATGCCCCTGATCGTCAATCGCCATCAGATCAACAGGATGCTCCGACATCGGAATCAAATGTGCGTCCACTTTCAGCAGATTGCGAATCAGATTGATCGCTTCAAGAGGTCGCACGCTAAGGTGATCCAGTGCCTTCAGCATCAGGTTTCCAAGGTTGTGCCCGGAAAGTTCGCCATTACCGCCGAAACGATATTCAAACATTGCGGAAGCGACGCTGGGTTCAGTTATCAGCTGGTTGAGGCAGTTACGCATATCGCCCCAGGCAATACCGCCTTCTGAGCGGCGAATACGCCCCGTCGAGCCACCATTATCCGTGGTGGTGACGATACCCGTTAAACGAGAACCCAAAGACGAAAGTGATGAGAGAACGCGTCCCAGTCCATGCCCTCCGCCGAGAGCAACGACACGATCAAGGTCAGCCAGCGTACGATTGCGCATATAGTTTCCTGGAGTCAGATTATCCGCGCTACAGTAGCGCAAATTGCGGGGAAACAGCAATTAACCTGCCAATATTGAGGATACAAACTATTTTCTTCTACCTCTAAAGGACGATGTACGCTATGCCTTCCTGATGATGTATATCAAAGTAAAACCGCCATTTTCCCTTATTCTGTAGCGAAATAGCACGATCATGACGCTATATACATGATTACATAGCGAAAGTGTGGATGGTAAAAATCTCATTTACACGCTAGTATCGGCTTAACCACTAAACACTCTAGCCTCTGCACCTGGGTCAACTGATACGGTGCTTTGGCCGTGACAATGCTCGTAAAGATTGCCACCAGGGCGAAGGAAGAAATGACTTCGCCTCCCGTATCTGGAAAGGTGTACATGGCTTCACAACTGACTGATGCATTTGCGCGTAAGTTTTACTACTTGCGCCTGTCGATTACCGATGTGTGTAACTTTCGTTGCACCTACTGCCTGCCGGATGGCTACAAACCGAGCGGCGTCACCAATAAAGGCTTTCTTACCGTCGATGAAATTCGCCGGGTTACGCGCGCCTTCGCCAGTCTTGGCACCGAAAAAGTCCGTCTGACGGGCGGTGAGCCATCTTTACGCCGCGACTTTACCGATATCATCGCCGCTGTGCGGGAAAACGACGCTATCCGCCAGATTGCGGTCACCACCAATGGTTACCGTCTGGAACGCGATGTGGCGAACTGGCGCGATGCTGGACTTACTGGCATCAACGTCAGCGTTGATAGTCTGGACGCCCGCCAGTTTCATGCCATTACCGGGCAGGATAAATTCAACCAGGTCATGGCAGGAATCGATGCTGCATTTGAGGCCGGTTTTGAGAAGGTCAAAGTCAATACCGTGCTGATGCGTGATGTTAATCATCATCAGCTCGACACCTTTCTGAACTGGATCCAGCATCGCCCTATCCAGCTGCGTTTCATCGAATTGATGGAAACGGGCGAGGGCAGCGAGCTCTTCCGTAAGCATCACATCTCTGGTCAGGTTCTGCGTGACGAGCTACTGCGTCGCGGCTGGATCCACCAATTACGTCAACGCAGCGACGGTCCCGCGCAAGTCTTTTGTCATCCGGATTACGCCGGAGAGATTGGCCTTATCATGCCGTATGAAAAAGACTTCTGCGCCACTTGCAACCGCCTGCGCGTTTCCTCCATTGGTAAACTCCATCTCTGCCTGTTTGGTGAAGGCGGCGTTAACCTGCGCGATCTGCTGGAAGACGATACCCAGCAACAGGCGCTGGAAGCGCGTATTTCAGCGGCGCTGCGGGAGAAAAAACAGACCCATTTCCTGCATCAAAACAACACCGGTATTACGCAAAACTTATCGTACATTGGTGGCTAAAACGTCAAAAGGAGAGATCAGATGAGTCAGGTAAGCACTGAATTTATCCCGACCCGTATTGCTATTCTTACGGTTTCTAATCATCGCGGTGAAGAAGACGATACCTCCGGTCACTATCTGCGCGACTCGGCGCAAGAAGCGGGCCATCACGTTGTCGATAAAGCCATTGTGAAAGAAAACCGCTACGCTATTCGCGCTCAGGTATCTGCGTGGATCGCCAGCGACGATGTACAAGTGGTGTTGATTACGGGTGGTACTGGCCTGACGGAAGGAGATCAGGCTCCCGAAGCGTTGCTGCCGTTGTTCGACCGTGAAGTTGAAGGTTTTGGTGAAGTGTTCCGGATGTTGTCGTTCGAAGAGATTGGCACTTCCACGTTGCAATCTCGTGCGGTAGCGGGCGTCGCTAACAAAACGCTGATTTTCGCCATGCCGGGTTCGACCAAAGCGTGCCGTACCGCATGGGAAAATATCATTGCGCCGCAGCTGGATGCCCGTACGCGTCCGTGTAATTTCCATCCACATTTGAAGAAATAAGTATGTCGCAACTGACCCATATCAACGCCGCTGGCGAAGCGCACATGGTGGATGTCTCCGCCAAAGCGGAAACCGTGCGTGAAGCGCGCGCCGAAGCCTTTGTCACCATGCGCAGCGAGACGCTGGCGATGATTATTGATGGTCGCCACCACAAAGGCGACGTATTTGCCACTGCGCGTATTGCCGGTATTCAGGCGGCAAAACGCACCTGGGATCTGATCCCGCTGTGTCACCCGCTGATGCTCAGCAAAGTTGAAGTCAATTTACAGGCTGAGCCGGAGCACAATCGGGTACGTATAGAAACCTTATGCCGCCTGACCGGGAAAACCGGTGTCGAAATGGAAGCATTAACCGCGGCCTCCGTGGCGGCGCTGACCATTTATGACATGTGCAAAGCGGTGCAAAAAGATATGGTGATTGGTCCGGTACGTTTGCTGGCAAAGAGCGGCGGCAAATCAGGTGACTTTAAGGTGGAAGCGGATGATTAAAGTTCTTTTTTTCGCCCAGGTGCGCGAGTTGGTAGGAACAGATGCAACCGAAGTAGCTGCGGATTTCCCAACCGTTGAAGCGTTACGCCAACATCTGGCTGCGCAGAGCGATCGCTGGGCGCTGGCGCTGGAAGATGGCAAATTGCTGGCTGCTGTCAACCAGACGCTGGTGAGTTTTGACCATCCGCTGACTGACGGCGACGAAGTGGCTTTCTTCCCGCCGGTAACCGGAGGTTAAGATGGCAGAAACCAAAATTGTTATCGGCCCGCAGCCGTTCAGCGTAGGAGAAGAGTATCCGTGGCTGGCGGAGCGTGATGAAGACGGTGCGGTAGTCACCTTTACCGGTAAGGTGCGCAACCATAACCTTGGCGACAGCGTCAAAGCATTAACCCTCGAACACTATCCGGGGATGACTGAAAAAGCACTGGCAGAAATTGTCGATGAAGCGCGTAACCGCTGGCCGCTGGGGCGCGTCACGGTGATTCACCGCATCGGGGAATTATGGCCGGGCGATGAAATCGTTTTTGTCGGTGTCACCAGTGCGCATCGCAGCAGTGCGTTTGAAGCCGGGCAGTTTATTATGGATTATCTCAAAACCCGCGCACCGTTCTGGAAGCGCGAAGCCACGCCGGAAGGCGACCGCTGGGTCGAAGCTCGGGAGAGCGATCAGCAGGCGGCAAAACGCTGGTAGTTTTTTGTTAGCCGGATAAGGCACCGCTGCGTCCGGCAATTTCACCGCTCAGTATATGCGTTTACGCTGCGTCGATGCACAGCCTCATCATTTTGCAGTATTCTTAAGATATTCCTTATATCTTCAGGAGATCGTCATGGACAGATTCCCACGTTCTGATTCAATCGTACAAACCCGAACTGGCCTGCAAACCTATATGGCACAGGTCTATGGCTGGATGACAGTAGGCTTGCTGCTTACTGCGTTTGTTGCCTGGTATGCGGCTAATTCCGCGGCCGTTATGGAGCTATTATTCACCAACCGCATCTTTTTAATTGGTCTGGTAATAGCACAATTAGCTCTGGTTATTGTGTTATCAGCGATGATTCAAAAGCTGAGCGCAGGTGTAACGACGATGCTCTTTATGCTTTATTCGGCGCTGACGGGTCTTACGCTTTCCAGTATTTTCATTGTCTATACCGCTGCTTCTATCGCCAGTACTTTCGTCGTTACTGCCGGGATGTTCGGCGCAATGAGCCTGTACGGTTACACCACGAAGCGCGATCTAAGTGGTTTCGGCAATATGCTGTTTATGGCGTTGATCGGCATTGTGCTGGCATCGCTGGTCAACTTCTGGCTGAAAAGCGAAGCGTTGATGTGGGCAGTCACCTACATCGGCGTGATTGTCTTTGTCGGATTGACAGCGTATGACACCCAGAAACTGAAAAATATGGGTGAGCAGATTGATACCCGCGACACGTCGAACCTGCGCAAATATTCCATTCTTGGCGCGTTGACCTTGTATCTGGACTTCATCAACCTGTTCCTGATGTTGCTGCGGATCTTCGGCAACCGCCGTTAATTCTTTTTTCACCATCAATATCCCGGCCTGGTGCCGGGATTTTTTCGGATTATATAAAGGCTGTTTCGCTCATTTACATGAGAACTGAATTGCCGCAAATGCCAGACTATGTCCACTGCATAATTTCAGGGACAGATAACGCATTTGAACAGACGATCCTCTGCTACTCAATTACAGCAAAAAAGCGCTTTGCTCAGCAAAATGTTGCCCCTCATTTGGTGGTTAACAGCTGCTGGAGTATGGGCTACGGCAGGCACAGCCTGGATACTGCAGCACATGCATTGGGTTGCTTCACTAGAGTCTCCAGGCGCGTTTGTCTTCGCTTTGTCTGCGCTGATAATAATTGGTTTCTGGTTAAACAATGCGCTGAAAAGGCTCAAGGCATTAGGCGCATGTCTGGTCTATCTGCTATTAATCTTGCTTATTGGCTTTCTCTTCGCCAGCCTTTTTACCTTTTCGAGCATAGCGACGGTAATGGGAATTACGGGAGGGATGTTTGCCACAATGGCGCTGATTTGCTGTTGTATTAATAGGGCTATCCCGCCAGTCAGACAGTTATGTTTATATATCTTCTGTGGTTTGAGTATTGCTTTTGTTGTTAACCTGATTCTCACCAGCAGTTTTTCCGTGTGGTTAGCGAGTATTTTGACTGTCGTTATCTGGGGCGTTACGGCTGCCTGTGAAGCAACAACACTGGAAGATTTGATTCGTGTTGCCGACTTTTCTGACATTACGGGTTTTCTTCGCTGTACCATTCCTGGAGCAATAACTCTCTATTTCAGTATTCTAACTGTGCTTTTTAGGATTGCTGTAACGCTTCTTGATTTTATTAATGGGTTAGTGTGGTAGTGCATATTGATGAATTTTTTGCGCTAATGGAAATAGATGTCGATATTTGACTTAAGGATAGAACAATAATGAAGTCGCGGTCGTTAAATAACATAACTAATAAGTTCCAGCACGAAGCCAGAATATTAAACGCCATATGGCTCATTACCGCTTTGGGGGTGACAGCAACCGCAGGCCTGGCATGGATAGCTAAGTATCTCGATATCACGGCAACAAAATATGATTCACCGCAAATGTATGTCGCCATAGGATTATTATTACTTTGTATGTATGGTTTAAGTAAGGATATCAACAAGATAAATGCCGCCATCGCAGGCCTAATATATCTGTTTTTACTCTCTTTGGTGGCGATTGTCGTTGCAAGTTTAGTTCCTGTGCCTGCCATTATCGTCGTGTTCAGCACTGCGGGATCGATGTTTTTAATCAGTATGCTGGCAGGTCTATTGTTTAAATTTGATCCTGGTTCTCACCGTTTTATCATTATGATGACGTTGACAGGGTTGGCCCTGGTAATCATCGTGAATGCCACATTAATGAGTGAACGACCCATTTGGGTAATAAGTTGCTTAATGATTGTCTTATGGTCAGGCATTATCTCGCATGGACGAAATAAGCTCCTTGAACTGGCAGGAAAATGCCATAGTGAAGAATTATGGAGTCCGGTTCGTTGTGCTTTTATAGGTGCATTAACACTCTATTACTATTTTATCGGCTTCTTTGGGATTCTTGCAGCAATAGCGATAACGCTTGTCTGGCAAAGGCATACGCGGTTTTTTCATTAGCCGTAAATGCACATACTAAAGAACTTAACTAAACTTCACATCGCCGCTTCATTTTTCGCCCGCAGCTTCTTCGCCTGGCTTTCCAGTACCAGATAGCAAACCAGCGCCAGCAGCAGCGGGATAAAGTAATACAGCACACGGTAAGCGAGTAGGGCGGCGATAATTGTGCCCTTGGATGTATGCTCCCCAGCCAGTAGTGCGATAAACACCGCTTCCAGCACACCAATCCCCGCTGGAATATGCACGATGACGCCAGCAATACTACTAACCAGTAACACGCCCAGTACAAAGAAATAGTTCACGCTTTGACCAAGTAACAGCCAGATAATCGCCCCCATTACCATCCAGTTAACGCTGGAAATCAGCATCTGGGCGAGGGCGAATTTCCACGAAGGCAGCACCAGCTTTTGCCCTTTGATGGTTATATGGCGGTGCTTCGCGAAAGCGCAAAACCACAAATAAACCGCGATAATCATCAGTAAGCCAATACCGAGAATACGCAGCGTAGTTTGATCGACATACCAGTGATCCGGCAACTCCACCACGCCTGCGGTAAAGATAACCCCGGCCAGCAAAATATAGCCTAGCCAGTTGGTGGTAATACTGAGCGAAAAAATCCGCGTAATAGTGCTGCCCGGTAACCCCAGTCGGGAGTACAAACGATAGCGCATACCAATGCCGCCGACCCAGGTACTGAGTGTCAGGTTGAAGGCGTAGCAGATAAACGACACCAGCATCACCTGGCGCTTCGCCAGTTTGTGACCGCAGTAGAAACGGGCGAGCAGGTCGTAGCAACCGTAAATCAGATAACTGACGACCACCAGCCCGACCGCACTAAGCAGCGCAACGCGATTGTAGTCGCGGATGACCTTCCAGACCTCTTCCCAGTCCACTTTTTTGGCGTAGACCACCAGCAACACAATCACCGCGATAAAAAACAGCCAGGTGAGGAGTTTCTTTGCTAAGCGCCAGCGTGGGTGTGATTTACTCATCAGGGTTTTACCCCCGTGTTTTCAGTTTCTACCCGATCCTGCGTTTCCATTGTCGGTTGTGCGGGGGGATCAACCTGCGCCAGACGTGGCGTGTGCGCCGGAAGCCAGCCCACCAGCGCCGGGAAGTGGCGTAGAAAGTGGAACGCCAGCACGCTTTTAGTCAGGTTCCACCAGGTGCGTTTCGGCAGCATGGTCTCATCGACCTGCTGACAATCTGCGGCGATAATGCCGTTCAGATTATCGCGCAGCGTCTGGTTAAAATGACGATCGTGGATGATGACATTTGCTTCGAGATTCAGTGACAAACTGAGCGGATCGAGATTACTGGACCCTACTGTCGCCCAGTGATCGTCCATCAATGCCACTTTGCCGTGGAGCGGGCGGCGGCGGTACTCAAACACCTGAACGCCGCCTTTAACCAGATAGTTATACAGCAAACGCGCGCCGACTCTGACAATCGGCATATCCGGTTCGCCCTGAATGATCAGTTTGATCCGCACCCCGCGCCGTGCCGCTTTACGCAAGGCGTGTAAAAATCGATAGCCGGGGAAGAAGTAGGCGTTGGCGATAATCACTTCTCGCCGCGCCTGAGTGAGCATTTTCAGATAGTGACGTTCGATATCATCGCGATGTTCTTCGTTATCGCGCCAGACCAGCAATACCTGCGCTTCTCCCGGCTGGCGGTTCTCTTCCGCTTTATGATGACGTCGCCACCAGCGTCGCGCCGCGCTCTGTCCTGGCAGATTTTCCAGTTCAAACTGGAGGATATCTTCAACAATCGGCCCTTCAAGGCGCACCGCGTAATCCTGTTTGGCCTCTGGACCGTAGCTGGACATATGCTCGGCGGAGTAATTCAGCCCGCCAATAAAGGCGATAAGCGCGTCGATCACCACAATTTTGCGATGCATCCGGCGAAACACATTGGTGCGCATACCAAAAAGGCGCGGGCGGGGATCGTAGTAGCGAAATACCACGCCAGCTGCCGTCAGTTCATTGACAAACTCATCGCTGAGATCCGGCGAACCGTAGCCATCCAGCAAGACTTCCGCTTTTACCCCGCGTTGCGCTGCTGCCAGTAGTGCCGCATGCAGCTGTTTGCCGACATCATCCTCAAACCAGATAAACGTTTCAAGAATGATGCGTTCTTGTGCCTCGCCAATCGCCTTAAACACCGCGGGATAATATTGCTCGCCGTTTTCCAGCAACTGGATCTTATTACCTTCGCGCCAGCTACATTTCATAAATGAATCTCCGCACTTAAAGGGGCATGATCAGAAAGGTGTCGCCATGTCCGCAGCGGCAACGCGGTTGGCGCGCTGGTGCTGGCATTTTTGACGTAGATCCTGTCCAGTCGTAGCAGAGGAAATTGCACCGGAAACGTGCGCGCCGGGTGTCCGTGGGCGCGGGTAAAAATCTCATCCAGTCCGGCCTGCACTTTTAACGGATGATTAGCTTTTTGCCGCCAGTCATTGAAATCACCCGCCACCAATACCGGTTCGCCGTCCGGTAGCTCATTCACCCATTCGGCGAGCATCGCAAGCTGCGCCTGACGGTGCGCCTCACGCAGGCCCAAATGTACGCACATTACATGAATCGCTTTTCCGGTCATCGGCGGCACAATGCGGCAGTAGAGCACGCCGCGCTTTTCCGCACCATCGACCGAAACATCACAATTCTCATAATGTTCAATGGGATAACGTGAAAGAACCGCATTACCGTGATGTCCTTCCGGGTATACGGCATTGCGACCGTAGGCGAAATCGCTCCACATGGTGTCGGCGAGAAACTCGTAGTGCGAGGTATCGGGCCAGTTTTCCACATGCAGCGGATGAACTTCGTGCGCGCCCATCACTTCCTGCAGGCAAACAATATCGGCACTGACGGTACGCACGGCGTCGCGAAGTTCCGGCAAAATGAAGCGTCGGTTAAACGCGGTAAAGCCTTTGTGAATATTGATGGTGAGCACCTTGAACGAAAATTGTTGTGTTTGATCGGGCATAATTTTCCTGTCTTTGCCTCTTATCTCATTGAAATAGTGTAGTCGGCGTCACAAAAAGGTGCGGTCTTACGGAATTTTCCGTAAAGTTCGGTACTCTGAATAAGTAGAGATAAATTCTTCAGGAGAGAAGCCATGAAGTGGCAACAACGTGTTCGTGTCGCAACTGGCCTAAGTTGCTGGCAGATTATGTTGCATTTACTGGTAGTGGCGCTGCTGGTGGTGGGCTGGATGAGTAAGACTCTGGTTCACGTCGGCGTGGGATTATGCGCACTGTATTGTGTCACGGTAGTGATGATGCTGGTGTTTCAGCGCCACCCCGAGCAACGCTGGCGTGAGGTGGCAGACGTGCTGGAAGAGCTGACCACGACCTGGTATTTTGGCGCAGCGCTGATTGTGCTGTGGCTGTTGTCCCGCGTACTGGAAAACAACTTTTTGCTGGCAATTGCAGGGCTGGCAATCCTTGCCGGCCCGGCGGTAGTGTCTTTGCTGGCGAAAGATAAGAAGTTACATCACCTTACGTCTAAACATCGCGTACGCCGCTGACCCTGTCGTGGCCGTTATCACCAGTAGCGGCCACAAACTATTCCACACAATATCCAGACTCGCATCCTTCAAATAAATCTGCTTGGTAATGTCCGTAAAGTGGCGAATAGGGTTAATCCACGTCAGATTTTGCAGCCACACTGGCATGTTTTCCACCGGCGAAACGTAACCGGAAAGGAGAATGGCGGGCATCATAAAGACAAACACGCCGATAAACGCCTGCTGTTGTGTCGAGCAGAGTGATGAAATCAACAGACCGAAGCCTACCAGCGATAAACCGTAAATCACCATCGTAAAGTAGAACAGCGCCAGCGATCCGGCGAAGGGGATTTGATACGCCCAGATACCAATCGCCAGCACAATGGTGGCCTGGAAGGTGGCGACAATTAATGCCGGTACGGCCTTGCCGATGAATATCTGCCAGGTGGTGAGCGGCGAAACCAGTAACTGATCGAGCGTACCTTGTTCACGTTCGCGGGCGACGGAAAGTGAAGTGACGATCATTACGCCGATAGTGGTGATCATGGCGATCAGCGACGGCACCACAAACCATTTGTAGTCGAGATTCGGGTTATACCAGTTGCGTACCACCAGCTCGCTGTTGTTGGGTTTCGGTTTTCCTTCCAGCAGCTCCAGCTGATAATTTTTGACGATCTGTTGCAGGTAGTTGGCGGCAATTTGCGCACTGTTGGAGTTGCGCCCGTCGAGGATCAACTGCAACGGCGCGGTCTGGAAGGTATCCAGTTTGCGCGAGAAGTCAGCCGGGAAACGCACCAGGAGTAATGCCTTTTGTGTGTCGATGGTTGGGCGGATCTCCTGCGGGCTTTTCAGCAGCAGCACATGGGTAAAGGCGCTGGCGCGGGCAAAACGTTGAGTAAGTTCTACCGAGTGTTCGCCGTTATCTTCATCGTAGATGGCGATGGTGGCGTTGGTCACTTCCAGCGTGGCGGCGAACGGGAACAGGATCACCTGAATCAGCACGGGTAAAATCAGAATTGCGCGGGTTTGCGGTTCGCGCAGCAGCGACTGCAACTCTTTGCGGATTAACGTCCATAAGCGATGAAACATGCTCTTCTCCCTAATCCAGCCGACGTTTGGTTTTCAGCCACGTCAGGCCGATAAACATCACCGCCGAAGCGATCAAAAACAGCACGTTCACCACCAGTACCACCGGAATATTTCCGGCGAGGAACAGGCTTTGCAGGGTGCTGACGAAATAACGTGCGGGAATAATGTACGTCACCGCGCGGATCACCGCGGGCATACTGTCTATCTGAAATATAAAGCCGGAAAGCATAATCGACGGCAGAAAAGCCGCGTTCAGAGCGACCTGAGCGGCATTGAACTGGTTGCGGGTAATCGTCGAAATCAGTAGCCCCATCCCCAGGGTACTGAGTAAAAACAGGCTGGAGATAAAAAACAGAATCAGCAGCGACCCGCGATACGGCACGCCGAGAATAAACACCGACACCAGCATACACAGCAACATCGCCAGCATCCCGAGAAAGTAATAAGGGATCAGCTTACACAGCAGCAGTTCCGTGCGGGTAATCTCTGTAGAGAGTAACGCCTCCATGGTGCCGCGTTCCCATTCTCGCGCCACCACCAGCGAGGTGAGGATCGCGCCGATGACCGTCATGATAATGGTCACCGCACCGGGGATAATAAAGTGCTGGCTTATCGCCGCCGGGTTAAACCAGTAGCGGGTTTGTACATCAATAAGCGGTTCAAAAGTCTGCCCGTTATCCTCCGCGCGCTGCATTTGCCAGATCTGCCAGATCCCTTCGACATACCCCTGCACAAAGTTAGCGGTATTCGGCTCACTGCCGTCGGTGATCACCTGAATCGGTGCAATGGCGTTGGCGCGCTCCATCTGTTCGGCGAAATCCACCGGAATAACCACCAGACCGCGAATTTTCCCCGCCTGCATTTTGGCGATCAGTTCCTGACGGTTATCGCTGATGGTGGCGTCGATGTAGGGCGAACCGGTCATGGTGTGGGTGAAATCCAGCGCCGCTTCGCTACGCTGTTCCAGTAAAATCCCGACGCGCAGCTTGCTGGAGTCGAGGTTAATGCCGTAGCCAAAAATAAACAGCAGCAGCAGAGGGATCACTACCGCAATCAGCCAGCTACTCGGATCGCGAACGATCTGCCGCGTCTCTTTGACGCACAGCGCCCGCACGCGACGCCAGGACAGGATCGGATTACTCATTGCCATGCTCCTTATCCCAGTCGTGGATCAACTGAATAAAGGCTTGCTCCATGGTGGGATCGGGTTGCTCATCGTTAGCCGACTGTGCTTTCAAATCGTCCGGCGTGCCGCTGGCAATCAGCTTCCCGCGATACACCAGGCCAATGCGGTCGCAATATTCCGCTTCATCCATAAAGTGGGTGGTAACCATCACCGTGACGCCTTTCTCTACCATGCTATTGATGTGCAGCCAGAATTCGCGGCGGGTGAGGGGATCAACGCCGGACGTCGGTTCGTCGAGAAACAGAATGTCCGGTTCATGCATCAGCGAGCAGGCCAGTGCCAGCCGCTGTTTAAAACCTAATGGCAGTTCATCGGTGGCGTGTGAGGCAATACTTTTCAGGCCAAATGCCTCGCTCATACGGGAGATTTTTTCGTTCTGCGCCCGACCGCGTAAGCCATACACACCAGAGAAAAAGCGTAAATTCTGTTCGACCGTCAGGTTGCCGTAGAGCGAAAATTTTTGCGCCATATAGCCGAGATGCTGGCGCGCTTTACCGGAACTCTCTTTCAGATCCATGCCCAGCACCAGCGCCTGACCAGAGGTCGGTACCAGCAAACCGCACATCATCTTAAAGGTGGTCGATTTACCCGCGCCGTTTGGCCCCAGCAAACCAAAGATTTCACCGCGTTTGACGGCAAAGTTGACGTGATCGGTGGCGGCAAAATCGCCAAATTTTTTGGTCAGTTCTTTCGCTTCGATCACCGTCTCACCGGGTGTGCCTTCTACCGTATGCAATATTGCACCCAGCGGCGATTCCGAGGTTCCGGCACCGCCCAGCAAATCAATAAACGCATCTTCAAAACGCGGCGTAGTTTCGTTGATGTTGATTTCCGGCATCCCGTCGGCATGGCGAATATCGTCTGGTGTGGCCTCTTTTTTGAGGATCAGGCGTACCGATTTCCCCTGAATCATGCCGTCGCTGACCTGCGGCAGTTTCAATGCCCGTTGCAACAGTTTGCGGTTGCCCTCGTGCGGGCTGGTCATCAGAAAGCTGCGTCCGGCCATAGTTTGAGTCAGGGCTTTTGGTTCCCCCTGATACAGCAACTCGCCTTCGTTCATCAGTAACACGTCACGGCACTGCTCGGCTTCGTCGAGATACGAGGTACTCCAGAGGATTAACATCCCTTCGCCCGCCAGCTCATGCACCATCTGCCACAGTTCGCGCCGTGAGATAGGGTCAACGCCGACGCCGGGTTCATCGAGCAGCAACACTTTCGGTTCGCCCACCAGGGTACAGGCCAGGCCGAGTTTTTGTTTCATCCCACCGGAGAGCTTGCCCGCCAGGCGTCCGGTAAACGGGCCAAGAGACGTAAACTCCAGCAGGCGAGCAAAAGTCTGCTTCCGTGCTTCACCGGTGACGCTGCGCAAATCCGCGTACAGATTGAGGTTCTCCATCACCGTCAGATCTTCATACAGGCCGAATTTCTGCGGCATATAGCCGAGCACGGCGTGCAGCGCAGCGTCATTTTTGATCGGATCAAAGCCAATCACCGTGGCACTGCCGCTGTCGGGTTTCAGTAATCCCGCCAGCATCCGCATCAGCGTGGTTTTGCCCGCACCGTCCGGCCCAACCAGCCCCGTCACATAACCGGCGTGAATGGTGCAGTCGAGCGGTGCGACGGCGGGCTTGTCCATGCCCGGAAAGCGTTTTTCCAGGCCGTTCAGCGTGATAACGGCATCATTCATGTCCTGCCTCGTCACCGAATTGCACCGTTACCGGCATTCCCTGGCGTAACGCATCATCGGCGTCGGTCACCACAATACGCAGACGATAGACGAGATCGGTACGCAGATCCGGTGTTTCGACGGTTTTCGGGGTAAATTCAGCAGTCGGCGAAACGAAACCAATCTGCCCGTGATACGGCTTGTCCGGGCGACCATCGGTATAAAGCAACACTTTGCGCCCCGGCTGGGCCTGGTCAAGATTACGTTCATCAACATAGGCGCGTACCCACACCGGACGCGTCAGCGAGACGGTAAATACCGTGCCACCTTCATTAAGCACCGTGCCGGGCTCTACCGCGCGCGTTAACAGCGTGCCATCAGACGGTGCTATCAACGTTGAGTCCTGCAAATTCAGCTCCGCCTGCGCCAGTTGCGCCTGTGCTTGTTCGAGGCTGGCTTTCGCCTGGGCGATGTCCTGTTCGCGGTTACCGGAACGGTACTGACGCAATTTATCCTGCGCTGATTTCAGCGTGGCCTGCGCCTGGTCGCGCGAGGAGCGGGCATTTTCCAGGTCATTTGCCGAAATGGTGCGGCTTTTCCACAGTCCTTGCTGGCGGTTATAGAAGTTCTGCGCATAGTCATAGGCAGCTTGCGCCTGTTTCACCGCTGCGGCGGCCTGAGCGATTTCTTCATCTCGATACCCGGCAAGCATCAGGTCATACTGCGCCTGAGCCACCGAAACGCCCGCTTTCGCCTGCATCAGGGCAATCTCATACGGCTTGTGATCCAGTTCGCCCAGCACCTGGCCCGCTTTGACCGCATCACCTTCGTCCACCGCCAGCGACTCAACGCGCCCCCCAACACGGAAACTAAGATTCACCGTACGAATATCCACGTTGCCATACAGCGTCAGGCCGTTATCCTGGCGGCTTTGATACCACCAGTAGCCTCCGGCAACCACGGCGGCAAGTACCACTACCGCCAGTCCGATCACGACAGGTTTTTTCATCACTACAAACTCCTTTGCGATAATCCTTGCAAAATCAGGTCGATATGACAGGTCACCGTCTGGTTAATCAGTTCGGTCTTTTCTTCATCGAACGCGGTCCAGCCGGTACGTAACAAAATGGTTTCTTTGCCAAGACGAAACGCCAGAATCTCACCAATCAACGCATGGGTATGAAGGATCATGCGGGTATCGCTAGCGTCGCAGCCGGTCCAGGCGGCAATCAGGCGTGTAAGGTGGCTGTGTAGCGGACTAATTACCTGTTCGTGCACCAGGTGATAGGCTGCCGTGGGAGAGAGCTGCTCACGGGAGATAAATTTGCTGAGGTTGACGGTGTCATCCTGGGTGAGCAGCTTAATCATGTTCTTGCAGGCGCGAAGGATCAGTTCGCGGATGGCAGCCCGATCCGGCTGTGGTTGTGCGAACAAGCGTTCGGCTTCTTCAGCGTGCGGACGGAACTGCTCGCCAATAAAATCGGCAATCCACTGGGCGCAGGCGAGATACAAATCTTCTTTCGAACCGAAGTAGTAGGTGATGGCAGCGATATTCTGCCCGGCCTGGGCGGCTATCTCGCGGGTGGTGGCGTTCATTCCATATTCACCAAACTGCGCCAGTGCGGCAGCAATCAGCTGTTTTTTCGCCTGTTCACCCTTGATTGTCATGGCAGGATTATTCATCGCACAGTCCATTCTTAATCAAATGATTGATTAAGATTATGACTCCATAGGGGAGTTGTCCAGTATGACCAGGAATTTTAGCAACGCCAGTCACAGGGATAATTTATGCGCTGCGTCACAAAAACTGCTACACTCCGCTCCCTCATGACATTGTGGTTTTTGTCATTTTCCTTTTCAGTATCTCCCTGAAAACTACACCGGTAACGGTCGGGGCGGTTCGGAGTAGTTATGTCTTTCGATTCTTTGGGTTTAAGCCCTGATATCCTGCGCGCCGTTGCCGAGCAGGGTTACCGTGAACCCACCCCTATTCAGCAGCAGGCGATCCCTGCGGTGCTGGAAGGCCGCGACCTGATGGCCAGTGCCCAGACCGGTACCGGCAAAACAGCGGGCTTTACGCTGCCGCTGTTGCAACACCTGATCACTCGCCAGCCGCACGCCAAAGGGCGTCGTCCGGTACGTGCGCTCATTCTTACCCCGACCCGTGAACTGGCGGCGCAGATTGGCGAAAACGTCCGTGATTACAGCAAATATCTGAACATTCGTTCGCTGGTGGTGTTTGGCGGTGTCAGCATTAACCCACAAATGATGAAGTTGCGCGGCGGCGTTGATGTGCTGGTGGCAACGCCGGGACGTCTGCTGGACCTGGAACATCAAAATGCAGTGAAGCTGGATCAGGTTGAAATCCTCGTCCTTGATGAAGCTGACCGCATGCTCGACATGGGCTTTATCCACGATATCCGTCGTGTGTTGACTAAGCTGCCAGCGAAGCGCCAGAACCTGTTGTTCTCCGCCACTTTCTCTGACGATATTAAAGCCCTGGCGGAAAAACTGCTGCACAACCCGCTGGAAATCGAAGTGGCACGCCGCAATACCGCGTCTGATCAGGTGACCCAGCACGTTCACTTTGTCGATAAGAAACGCAAACGCGAATTGCTGTCGCACATGATTGGGAAAGGGAACTGGCAGCAGGTGCTGGTGTTTACCCGTACCAAACATGGCGCTAACCATCTGGCTGAACAGCTCAATAAAGATGGCATCCGTAGTGCGGCGATCCACGGTAATAAATCGCAAGGTGCGCGTACTCGTGCGCTGGCCGATTTTAAATCGGGCGATATTCGTGTACTGGTGGCAACTGACATCGCTGCGCGCGGTCTGGATATCGAAGAGTTGCCGCACGTCGTCAACTATGAACTGCCAAACGTACCGGAAGATTATGTCCACCGTATCGGGCGTACCGGTCGTGCGGCTGCTACCGGTGAAGCGTTGTCGCTGGTGTGTGTTGATGAACACAAACTGCTGCGTGATATCGAAAAACTGCTGAAAAAAGAGATCCCGCGCATTGCGATTCCTGGCTATGAGCCGGACCCGTCAATCAAAGCGGAACCAATCCAGAATGGTCGCCAGCAACGTGGCGGCGGCGGTCGTGGGCAAGGTGGTGGTCGCAGTCAACAGCAACCACGCCGTGCGGAAGGTGGTGCGAAGTCTGGTAACGCAAAGCCCGCAGAAAAACCATCTCGTCGCCTCGGCGATGCCAAACCGGCAGGCGAACAACAACGTCGTCGCCGTCCGCGTAAACCTTCCGCTGCGCAGTAATCTTTTATGCCGGGCTATGCCCGGCATATTCGCAACAAATCTCTATCTACCGCAATTTTATCCTGGGCAATTTACGATCAAGATGCTGCAATTTATTATTAATTGCGCTATATTTAATTATAAATTGCATGCTGTATACAAAGAGGTTAGCGCATTATGGCACCAGAAACGATCGATCACTCAACCTTACATAAACTGGTTGAGTCTGGCGTAGTGGATGCAGCACACGTTATTGGCACCCAGGGAGGCTGGTCGTTGACCGTGAAATACGGCCACACTGAACGGCCTCTTGCAGCACAACGCAGTCGGCAAATCCGCCTGTTCAAACGGCTGGAAACGGTTGTCAACTACCTGAAAGATGTTGGTATTGCCCGGTTTGAAGTCGACGCCTCTCATTACGACCCGGACGGTCAGAAGAAAACGACCCGACCAGACAGGGCTGAGGCATTAAAACGAGCTCATGAAGCTGCCGCGTATGATGCCTGGTTTCGAGAGCAGGTGCAGGCCGCCATTGACGATCCACGCCCGGCGCTCTCTCATGAAGAGGCCAAAAGTCTATTTGCTGCCCGTAAAAAAGCCTTGCTGAAGGGGGATTAATGCGTCTGGAATGGAAGCCAATGTCCCTGTCTGACAGGGAGCAAATCATGGAATACATCAGTAAAGATAATCCGCTAGCGGCAATAGCCCTTGATAATCAATTTGAAGCCATTGCGGAACAGGCCTGTGAACGCCCGGAGATGTACCGGGCCGGACGAGTCGCTGGTACACATGAAGCCGTTGTCAGGCCGCATTATGTGCTGATCTACCAAGTGGAGGGCGATACGCTCTCGGTACTGCGTGTTTTACATACCGCCCTGCAATGGCCACCAGCGCAATAAGCCTGCGTGCATTGTCTTTTTCTGCGCAATGATGTTTCTTCTGCTGCGGGAAAATCTCACCTCCGGAAAACGTTATTGCGAGCCGCTTTCCAGAAACAGAAAAACCATTACCCCTGAAAACCGAAAAATGCCACAATATTGGCTGTTTATACAGTATTTCAGGTTTTCTCATGGCATTAACCGCCGCGCTTAAAGCGCAAATTGCCGCCTGGTATAAGGCGCTTCAGGAACAGATCCCCGACTTTATTCCCCGTGCGCCGCAGCGGCAGATGATTGCGGACGTCGCCAAAACGCTGGCCGGAGAAGAAGGGCGGCATCTGGCGATTGAAGCACCCACCGGCGTTGGGAAAACGCTCTCCTATTTGATCCCCGGCATTGCCATTGCCCGCGAAGAGCAAAAAACGCTGGTGGTAAGTACCGCCAACGTGGCATTGCAGGATCAGATCTACAGCAAAGATTTACCGCTGCTGAAAAAGATCATTCCCGATCTTAAATTCACTGCCGCTTTTGGGCGTGGGCGCTACGTTTGCCCGCGTAATCTGACGGCGCTCGCCAGCACTGAGCCCACGCAACAGGATCTGCTGGCGTTTCTTGACGACGAGCTGACGCCGAACAATCAGGAAGAGCAAAAGCGTTGTGCAAAGTTGAAGGGCGATCTCGACACTTATAAATGGGATGGTCTGCGCGATCATACGGATATCGCTATAGATGACGATCTCTGGCGTCGTTTAAGTACCGACAAAGCCAGCTGCCTCAACCGCAACTGTTACTACTATCGTGAATGCCCGTTTTTTGTTGCTCGTCGGGAGATTCAGGAAGCGGAAGTGGTGGTGGCAAACCATGCGCTGGTGATGGCGGCGATGGAAAGCGAAGCCGTATTGCCTGACCCGAAAAATCTGCTGCTGGTGCTGGACGAAGGTCATCACCTGCCGGACGTGGCGCGGGATGCGCTGGAGATGAGCGCCGAAATCACCGCGCCCTGGTATCGACTACAGTTGGACTTGTTCACGAAACTGGTCGCTACCTGCATGGAGCAGTTTCGCCCGAAGACCATCCCCCCGCTGGCGATCCCCGAGCGTTTGAATGCCCATTGTGAAGAGTTGTATGAACTTATCGCCTCGTTAAACAACATTCTCAACCTCTACATGCCTGCCGGGCAGGAGGCAGAGCACCGTTTTGCGATGGGCGAACTGCCTGATGAAGTGCTGGAGATCTGCCAGCGTCTGGCAAAACTCACCGAGATGCTGCGTGGCCTGGCGGAGTTATTTCTTAACGATTTAAGTGAGAAAACCGGCAGCCATGACATTGTACGTCTGCATCGGTTGATTTTGCAGATGAATCGCGCGTTGGGGATGTTCGAGGCGCAAAGCAAACTCTGGCGGCTGGCGTCTCTGGCGCAATCTTCCGGTGCGCCGGTGACTAAATGGGCGACGCGGGAAGAGCGCGAAGGGCAGCTGCATCTCTGGTTTCACTGCGTGGGGATCCGCGTTAGCGATCAACTGGAAAGGCTACTGTGGCGCAGTATTCCGCACATTATTGTCACTTCCGCAACCTTGCGTTCGCTGAACAGTTTTTCGCGATTGCAGGAGATGAGCGGGCTGAAAGAGAAAGCAGGCGACCGCTTTGTGGCGCTGGATTCTCCCTTTAACCACTGCGAACAGGGTAAAATTGTTATTCCCCGGATGCGCTTTGAGCCTTCCATTGACAACGAAGAACAGCACATTGCTGAAATGGCGGCGTTCTTCCGTGAGCAGGTGGAGAGCAAAAAACATCTCGGTATGTTGGTACTGTTTGCCAGCGGGCGTGCGATGCAGCGGTTTCTCGACTATGTGACGGATTTACGGTTGATGTTGCTGGTGCAGGGCGATCAGCCGCGCTATCGCTTAGTTGAACTGCATCGCAAACGCGTTGCCAACGGTGAGCGCAGCGTGCTGGTGGGCTTACAGTCTTTTGCCGAAGGGCTGGATCTGAAAGGTGATCTGCTAAGTCAGGTGCATATCCATAAAATTGCCTTCCCGCCCATTGATAGCCCGGTGGTGATCACCGAAGGGGAATGGCTGAAAAGCCTCAACCGCTATCCGTTTGAAGTACAAAGCCTGCCGAGCGCCTCGTTTAACCTGATTCAACAGGTTGGTCGACTGATTCGAAGCCACGGTTGCTGGGGCGAAGTGGTGATTTACGATAAACGCTTGCTCACCAAAAACTACGGCAAGCGGCTACTGGATGCATTACCGGTATTTCCGATAGAGCAACCGGAAGTCCCTGAAGGTATAGTTAAAAAGAAAGAAAAAACGAAATCCCCACGCCGTCGGCGGCGTTAATGATGTGAGTCAGGTAAGGAGTCGTAAATGGACTATCGCAAAATCATTAAAGAGATCGGGCGCGGGAAAAACCACGCGCGCGATTTAGACCGGGATACTGCGCGCGGTCTGTATGCCCATATGCTCAATGGTGAAGTCCCTGACCTTGAGTTGGGCGGCGTATTGATTGCGCTGCGTATCAAAGGGGAAGGGGAAGCAGAGATGCTCGGCTTTTACGAAGCCATGCAAAATCACACCATCAAGCTGACGCCGCCTGCAGACAAGCCGATGCCGATTGTCATCCCCAGTTACAACGGCGCGCGTAAACAGGCCAACCTGACGCCGTTGTTGGCGATTCTCCTGCACAAACTCGGTTTTCCTGTGGTGGTTCACGGGGTTAGCGAAGATCCAACCCGCGTGCTAACCGAAACCATTTTCGAACTGATGGGTATTACGCCAACGTTGCACGGCGGGCAGGCGCAGGCGAAGCTCGACGAACATCAACCGGTGTTTATGCCTGTCGGCGCGTTTTGCCCGCCGCTGGAAAAACAACTGGCGATGCGCTGGCGGATGGGCGTGCGTAACAGTGCACATACCCTGGCGAAACTGGCGACGCCATTTGCCGAAGGTGAGGCACTGCGTCTTTCCAGCGTTTCGCATCCGGAATACATTGGACGCGTCGCGAAGTTCTTTAGCGATATCGGCGGGCGGGCGCTACTAATGCATGGTACTGAAGGTGAAGTGTATGCTAATCCGCAGCGCTGCCCGCAGATCAATCTCATTGACCGTGAAGGGATGCGGGTGCTGTATGAAAAACAGGACACTGCTGGTAGCGAGTTACTGCCACAAGCAAAAGATCCGGAAACCACGGCGCAGTGGATTGAGCGTTGCCTGGCTGGCAGCGAACCGATTCCCGAATCGCTGAAAATCCAGATGGCTTGCTGCCTGGTGGCTACGGGTGAAGCGGCAACTATCAGCGACGGCCTGGCGCGCGTTAATCAGGCATTCTAAATCTTTTCTCAGCCGGATGAGCCATGTCATCCGGCTTTTACCCCACCGCAATATGAAATTCCTGCATCTTTATTGACCTTCCCGCGCCCGGCGTGCAGCATAAAAAAACAACAAACACATAACATAAACAGGAGTTAACCATGGAAAGTGGTCATCGCTTTGATGCTCAGACGTTGCACAGTTTTATTCAGGCTGTATTTCGTCAGATGGGTAGCGAGGAACAAGAAGCGAAATTAGTTGCCGATCATTTAATCGCGGCAAACCTGGCAGGGCATGATTCACATGGTATTGGCATGATCCCAAGCTATGTGCGCTCCTGGAGTCAGGGGCATCTGCAAATTAACCATCATGCCAAAATCGTTAAAGAGGCGGGGGCGGCGGTCACGCTCGATGGCGATCGCGCATTTGGTCAGGTCGCAGCACACGAAGCGATGGCGCTGGGGATTGAGAAAGCGCATCAGCACGGTATTGCTGCCGTGGCGCTACATAACTCGCATCATATCGGCCGTATCGGTTACTGGGCAGAACAGTGCGCAGCGGCGGGGTTTGTCTCTATCCACTTTGTTAGCGTGGTCGGCATTCCAATGGTCGCGCCGTTCCACGGTCGCGACAGCCGCTTTGGCACCAATCCCTTCTGTGTGGTTTTCCCTCGTAAAGATAAGTTCCCGCTGTTGCTTGATTACGCCACCAGCGCCATTGCATTTGGCAAAACCCGCGTCGCCTGGCATAAAGGCGTCCCCGTGCCGCCAGGTTGCCTGATTGACGTTAACGGCGTGCCGACGACCAATCCGGCGGTAATGCAGGAGTCGCCGTTGGGTTCGCTGTTGACCTTTGCCGAACATAAAGGCTACGCCCTTGCAGCAATGTGTGAAATTCTTGGTGGGGCGCTTTCTGGCGGTAAAACGACGCATCAGGAAACGTTACAAACCAGTCCCGATGCCATTCTCAACTGCATGACCACTATCATCATCAACCCGGAACTGTTCGGCGCGCCGGATTGTAGCGCGCAGACCGAAGCCTTTGCCGAGTGGGTGAAAGCCTCGCCGCATGATGACGATAAGCCGATTTTGCTACCGGGCGAGTGGGAAGTGAACACGCGTCGCGAACGGCAGGAGCAGGGGATTCCACTGGATGCGGGAAGCTGGCAGGCCATTTGTGATGCGGCGCGGCAGATTGGTATGCCGGAAGAGACGTTGCAGGCTTTCTGTCAGCAGTTAGCCAGCTAAAAAAAAAGCCCGTCCAGTGGCGGACGGGCAAACAAGGGTAACATAGGATCAATGAGGGTTAGAGCATATGCGTCTGTCGGCAAACAGACAGGGAAATACTTGTGCTGGACGTAGCGTAAACGCCTGATCCAGCCTACGAATTACTTATAGATAACCGCGGTACCGCTTAATTTATTGTTGTTGGTGGCAGAAGTGATGCTGTATCCACTAGCACCGGCTGCCGCAGCTTTCTCAGCCAGTTTCGCTTCCAGGGCATCGAGGGTGGATGCGCCATCGGCAGAAACCACGCCGATTTTATTCATGTTCTGTGCCTGGGATGCCGTTACCGGTTCCGCCGCGAACACGCCAAATGACAAAGTTGAAAGAGCCATAGCAGCAACAACAGTATTGATAGTTTTCATAATTAATCTCTCGCAGGTGATTTTTGTATAAGTGACGTTGTTTCGTCGATGTGATGAGTATCACGTTTTTTTACGAGAGATAAAATCGAAGAGAATTGACCGCCTTGTTCAAATAAATTGATTGATATCTAACATACTGATAAACCATTTATTTGTTGTACTTATGGACTTGTTTTATACCGCGTGGCAGTCACGGTAGCGTTAAAGGCACGGAATGCCACGCAAAATACAAATTATACTCGCTATACATCCCGCCAGTTGTAGTTAACGTAACTGGCTGTCTTTCGAACCTCTGCGATTATATCCTGTATAAGCTGGTTTTTGTAAATCTTTCTCCTGCTGACAATGAATGCATAAGCGCACGCCAGGAATGGCTTCCCGACGGGCCTGCGGGATAGGGGCACCGCACTCTTCACATTCATACAGGCTTTCGCCACGCGGAATTTCACCCCGAGCGCGCGCAATCGCATCTTCAATTGTACTGTTGATCTGTTCGTTGACGGCGTCATCATTAGCCCAACCGGATGCCATATCGTCCTCCCCATATCAATGCTTGTACAGTTAAGTGTAGCTAATATAGGGACGAACTCGGGCAGTTCAAGCGTCAGATCTCCGACCATTCCCGCAGCAGATTATGATAAAGATTGAGCAGCGACAGGATCTCTTCACTTTCGCCGTAGTGGCTTTTCAGCGACTGAATATTGTTGTCCAGTTCAAACAGCATGGCGCGCTTTTTATCATCACGGATCATCGACTGGATCCACATAAATGATGCCACTCGTACGCCGCGGGTTACGGGTGTCACGCAATGCAGGCTGCTGGAGGGATACAACACCAGATCGCCTGCCGGGAGTTTTACCCGATGTTGCCCGAAGGTGTCATTAACGACCAGTTCGCCGCCGTCGTAGCTTTGTGGATCGCTTAAAAACAGCGTGGCAGAAAGGTCAGTGCGCATCCAGCCGTTTTGTGGATGGCTGCGTACTGCGCCATCCACATGAAAACCATAGGTTTCATTGTTCTGATAGCGATTAAACAGCGGCGTGGAAAGGGTACGCGGCAAGGCCGCGGCAAAGAACAAAGCATGTTGGTTAACCGCGTTCAGCACCTCATTTTGCAGGGCGGCGTACAGGGCGCTGCGGGTGTCTACTTGTTGATTGTTCTTAACTTGCGCACCTTGTGCGCCGGTGGTGACGCGTCCATCCACCCATTCGGCTTGTTCCAGTTGTTCGCGAAAACGGGCGACGTCCTGTGGCGATAACACGCCGGGAATGTGGTACATCATACAAGTTCTCCAAAAAGTGGGGCCTGCGCCCCACATCTGAATCAGAAATGCATATTGGCCGTGAGCAAGAAGGTTCTTGGCTCGCCCGGGTGATAACGGTAGCCGCTCTTGTTGATTGAGGCGACGTAATCGGTATCAAACAGGTTGTAGATGTTTAGCTGGAAGTCGAGATTGCGATTAACCCGATACCCCAGTTTAGCGTCGGCGACCCAATAACCTTCGGTAAACGCTGGCGTTCCCACCGCGCCGTCAGAACCTTTATGCATACTGCCGATATAGCGTGCGCCCGCACCAACGGAAATATCATCGGTTGCCTGATACTGGCTCCATAAGGTAAAGGCGTGCTCCGGGGTATACGGCAGCGATGAGGAACCATCCTGGGCAACATCTTTGCCGTTTTTGATGGTTGCTTTTTGCTGGGTATAGCCGCCAATCACCTGCCACGCGGGAGTGATATTCCCGGCCACGGATATCTCATAGCCTTCGACGCGTTTCTTACCGTATTGCGAGTAAGTTCCGTCATCATTTTGCTCAACTTCATTTTCGATATCAGTACGGAACAGCGCGGCGGTGAGCAACAGGCGTTTATCCAGAACCTGCCATTTGGTGCCAATCTCGCTGGTGTTGGCTTTTTGCGGTTTAAAATCGGTGCGGTTGGCACTGTTACCGCTGCCAGACTGCGCAAGGGCGAAGTTGTTGCCGCCCGGAGGCTGCTGGGAAACGGCATAGTTAATATAGACATTGCCGTTTTCCGTCAGGTGATACAGCGCCCCGGCTTTCCAGTTCACCAGATTGCCCGACTTGGCGGTATCGACGGTGGTGACCGGAGAACCTTTTGCCACGCCAGCAGGGCAGGTGATGGCACCGCGTCCGCTGCCGCCGCAGGCGGTGGCACTGTCATATTCAGTATGATAATTATCCAGACGGATCCCGCCGTTCAGCTCAAAATCACGGGTGATTTGCAGCGTATCGAAGGCGTAAATTGCGAAGGTATCCGTCTGACCATTGGCGTTTGCGCCGTTGCGCGTCAGGCCGCCGGGATGAATGCTGCTGTCAGGATGATAAATATTTACCGCAGGTAACGTCACCGGATTAACGCCGTAGTTAGTCTGCGTTTCACGGGTAAATTCCACGCCGGTACTGACATCATGACCGATAGAACCGGTATAGAACGTCGAGGTCAGGTTGGTCTGGTTGGTGAGAATTTTATTACTCACATCTTTAGTATTCGCCGTGCGTGACCAGGTCCAGCTATTCACATCGCTGGTGGGCTGGGTAATATTCGACGCCCCGCCCATAATCGCCGTCATCAGGTAATCCTGCTTCACGCGCGACCAACGGGTAGTATTGCGAATGGTGGTGTTATCGTTGATGTCGTGCTCAAAACGCATGGTAGCGGTGTCGGTGGTCGAATCGTCGTAATCGGAATCCGTGCCGTAAAAGTTATGCGTATCAACTTTTCCGGAATGATTCAGGGCCGCCGTTCCCGCAGATGGGGCAGAATAACCCGGTAAACCGATGGTCGGAATGCCGCCGTCTGGCGTGTTGTGCTGGGTGACATGCAGATAATTAAGATACAAACGATTCGCTGTACCAAGGCCAAAAGCGACAGAAGGGGCGACGCCGTAACGCTCATTTTTGACTTTGTCGCGTCCGGCATCGTGCGTTTTTTCGCCCATCACGTTCAGGCGCACCGCAGTGGTATCACCAATGACCTGATTGACGTCCAGCGTGCCGCGGCGGAACCAGGCGCTGCCAATACTCGCGGAGGCGTCAATGCCCGAATCATTGCGCGGCTGCTTGCTGATCATATTGATCGAGCCCGTCGGCGCGCTGCGCCCGTAGTCGGTGCCGGACGGCCCTTTAATTACTTCGACCTGCTCGGTATTGAAGGTGTCGCGCGAGACGCTGCCGATATCGCGAATGCCATCAATATAAATACTGTTAGAGGTATCGGCACCACGCATATAAATGGCGTCGCCAGTGGTGGAGTTACCGTTCTCACCCGCAAAAAACGCACCCACGCCGGGGACGTTTTTGAGCGCGTCGGTAAGGTTGGTTGCGCCCTGATCTTTAATCACTTGTTCAGAAATCACCGTCATCGTGCGGGTAGTATCCGCTACCGGACGCGAGAATTTCGGATCGGCAGATTGTTGTGGCGCATAAAGCGAAGGCGTTGATGCTTCGACAACCAGCGTGTCATCCGCGTTAGTTTGCCCTTCGGCGGCGAGAGCCTGAGCCACAGGCGTGATGCCAATACAAAGACCAGCAAAGAACGTGAGCGAATGAAATTGTCTGGCAGGGAAATTGCGATTGTTTTCCATTTTGCAGGTGACTTTTTCTTATATGTTGAAATTTTCACTGCCACGAGAAAGCATCTCTGCGGATGCGATGCCACTGTTAATCTCGTGGTAGCGTTCGTGCAAGTGATAATAATTTTGATAAGCATTATCACTTGGCGCGTTTTTCTATCACCCATTGCGCGAAAAAGAAATACATTTATTTACATTGCGTTCATATTTGATGTTTTTTGCTTACAAATCGGACGAAAACTGCATCCAGAGGCGAATGCAGTTACGTTGGTGGGGTTATTTGTAGATGATTGCAGTACCGAACATCTGGTCATTTCCGCCTGCGGAATTAATGACATAACCTTTCGCGCCTTGTTCGCGCGCTTTTTCTGCCAGTTTATCCTCCAGATCGCTTAGGTTTGATGCGCCAGTTGCCGAAACGGTACCGGCGGGCCGTAGCTGACCGCTGTCCAGGTTACTCATCGGTTGCGCGGCATAAGCCGTGAGAGAGATTCCGCTCAGGACGGTGGCAATCAGTAGTGTGAGGCACTTTTTCATAATGACATCCTCATAAATACAACGGGTAGTGCCTGATAAGTGTAGGTCGCCTGGGCGATGAAAATGACGCAAAAAATTGACAGAGATGTGCTTGTTTTTTGAACGATATATTTTTACAAAACAAGACAAATCAATGATATGCATAATGCTGATTTTTATGATGAATTGCCATAAACCATAGCCATGTGAAGGTTTATAGAAATGATAAACGCAGCCAGATATTTACCCTGTCGCGTTATGCGGGTATCTTACGCCGCTGCTTAAAGGAGAATGCTATGTCCGCCCAGAAACCGGGGTTGCATCCGCGCAACCGTCATCACAGCCGCTACGATCTCGCCACGCTTTGTCAGGTCAATCCTGAACTCAGGCAATTCCTCACGCTTACACCCGCCGGGGAGCAAAGCGTAGACTTTGCCAATCCGCTGGCGGTGAAGGCGCTCAATAAGGCGTTGCTGACCCATTTTTACGCCGTAGCGAACTGGGATATCCCCGACGGTTTTCTCTGCCCACCAGTACCGGGCCGGGCGGATTATATTCATCACCTTGCCGATTTACTGGCAGAAGCAACAGGATCAATTCCAGCTAATGCCAGCATTCTGGATATCGGCGTTGGTGCGAACTGTATTTATCCGCTGATTGGCGTACATGAATATGGCTGGCGTTTTACTGGTAGTGAAACCAGCAGCCAGGCGTTAAGCAGTGCGCAGGCGATCATCAGTGCTAATCCGGGGCTTAACCGCGCCATTCGTCTGCGTCGGCAAAAAGAGAGTGGGGCGATTTTTAACGGCATCATCCATAAAAACGAGCAATACGACGCGACCTTGTGTAACCCGCCATTCCACGATTCCGCCGCTGCGGCACGGGCAGGTAGTGAACGTAAACGCCGTAACCTGGGGCTAAACAAAGACGATGCACTGAATTTTGGTGGTCAGCAACAGGAGTTGTGGTGTGAAGGCGGTGAAGTCGCTTTTATCAAAAAGATGATTGAAGAGAGCAAAGGCTTCGCGAAGCAGGTGATGTGGTTTACCTCGCTGGTATCTCGTGGTGAAAACTTACCGCCGTTGTATCGTGCCCTGACGGACGTGGGCGCGGTGAAGGTGGTTAAAAAAGAGATGGCCCAGGGGCAAAAGCAGAGTCGCTTTATTGCCTGGACCTTTATGAACGACGAGCAGCGCCGCCGTTTTGTCAATCGCCAGCGTTAAAGCGTTGGTTCCCCCGGCGGCAACGGTTCAGCCGGGGTCGCGCCCGGAGCAGGCAGCACCTGATAAGTCTGCACTGGCGCGCGAACGCCCGCCAGGTCGAAATGTTTTTTCACCTGGCTGTCGAGGGCAAAGCGTACCGTCCACTGTTTGAGTGGCAGCGTGGTGAACGAAACACGCAGTGTAAACGCGGTATTGCTTAAGCCGACAATCCCGGCAAAATTCGGTTCACCAATAATCAGCCCGCGAATTTCTTCGTTTTCCATCAATTCCGCTACCGCATCTTTCAGTGCCTGATTGGCTTTATCAGCATCTTCATGGCGATCAACATCGTAATTTGCCACCACCGAACCAATGCCGCGGACGAAGTTAGCAAAGGTAGTTATCGAAGACCACGGAATGATGTGATACGCCCCGGTATCCTGACGCACGCCCACGGAGCGAATCGACATCCGTTCCACAGTGCCGGTCAACGGCCCGATAGTCACCAAATCTCCAGTGTTCATGCCGTTTTCAAACTGAATAAATACCCCGGTGATAATATCTTTCACCAGCGTTTGCGAACCAAACGAGATAGCCAGACCTAATGCCCCGGCACCTGCCAGCAATGGCGCGATATTGACGCCGATTTCCGACAACACAATCATGATGGTGATGGTACTGATAATCACCGCCAGCGCGTTACGAAACAGCGTAAGCAGGGTACGCGTGCGGGCGCTGGGTAGCGGGCGGCCATGAATATCCGAAGCCAGCCGGTTTTCGATCAAACTGGCGAGCACCGTCCAGCCAACCGCCGAGAAGAAAAGAATGAGTGCGATACGGATCAGGATATCTACGGTTTTCTGCCCCGCACCGTTTTGCAGCCAGTTCCAGAAATCGAACAATCCCCATGCGCTCAACAGCAGCATTACCGCCACGCAGACGGTCAGAATACGCGCTGTTTTCAGTGCCGCCGACAGCCAGCCATTCAGCCGTTTTTGCAGCTCGGGATAGTTACGCTGAGTATGTGGCGAGAGGGTGATGGTTTTCGCCAGCCAGCGGGAAAACATACCGGAAACAAATGCTGCGATACCAATAATCGCCAGGCTGCGCACCGTTGCACCCATCATAAATTTCAGGCTGTTGCCCGGATCGAACAACGAAAAGAAAAACAGCACGATAAAATAGGCGCTTGCCAGCCAGTGCCACACCAGCGCAAAGGCGCGGATAAACAAGCTGAAAAAGGCCAGCGAATGCTCCGCAAAGTTGAGCAAATGTTGGGTAATCTCTTTTTTATTACGAAAGATCAGGTACAACGCCCAGATGGTCATGCACAGCATAATGATGACGTTCGCCAGCGCGCCAATTTGTACATTCACCTGATTAGAGATAATCGGCACGGCCACAATCAGGCCATAGCCAATCAGGCTGCTTAACCAGCTCAGGCGACGGCTCCAGTAACGGGCGGTCTCGTCATGAATCGTGAACGGGCGCAGCTCCGCCACATTTGGGCAAAAAATCAGGCGTAGTACAGCTTTGAAAAACTCAATCAGGGCAAAGGCGTTGAGAAACAAACTTTGTTGGAAAGCGATGGTGCGACTGCCCGCATTCAGGTTGTCGCTTAATACCTGGCCGACAAACAATGTCAGCGCCAGTAACAGCAGGTCGATAATAAACGCCCCGATAATCATCGCCGGAAGCTGCAACCAGTTACTGCGCTCACGATTTTTTTGCCGCGCCCACTGGCCCATTTTGCGATACAGCGGAAGTGCGCACAGGCGAATCAGCCAGTAAAAACCAAACACTAATACCGCTAACATTGAAAAATGGGTCAACGCATTGCTGAAGGTTTGTGGATTAAACGGCTTATGCGGGGAGCCGGTGATATTGCGATAAAGTTGTCCGAAGCGGGCGGAAAGGGCTTCACCATAATGGCGGCTGACTTCGGTGACTTTTTGCAGCACGGTTTGCTCTTCAACCAGCGTCGGCGGCACGATCTTCGGTACGGGTTCCGCAGGGGGCGTCGCGGCGACGGTGCGCAACTGGTCGATCAACTCTTTACGTGAGGTGTCATTATCCAGCACATCCGCCAGTGCGCCATAGGCCGCTTTTTTTTGTTCGATATCCGGTTCCGGGGCCGGTTCAGTCGTTGAGTCCGTTGTCGTTGTGGTTGTAACGCCGGGTATGGATACCGCGTGGGCAGGTGCGCCCAGCAGGCAGAAGAGGATGAACAGGATCCACCGCATGACTCCTCCAGTGAGAAAACAGAGCAAAAAGATAAGTATAGATGCTGGAGGAGGGGCGATTTTAAATGAGAGGAATCTGGTGTGCCTCCCTTTCGGGGGAAAGGGAGGCTGAGAAGTTAAGAGACGTGCTGCAAAAATTCCTGCAAGCGCTGGCTCGGTGGGTTCTTGATCAACACCTGCGGATCGCCATCTTCCGCAATCCGGCCTTTGTCGATAAAGATCAGGCGCGAAGCTACTTTCTCGGCAAAACCGATTTCGTGTGTCACGATCACCATCGTCATCCCTTCTTCAGCCAGATCCTGCATAACCTTCAGCACTTCATGGCGCAGTTCCGGGTCAAGAGCGGAAGTCGGTTCATCAAACAGCATCATTTTCGGCTTCACCGCCAGCGCGCGTGCGATCGCCACACGCTGCTGTTGACCACCAGAAAGTTCGGAAGGGTAGTGATGTGCACGTTCTGCCAGACCGACTTTCGCCAGCAGCTCACGCGCCAGTTTTTCCGCCTCTTCTTTGTTCGCGCCACGCACGCGTAGCGGACCAAACATGACGTTTTCCAGCGCCGTCAGATGCGGGAAGAGGTAAAACTGCTGGAACACCATACCTGCTTCCTGGCGAATCAGGCGCTCGTCAACTTTCGGATCGTTAACCTTCAGGCCATCGACAATCAGATCGCCGGAAGTGATTTCTTCCAGTTTGTTGATGCAGCGCAGCAGGGTCGATTTACCGGAACCGGACGGCCCGATAATCACCACGACTTCGCCCTGAGCAATGTTCAAATCGATATTGTGCAGCACCTGGGTTGGACCAAAATGCTTGGAGACGTTTTTAAATTCAATCACAGGATTTTCATCCTTCTTTCCAGACGACGCAGAATAAAGCTCAGCACCAGGGTAATAATCAGATAGAACACCGCCACGGCGCTCCAGATCTCAAGGGCGCGGAAGTTACCGGCAATAATTTCTTGCCCCTGACGGGTCAGTTCCGCCACGCCGATAACAATAAACAGCGAGGTGTCTTTAATGCTGATGATCCACTGGTTACCCAGCGGTGGCAGCATACGACGCAGTGCCAGCGGTAAAATGACGTAGCGAATGGTTTCCCAACGTGAAAGACCGAGCGCCAGTCCTGCTTCACGAAAACCTTTGTGAATAGACAGCACCGCACCACGCGTGATTTCCGCAATGTACGCGCCGGAGTTGATCATGATGGTGACCACCGCCGCAGTAAACGGGTCGATGCGTAAGTCGTTAAACGCCATCGGCAGGGCGAAATAGATAAACATCACCTGGACGACGATAGGTGTGCCGCGGATCACTTCAATAAAGACCAGCGCGACGTGGTTGGCTATCCAACCACCGAAGGTGCGTGCAAAACCTGCCAGCAATCCGATCACCAGGCCGCCAGCCAGACCGAGGACCGAGATCCACAGGGTCATTTTGGCACCTTCAATCAGAAGCGGAATGGCAGGCCAGATGGCACTCCAGTCAAACTGCATATGTTGTTCCTGTTACCGTGGTGTAAATAATCAAATTCAGGGTAATTAATGGCCCCGGAGCGGGTTTGCGCCCCTCACCCTAATCCTCTCCCCAGAGGGGAGAGGGAACTGCCAGTGCGCCTTACAGGCGTAGCGTTATTATTTCGGTTCAGTACCGAACCATTTTTTGTAGATTTCGTTGTAAGTTCCGTTCTCGCGCAGGGTTTTCAACGCGCCGTTGACTTTGTCACGCAGCTCGTCGCTACCTTTCGGGAACGCAATACCGTATTGCTGTGCTTCCAGAGAGTCACCTACCGCTTTGAACTGACCGTTACCGGCGGTTTTGATGAAGTACAGAATGTTTGGCGTATCGTGCAGAACGGCGTCTGCGCGGTTGGTGCCCAGTTCCATATAGGCGTTATCGATGTTCGGGAACTGACGCAGATCTTTAGTTTTGATGTTTGCTTTCGCGTAATCAACGGAGCCAGTGCCGCTCTTCACAGCAACCACTTTCCCGTCGAGATCTTTCACGCTTTTCACATCGTTATTGTTGGCTTTCACCATCACTAACAGGCCGCTTTTGTAGTAGCCGTCAGAGAAATCGATCGCTTTTTTACGCTCGTCGGTGATGGTAATGCCCGCCAGCGCCAGATCGACGTTTTTGGTTTGCAGTGCCGGAATGATCCCACTGAAATCCATCGGCTTCAGTTCGTAATCCAGCTTCAGTTCTTTAGCGATGGCAGCCCACAGATCAACGTCAAAGCCCACGTATTTATCGCCCTGTTTAAATTCAAACGGAACGAAGGCGGTATCCGTCGCGACAACTAATTTTTTATCCGCGGCATGAGAAGAAACCGCAAAAGCCAGGGTCAGTGCAGCCAGTGAAACTTTTAATACAGACTTCATAGCATTTCCTTTTTTCTATCCACGGGACGATCCCCTGCGTGACATTCACATATATGAAAAAATCGTGCCAGTTTTGCAACTCATTGATTTATCGAGATGCGGTAAAAACGTGATGCACGATTTATAGGGCAATACCCTGAAGATGCACCATTCTGGGGCACCAAACTGGTGCGCTAAAATTGTGCACTCAACACAGTGATTATTTAGCGTAAAACCTGATGAAAAAACAATCTTTATGTAACGATTGTGTGATGATGTGGATACAAAAAATTTACTTAATCAGCTGGAGATAGCAGATGGATGCACTAAATAAGTGCGTTGAGGTGGGCTGCAAAACAAAACGGCCTCCTGTCAGGAAGCCGCTTTTATCGTGTACTAAAGTTCTGCACCATCAGCGATGGATTTATTCGATGTTAGACTCGATAAACCACAGGAATTTATCCAGGTCGCGAGACGCGGCGGTCAGGATATCTGCGGTGTCGTCATCTTTCGCTTCGCCAATCGCTTTGCGTACGTCATTAGCGACGATTGCGTAACGGTCAGCCAGCTCTTTCAGGTGATCCTGAACGTTGTGGATGTCCAGCGGGTAACTTTTCAGCGGAGTTTTGCTGTTAATAACTTGAGTGGTCCCCAGAGCTACACCGCCCAGCTGCACTGCACGTTCTGCCATGGTATCCAGATGATCGATCAGTGCAGTGCGGAAGCCATCCAGCATTTCATGTACGGCAATGAAGTTAGCGCCGCGCATGTTCCAGTGCGCTTGTTTGGTAATCAAAGAAAGATCAATAAACTGGATAACCTGGCGATTCAGCAACTCTACTGTTGCTTTTTTCTCGCTGTCAGAGACATCGTTGCGGGTATAAAGCAGATTGGTCGCTTTTGATTTAACTAATTTAGCGGTACTCATAATTTCATATCCTCTTGATGTTATGTCCCAGTAATTAACGAGACTAAGTATAGCACCAGCTATGTGTTCCGCTATTCTGGCTGTTCCTATCACACTAATAGTGGTAACAAGCGTGAAAAAACAAAACCAATAAAAACTCAATGAGTTAGATATATTAATAAGAACAATTCTTATTTATTTGCTCGCCAGGAATTTTCGGAATAAATATGCTTTTGCATAATTCGATATATAAAGACGGTGTAGAGGAAAAGTAGCGAGAAAATCTGCATGGTTATGCATAACCATGCAGAAATGTAAATTTAATTTATATCTAATTCTTTTATTTTGCTCTCTTTGCGTACTGTCAGCGTAGAACCCATTGAAGCGGCGATGATAGCGCCGAGCGCCAGCAGCTGTATGGGTGTCAGTGTTTCTCCGAGGAAAATCATCCCGGAAACGGCAGCCAGCGCAGGTTCCATGCTCATTAGCGTACCAAATGTGCGTGTTGGCAAACGGGTGAGGGCAATCATTTCCAGCGAATAAGGCAGAGCGGTCGAGAGAATAGCGACCGCCAGACCCAATGGAATAACCGACCAGTGCCAGAGTGCTTCACCAGCCTGAAGCGCTCCAATTGGCACGAAAATTAACGCTGCAATCAACGAACCAATTGCCACCGTCGCAGGGCCATGTTCCGCTCCTGCGCGTTGCCCACTTAAAATGTAAATAGCCCAACAAGCCCCGGCGCCCAGAGCCAGCGCACAGCCGGTTAAATCGACATGGGAAACGTCTTGCCCCAGCGGTAGCAGGAACCACAGACCAAGAACCGCCAGAACAACCCAGACGAAATCTACCGGGCGACGAGAAGAGAACAGCGCCACCGCCAGTGGTCCGGTGAACTCCAGCGCCACCGCAATACCCAGCGGTACCGTCTGAATAGAAAGATAAAAAAGATAATTCATCCCCCCCAGCGAAACGCCGTAAAACAACAGCGGTAACCGCTGCTCTTTGGCAAAGCGCAGTCGCCATGGCTTAAAGAACGCGATGAGGATCAGCGTGCCTAATGCCAGACGCAGCGCAGTGACCCCCGGTGCGCCCACCAGAGGAAAAAGTGACTTAGCTAACGAGGCTCCACTCTGAATAGACGCCATGGCAACGAGCAATATGACTATTGGTAACCAGACCGGCATTTTACGTAATGAACCAGGCATCCTTTCTCCCACAAATATCTAAACCTAAGTAAAGCGTGGAGTGTACTGGATATACCCAATGCTGGTTGAGCATTTGTTGAAAAAATTTTCCCCCGTTTTGACTAAAATGCGCCAGGATTGATGGAATCATTAGTCTGGTGATTAGGAATAATCTGGATGAATGACAGGGAAAACATGCGTAATACTTACGCAGTTCTCTGAAAAAGTGATTTAAATTTAGATGGATAGCGGTGTATGGAAACGTTCTGTTACATGAAATGGCCCGTTAGACATCACAAATCGCGAAGAGTTTCCCATTAATTTTTGATATATTTAAAACTTAGGACTTATTTGAATCACATTTGAGGTGGTTATGAAAAAAATTGCATGTCTTTCAGCACTGGCCGCAGTTCTGGCTTTCACCGCAGGTACTTCCGTAGCTGCGACTTCTACTGTAACTGGCGGTTACGCACAGAGCGACGCTCAGGGCCAAATGAACAAAATGGGCGGTTTCAACCTGAAATACCGCTATGAAGAAGACAACAGCCCGCTGGGTGTGATCGGTTCTTTCACTTACACCGAGAAAAGCCGTACTGCAAGCTCTGGTGACTACAACAAAAACCAGTACTACGGCATCACTGCTGGTCCGGCTTACCGCATTAACGACTGGGCAAGCATCTACGGTGTAGTGGGTGTGGGTTATGGTAAATTCCAGACCACTGAATACCCGACCTACAAACACGACACCAGCGACTACGGTTTCTCCTACGGTGCTGGTCTGCAGTTCAACCCGATGGAAAACGTTGCTCTGGACTTCTCTTACGAGCAGAGCCGTATTCGTAGCGTTGACGTAGGCACCTGGATTGCCGGTGTTGGTTACCGCTTCTAATCACTTCGGTGATATAAAAAATCCGCCTCTCGGGGCGGATTTTTGTTTTTAAGGTTTCGGGTCGAAAATATCGGTTCCGAGATGGTTGTAATCTACCTTCTGTAACTGGAAGTTGGTGATGTATATCGGCCCGGCTTTCTTCTCAGATATAAACGGGTATTTGATGTTAATTTCCTTCGCTTTAATTCCCGTCCACTGGGAGAAAAAACCTAAGAAGTCATTGGCTGAGCGGCGGGCTTTAATCACCCGATGCGCTTTATCGTCGCTCGAAATGACCATAAAAGGCACCTGGAAATTCTGCTGATATTTATCATCATGGGCAAGGTATTGCACGTCTTTGCCGCGCTCTTTAAAGGCCAGACCGTGGTCAGAAAAGTAAACCAGCGAGAAGCTGCTGCCGCTGTTGCGTAACTGATCGTACAGCTTACGCAGTAAATCGTCCGTTTGCGTCATGGTATAGAGATAGCACGACGTTTCTTTCGATTGCACAAAGGTTTCGTATTTGCCTTGTGTCCGGTCGCAGGCCTGCGGATGTGAGCCCATCAGATGTAAAACAATCAGCTGCGGTTGCGAGTGCTCTTGCGCCAGCACTTGAGCGGTCATATCCAGTAACGCTTCGTCTTTCGTGTTTTTATCTGCTTCAAAATTACCTTCTTTCAGGAAGTACACTTCATCTGCACGTTTGGCGATGCTGGCGATAGCGGTATCGTATTCGCCGATTTGCCCCTGGTTGGAAAACCACCAGGTCTGGAAGCCCGCGCGATTTGCCAGGGTGACAAAGTTATCCTGAAACTGTGGTTTGCCATCGACAACGCGATTGAGCGTTAAGCCAAGCGATTTCTGCGTGGAGCCACTGGCGGCAATGTAGTCAGCAAATATCAAACCGTTAACGCTGCTGGCAAACGGGGTATTGTCCCAGTGACCGCCAAAGGCACCGAGGGCATCGCGACGCGCGCTTTCACCGATCACCACCACATAGGTCTGATACTTCGGCTTAACGGCAGTGACCGTCCAGGTATCTTTCATTCCGGAAAGTTTTGCCATCCGTTCTTGCTCTTCAATCACCTCGTTATTATTGACGATGACATCCTTAGCAAAACGAAATACCGGATAGCCAGTATCTTTCAGTTTAAATACGCCGCCCCAGGCCAGGTTTTGCACGGGAGCAACAAAAAATGTCGCCACACTGAATACCAGACACAGGCTGTCGAAGGTATTCCAGCGCGCTTTTTCATTCTCTTTTTTTCGCCTGATTGCTATTACGCCGAGCGCAAAAATAAATAAGCCGACCAGGTAGCTGTACCACGGAAAAATCGTCAGGATTTCGGTCGACTCTTCCATATTGGTGGAGTGCAATGCCAGCAATGTATTGAAATTAGGCGCGCCGTAGGCCTGAGCAAAAGGGAAATAACAAGCCGCCACCAGCGAACTGACACCGACCAGAACTTTTTGTACGCGAGGCAATGTTCGCCATAGCAAAAGCAAAATAGCCGTAAACGCAGCGGTGTAGAGCAAACTGAAGGGATAACCTAAGCCGAGGTTAATTAATAGCGACTGTAAAAAGTAGAACGCAGTCCACGGGCTAAATACCCGGCTACGGGTAACAAGCGATTCTTTGAGGGTTAAATTCATATGCCACTATCGTAACAAACGCCATGTGCTTACCCTGGCGTCAAGGGTCAATACCTGCAAGAGTGCGTGGAGAGGGGAAAGGGGTCCGCATCCGCGAGCCGCAATATACGCAGGGCTGCAAGAAGATAGAGCGAGCCGCCGTTCAGGTCAACTACTGACGAACAAATCTTTTGCGAAGGGGATTGCAAATCCGACAAAAAGTGGGGTTTTTCAGACCAAAACGCGTTGTGCCTGCATAAAAGCAGGAGTGAAGCGGCGTACCGCGACGCCGCTATTTATCGGAAGGTTTATCTTGCTGCGGTTTGTTGTTGACCATATCGCACAACATAGAGAGCAGCATTAACCGTACTTTAAAGGGAGAATGACTAAACACGCGCATACACCTCTTGAACTCATTCATAAGACCTCCTGACTTGCTAATCCCGTCGATCCTTGAGGGATGATTGCATTACATACAGATATAGCACAGGCTATATTATATAGCTATTGCTAAAACGTTAATTTTTTGTACCTTCGCAACTCTGGTTTACAATGTGCGCACGAAATGAGAACGCTAGGTATGCGTCACCATAATGAGGAAGCACAATGAGTCGTTGCGCAGGTACGCCAACAGCAAAAAAAGTGACGCAGTTAGTGAACGTGGAAGAGCACGTTGAAGGGTTCCGCCAGGTCAGAGAGGCGCATCGGCGCGAGCTTATTGATGATTACGTTGAGCTGATTTCTGACTTGATCAGGGAAGTGGGGGAAGCTCGTCAGGTAGACATGGCTGCTCGTCTGGGGGTTTCGCAACCGACGGTGGCTAAAATGCTTAAGCGACTGGCAACTATGGGGCTGATTGAAATGATCCCCTGGCGTGGCGTGTTTTTAACGGCAGAAGGAGAGAAGCTGGCGCAGGAAAGCCGCGAGCGACATCAGATAGTCGAAAATTTCTTGTTGGTGTTGGGCGTCAGTCCGGAAATCGCCCGTCGCGACGCGGAAGGCATGGAGCACCATGTCAGTGAAGAAACGCTCGACGCTTTTCGTTTGTTTACCCAGAAACACGGTGCCAAATGAGCCTGCCTTTTTTACGCACGCTGCAAGGGGATCGTTTTTTTCAGTTATTAATTCTTGTTGGTATCGGATTAAGCTTTTTCTTGCCCTTTGCACCGAAATCCTGGCCTGCTGCTATCGACTGGCACACCCTCATCACATTAAGCGGCCTGATGCTGCTGACCAAAGGTGTGGAGTTAAGCGGTTATTTTGATGTGCTGGGGCGCAAAATGGTGCGCCGCTTTGCTACGGAGCGTCGGCTGGCGATGTTTATGGTGCTGGCGGCGGCGCTGCTTTCTACCTTTCTGACCAACGATGTCGCGCTGTTTATTGTTGTTCCGCTGACTATCACGCTAAAAAGACTGTGTGAGATCCCGGTTAATCGGCTGATTATTTTTGAGGCGCTGGCAGTCAACGCTGGTTCGCTACTGACGCCAATTGGCAACCCGCAAAATATTCTTATCTGGGGACGTTCTGGTCTTTCGTTTGCCGGATTTATTGCCCAAATGGCACCGCTGGCTGGCGCAATGATGCTGACACTCCTGCTGTTGTGCTGGTGTTGTTTCCCTGGAAAGGCACTCCAATACCATACGGGGGCGCAAACGCCGGAGTGGAAACCGCGGCTGGTGTGGAGTTGTCTGGGGCTGTATATCGTCTTTCTGACGGCGCTGGAGTTCAAACAAGAGCTGTGGGGACTGGTGATTGTGGCGGCGGGCTTTGCGCTGCTGGCTCGTCGCGTGGTGATCAGCGTGGACTGGACTCTGCTGCTGGTATTTATGGCGATGTTTATCGACGTCCATTTGCTGACCCAACTGCCAGCTTTGCAGGGCGTGTTGAGCAATGTGAGCCATTTATCCGAACCCGGATTATGGTTAACGGCAATTGGTTTATCGCAGGTGATCAGTAATGTGCCGAGCACGATTTTGCTGCTCAATTATGTGCCACCGTCTTTATTACTGGCATGGGCGGTAAACGTGGGTGGCTTTGGTTTATTACCCGGATCGCTGGCAAATTTGATTGCGTTACGGATGGCAAACGATCGCCGTATCTGGTGGCGTTTCCATCTCTATTCAATACCGATGCTGTTGTGGGCGGCGCTGGTGGGATACGTTTTATTCGTTATGCTCCCGGCCTGGTAGGGTCTGGCAAATAAAAAAGGCGGATTATGAGTCCGCCTCTGTTTTACGTTTTGACGATTAATTCAGACGAACCGGTATCCCGGAACGATTTTTGATCGCTTCATCCAGCACGACCTGATCCACATCAGGCTGACCAGTTACTGTCTGCACGCTCTTGGTCAGGGTAATTGGCACAATTTCCTGACCTTCAAACTGGGCTTCGGTGGTAGACAGCGGATTATGGACTTCAATATAACGGCTGCCGTCTGGCTCGGTGGTCGCTTTTACCGGCTCATCAATAAACTGTACACGAGTACCGACCGGTACTTTCTCGAACAGGAATTTGATGTCTTCGTTACGCAGACGCACACAACCATGACTTACACGCAGGCCGATACCGAAGTTGGCGTTGGTGCCATGGATAGCGTACAGGCGACCGATGTAGAGTGCATACAGACCCATCGGGTTATCCGGACCTGCCGGAACGACAGCCGGAAGCGGTTCGCCCGCAGCGCGGTACTCTGCGTGCATTTTGGCGGTCGGCGTCCAGGTAGGGCCTGCTTTTTTACGCTCAACTTTGGTGGTCCAGTTGATAGGCGTGTCTTTGCCTAACTGACCAATGCCGATGGGCAGCACGATAACGGTGTTGCTGCCTTTCGGATAGTAATAGAGACGCATCTCTGCGCTGTTAATGACAATGCCTTCATGAACGGTATCCGGCAGGATCAGCTGCTGCGGAATGTTCAGTACAGTACCGCCTTTCGGCAGGAAGGTATCCACACCCGGGTTAGCTTCCATCATGTTGGAAAGACCCATCTGGTACTCGGCGGCAAAATACTCCAGCGGCTGAGTGTTACCTTCAGGAATGGTGATCACCTGATTCTGACCAACCAGGCGACTCCCGTCGGTTGGCAGAGGATAAGTTACCGCAGAGGCGGTACTGCAAAAGCCGACAACAGCGAAGGCCGCTGCGAATAATGTTTTCAATTTCATATTCATGTTAAGCGAGATTTTGTGCCTGGCAGGCCATTGGGTTGAGAATATTAGAGTATTGGAAGCGCATTATAAGTTCATTCCAGCTCACAGTGAAATCAGATGTGTACGAAATCACATTTTTTGCCTTTGGGAAGAGTGTAGACCTTAAGCGGGGGACGGGATCTTCTTTCAGACTTATGGCATAATGCGCGGTTTGTCATATCTCTTTTCAGGATACGCCTGTGTTAGTTTCCAGTAACGTCACCATGCAGTTCGGCAGTAAGCCGTTGTTTGAAAACATTTCCGTCAAGTTTGGCGGCGGCAACCGTTACGGCCTGATTGGCGCGAACGGTAGTGGTAAATCCACCTTTATGAAGATCCTCGGCGGCGACTTAGAGCCGACGCTGGGTAACGTTTCCCTCGATCCCAACGAGCGCATTGGTAAATTGCGTCAGGATCAGTTTGCCTTTGAAGAGTTCACCGTGCTGGATACGGTGATCATGGGGCATAAAGAGTTGTGGGAAGTGAAGCAGGAGCGCGACCGTATCTATGCTTTGCCGGAAATGAGCGAAGAAGACGGTTATAAAGTGGCCGATCTGGAAGTGAAATACGGCGAAATGGACGGTTACTCTGCGGAAGCTCGCGCCGGTGAACTGTTGCTTGGCGTGGGAATTCCAGTGGAACAACACTACGGCCCGATGAGTGAAGTTGCTCCTGGCTGGAAGCTGCGTGTGCTGCTGGCGCAGGCGCTGTTTGCTGATCCGGACATTCTCCTGCTCGACGAACCGACCAACAACCTCGACATCGACACCATTCGTTGGCTGGAACAGGTGCTGAACGAGCGTGACAGCACCATGATCATCATCTCGCACGACCGTCACTTCCTTAACATGGTTTGTACCCACATGGCGGATCTGGATTACGGCGAGCTGCGCGTTTATCCGGGCAACTACGATGAGTACATGACGGCGGCGACCCAGGCGCGTGAACGTCTGCTGGCTGATAACGCCAAGAAGAAGGCGCAGATTGCTGAGCTGCAATCTTTCGTTAGCCGCTTTAGCGCCAACGCCTCGAAATCTCGCCAGGCAACTTCGCGCGCGCGCCAGATTGATAAAATCAAACTGGAAGAGGTGAAAGCCTCCAGCCGTCAGAACCCGTTCATCCGTTTTGAACAGGATAAGAAACTGTTCCGTAATGCGCTGGAAGTGGAAGGTCTGACCAAAGGGTTTGATAACGGTCCGCTGTTTAAAAATCTCAACCTGCTGCTGGAGGTCGGTGAAAAACTGGCGGTACTGGGTACCAACGGCGTCGGTAAATCAACGCTGTTGAAAACGCTGGTGGGCGATCTGCAACCGGACAGCGGCACCGTAAAATGGTCTGAAAACGCGCGCATTGGTTACTATGCTCAGGACCACGAATATGAGTTTGAAAATGATCTGACCGTGTTCGAATGGATGAGCCAGTGGAAGCAGGAAGGCGATGACGAGCAGGCGGTACGCAGCATTCTCGGTCGTTTGCTGTTCAGCCAGGACGACATCAAAAAGCCAGCTAAAGTGCTTTCCGGTGGGGAAAAAGGGCGGATGCTGTTTGGTAAGTTAATGATGCAGAAGCCGAACATTCTGATCATGGACGAACCGACCAACCACCTGGATATGGAATCCATTGAGTCGCTGAACATGGCGCTGGAACTGTATCAGGGCACGCTGATCTTTGTTTCACACGACCGTGAGTTCGTAAGCTCCCTGGCGACCCGTATTCTGGAAATCACCCCGGAACGCGTGATCGACTTTAGCGGTAATTACGAAGATTACCTGCGTAGTAAAGGGATCGAGTAAGTTATTATCCGTCAGCCCGATACTGTCGGGGTGACGGCGGCTGATGACAAACGCAAGATTGCCTGATGCGCTATGCTTATCAGGCCTACGCAGTACCTGCAATATATTGAATCTGCAGGACTTTGTAGGCCGGATAAGGCGTTAACGCCGCATCAGGCATTAACAAAGCGCATTTGTCAGCAATCTGAGTAACGTCGAATCGATTTTCTTAATCCCACATCAATTCACTTCCATTAACTCTCAAACATCCATGCCCAGTGCGCGCTTACCGTGAATGTTCAGATCCTCCAGCGTAAAGCGGCCTTCCCAGTTTGCTTCATAATCTTCCCGCGGGAAGTCGCCAGGTGATGCGCCTTTTTCCAGCGCCATTTTGACTTTGTGTGCATAAGCCCGATTTTTCTCGCACATTGGCGCAGCAGGGATATACATCACGTTGCCCCAACCCTGTTGATTGTCTACTGGCGCGACGGAGTGAATCACATCGCAGTGCCACCAGACGGAATCCCCTGCTGTTATCGCGGGAATGGAAGTCAGCGCTTTAAGCAGTAGTGGATGCCATTTCTCTGAAATGGGCAGAACTTTGCCAGGTGCAACCCCGCACAGTTCATCGTCCGGTACGTCATCCAGCAGCGGGCGCAATAAAACATACGCCATCGCTTCCGGGATAGGCACCACATGTAACAATCCCTGACCCGATAACATATCAGAGAGCGCCGTCCAGCCTTGAAACGTGCGGAACACCGAACATTTTGTAGTGTTATCTACCGTGTACTCTTCGACATCGGTCCGGTGTGCTGCATCCCAGGGATCGTAATCATCGAAATTACCATTAAACACATTGGCAAAAACGCGCTGATAAGCGGGTAATAACCACCGTTCCAGCGCACCAGAATCGGTATGCGCGCCCAGGCCTTTAGATGTAGTACCTGGAGGGCGGCGGCGGATCCTGTCTGGATAAATCACACTGATATCAGGATTAAACCACTGTTTGCCGTTGCTTTCAGACGTCCACAGTCGGTTTAGAAAAGATTGCACAGCAGCCATGTTTTCGCTCTGCCGCGCCTGCATCTGTGCTTGCGACCAGTAAATGGGATAGATTTCGGGACGAGAAGCCTCCAGCGAGCCGAAAAAACTGTCGCCAGGGCCTTTATAAACATCATCAAAATGATTGATATCAAGATAATCGAGCATGGCACGATCCCACGCCATCGCCTGCTCGCGAGGGAAATGGCCTTTTATGACTGCACAGCCGCGACGTTTAATTTCATTGCGAGTGGCATCGCTTACTGTACCTGCGGCAATATCACTATAAGAAACTTCCGGCCAAACCGGCAGCCCTTGCGCTTTTAGGGCATCGATTTCAGCAACACGCGTTTCGATTTTTGCAGAGAGTGTATCGAAAACCTGTTGCACATCACCGAGCTGTCCTCGCAGCGCAGCTTTCATCTCTCGGATAGCCGCTTTCGCATCTGTGGGCAGCGTCTCACAGGAAAAAGTCATATCAACCTCGCTTCTTTCATTCGAAAGTAAAATGATTACGATTGATACATTAAGTTAAAAATAAGTTAACGCAAGATAAAAATCTTGAGTCAGTGCACAAAGCGAGCAAAAAGGAGAGAGGCCGAAGTGGTCACTTCGGCCAGGGGGAAGATCAACTATTGAAAGGAGCGATATTATCCAGCACCGCCTGAATCACATTCAGCGCGCCTTCATGATTATTATCATCGGTAGCGTAACGGGCGATTTGTTTAATGTTTTCCGCAGCATTGCCCATCGCAAAGGAATAACGCGCCATTTTCAGCATCTCCGCATCGTTACCGCTGTCGCCAATCGCTACCACATTTTGCGGTGACAGATCCCAGCGTTTCAGTAACCGCGAAATACCGTTTGCTTTATGTAGACCGGGAATAATCAGGTCGATAAAGCCAAAACCACTGGTGACGGGTTTCATAATGCCATCGAGCGCTATGTGCAGTTTGTCGATCACTAACGGGATTTGTTCATCCGGCAGGTTGAGCGAAAACTTGAACAGTACGTCGTCAATCTCCTGATAATCTTTTACAGGTTTCAGGCGATGGTAGTGTTTTGCCATCAGTGCGACGAATGCTTCGGGGGCGTTTTCGCTGACATATGCACTTTGCAGACCGCAGGCGACAAAATTGAGTTGCTTATCTTTTAGCAACTCGCCAATCACAATCCGCGATTCATGTCGGGTCAGTTCGCCGTGGAACAACTGCTTGCCATGTTCGTAAACCAGTGCGCCGTTTTCCGCGACAAAAGAGATCTCATCCTTTAGCTCAGGAAAGAACGAAATAAGCTGGTAATACTGATTACCGCTAGCGACAACGAACTCAATGCCGCGCTTTTTCAGTTCCTGATATTGCGCCATAAAACGTGGTTGGTTGTACGTTTTGGCGTCGTTAAGAAAAGTACCGTCCATGTCTGTGACGATAACTTTTACGCTCATAGGTGTGCTCCTGGCTCGAAAATGAAACCGTAACAGTGTAATAACAATGTGACGCAGAGCACAAATTATATTTCGAATGAAAGTGAGAGCGGAATTGATGATGTGAATGATTTGGCCCGGCGACGACGCCGCCGGGCTGAGGGGATTACAGCATGTGTTCGGTACGGGCGATGATATCGTCCTGTGCGTCTGGAGAGAGCGCGGTGAAGAAGGCGGAATAACCCGCTACGCGCACCACCAGATCGCGGTACTGATCCGGATGTTTTTTCGCTTCCAGCAGCGTTTCGCGGGAAACGATGTTGTACTGAATATGCCAGCCTTTATGCACCTCAAAGAAGGTACGTAGCAGGATCATCAGTTTCTGCTTGTCAGATTCGTTCTCCAGCGTTGCCGGATTCAGTTTCTGGTTGAGCAACACGCCGCCGAGAATCGCTGCCGTAGGCAGTTTACCCACCGAGCCAATGACCGCAGTAGGGCCAAGATGATCAGTACCGGAAGCCGGGCTTGCGCCTTCTGCCAGCGGGGTGTGGGCTTTACGCCCGTCCGGCGTTGCCATAGTTTGCGCGCCAAACGGTACGTTAGCGGAGATAGACGACGTACCCGCGTAATAGTTGCCGCCAACCGGACCACGACCGTAGCGCGGATTATGATACTGCTTCAGTTCGTCGATATAGGTCTGATAAGCGCGAGCCAGCAGCGTATCGACAGTATCATCGTCGTTGCCGTACTTAGGCGCACCGTTAATCAGCCGCTGACGCAGCTGCTCGTGAGTCAGGCCGTCGAAGTCATCCGCCAGTGCGGCAGCCAGCTGTTGCTGACCAATCGCGCCCTGTTCAAATACCAGTTTCTTCACTGCCGCCAGGCTGTTGCCGAGGTTAGCAATGCCGACCTGCAGGCCAGAAACCCAGTCATATTTCGCGCCGCCTTGCTTGATACTTTTCGCTCGCTCAATACAGTCATCTACCAGCGCCGAGCAGAGAATATCGTGTACGTTCTCTTCCAGCATGGTGTCGACGACATATTCGATTTCGATTGATTTACGCGTGTAGTAACGGATTTGCGTATCCCACGCGTCCATTACTTCATCGAAGTTGTTGAAGTTACCCGCTGACAACGCTTTTTCTTGTGGCAGGAACACTTTGCCGCTGGTGGCATCACGACCGCCTTCCAGCGCCGCCAGCATCACGCGGGCGAAGTTGATAAAGCTCATGCCGGTACAGCGATAGCCCCATTTGCCACCGACGGCGGTTTCGATACAACCAATCGCTGCGTAGTCGTAAGCGTCCTGCGGTTCAATACCGAGTTTAATAAATTCCGGGATGACGATTTCGTCGTTGTTGAACGCCGGCATCCCGAAGCCGCAGCGGATCACCTGAACACAGGCGTCGAGGAAATCGTTACTCATACCCGCATGGTAACGCACGCTGAGGTTAGGCTGAGTCGAACGCAGGCGACCGCAAGATTCGAGGATCGCATAAGAGAGTGGATTTACCGCGTCCATCGGTTGACCATCAACCAGATTTTGCCCGCCAATGGTGACGTTCTGATACAGCGGACTTCCCGCAGAGGCTTTTGAGTGTGAGCCGGAGCGGATTTTGTTCACTTCCAGCAATTTCAACCAGCAGCTATGCAGCATCTCGATGGCGTGTTCGCGATCCAGTGTCTGGTTCAGTTCAACGTCACGGCGATAGTATGGATAGAGATACTGGTCCATACGACCAAACGATACTGAGTGGCCGTTAGATTCGATCTGCAATATCAACTGGATGAAGTAACACAGTTGCAGCGCCTGCCAGAAAGTCTGCGGCGGCTGGTGGGCGATAAGATCGCAGTTTTCTGCTATCGCCAGCAGTTCATCGCGACGGCTTTCGCGGGTTTCAGTGGCTGCCATTTCACGCGCCAGGGCAGCGAAACGCTCAATGTGTTCACTGACTGCCACCAGCACGATATCAATCGCTTTCAGGAACTGCTCGCCGTGCAAATCTTCCAGCACCGTCAGGTTGATGCGCGAGCGACGTTCCGCTACTTTCTCGCGCAGACCATCAAGACCTTTTTCCAGCAGTAGCGGGAAATTCACCGCCAGGTGCGCATCGCCGGAGGTCATATTGCCTTCCGCTTTAATGATTCCGGTCGCCAGCAGACCTTTTTGCTCATCGGTAAACATGCCGTAGCAGCGATCCTGTACCGTCTGACCGCGCCACCACGGACACACTTCATGCAGAATGCGTTTGTTCTCTTCGCTCACCGCAAAACCAGCCCCCGGACGATCCGCCAGATCATCAATCTCTTTTTCGATCCAGGAGACGGTATATTCCGGGAAGATCGGCGCGGCGCGAACTTCGCTTGCCTGGTTGCCAATGATCAACTCATCGTGCTTGATCCAGATGGTGCGATTCGCCAGGTGATGCGCCAGTGCCAGCGCGCGACGTACCGGAATGGGCTTGTCGAGATGTTGTTGATACATCCCGGTATAGTGCTGCGCGCGCTCGGTACAGACTGGTGGTTTCACAATATGCACCAGCGCATTTTTGTGCGCTTTAATGCGGTCGCTGAGCGTGTCCAGTTTCAGTGTGGTCATGGTTGTTATCCTCGTAAGGTCGCGGTTAACCCTTTCTGGCAGGCATACTGCTGGGCAAAGTCGAGCAGTTCTGGCGCATCAAGCGGTTTTTCCGGGGCGTCATAGGGCAGATTAAGTAAGTGATATTTGTTGATGCCCAGCGTGTGGTAGGGCAGGAAATGGATTTCGCCAACGTGCAGCTCGTCGGCGGCAAAATCGGTAATGGCTTTTACAGCGGTTTCGTCGGCATTAAAGCCCTGAATCAGCGGTACGCGGATGATGATTTTTTTCCCCGCCGCAGCGAGTTTTTTCAGATTATCCAGCACCCTGGCGGCGTTACCGTCGGTCCACTGTTTAAACGGCGCGTCGGCGACGTGTTTTAAATCGGCAAGAAACAGATCGATATAGGGCAGAGAAGGGGAGATATATTTCCACGGCACATGCAGACAGGTTTCTACCGCAGTATGAATGCCGGCCTCGTGGCTGGCTTGCAGTAGCGCCGTCGCCATTTCCGGCTGCATAAACGGTTCACCGCCAGAAAGTGTTAAGCCGCCGCCGCTGCGATCGTAAAACGGTTTATCGCGCAGAACGGTCGCCATGATCTCCTCAACGCTTTTCACTTCACCACACACGGTTAACGCCTGTGTCGGGCAGCAGTCGGTTAGCGCCGTAAAATGCTCCGGGGTTAACTTTTCCCGATGAATAAGCAAACCATTCAGCGCGCGCTCAATCACGTCCGGCGCGGCCTTAGCGCACAGCTCGCAGCCTTCCAGACACAGTCGTGCGTCATACAACAGATCCTGCGTGCGGGCGCGGCTTTCCGGGTTCTGACACCAGCGGCAGCCCAGCGAACAGCCTTTAAGAAATACGACCGTGCGGATACCGGGGCCATCATGGGTCGAGTAGCGCTGAATATTGAAAATCATAGTTGCCTCTCTTTTTCGTTCAAACATTAAAATACTTTCGAATGAAAGTTAGATTGATGTGCGTCAACTGTTCAGAGAGTTTTCCCGTGATAGTCTACATTCAGACAAAAAGTACATTTTGAGGATGGTTATGGAACTGTATCTGGATACTTCAGACGTTGTTGCGGTGAAAGCGTTGTCACGTATTTTTCCGCTGGCGGGTGTGACCACTAACCCAAGCATTATCGCCGCGGGTAAAAAACCGCTGGAGGTTGTGCTTCCGCAACTTCACGAGGCGATGGGCGGTCAGGGGCGTCTGTTTGCCCAGGTAATGGCTACCACTGCCGAAGGGATGGTGAATGACGCGCTTAAGCTGCGTTCTATTATTGCGGATATCGTGGTGAAAGTTCCGGTGACCGCCGAGGGGCTGGCAGCGATTAAGATGTTAAAAGCGGAAGGGATTCCGACGCTGGGAACCGCGGTATATGGCTCAGCACAAGGGCTACTGTCGGCGCTGGCAGGTGCGGAATATGTTGCGCCTTACGTTAATCGTATTGATGCTCAGGGCGGTAGCGGTATTCAGACTGTGACCGACTTACACCAGTTATTGAAAATGCATGCGCCGCAGGCGAAAGTGTTAGCCGCGAGTTTCAAAACCCCGCGTCAGGCGCTGGACTGCTTACTGGCAGGGTGTGAATCAATTACTCTGCCACTGGATGTGGCACAACAGATGATTAGCTATCCGGCGGTTGATGCCGCTGTGGCGAAGTTTGAGCAGGACTGGCAGGGAGCGTTTGGCAGAACGTCGATTTAACCGGACGTTCTGCATCCTCATAAATTGCTGATGACGTGGCGGAGTGCCGCGTCTTATCTGGCCTGGAGGTGGCAGTTACTGCCCGCACACCTCACACCCCGGATTGCGCATCAGTTTCATTTCGCGAAACTGACAGGTCATCGCATCGTACATCACGATTTTCCCGCTGGCTGGTTTGCCATAACCTGCCAGCAGTTTGATTGCTTCCATTGCCTGCAACGAACCAATTACGCCGATTAACGGTGCCATCACGCCTGCTTCTACGCAGGTTAACGCGTTCTCGCCAAACAAACGGCTAAGGCAGCGATAGCACGGTTCGCCGTCCTGATAAGTGAAGACCGTGATTTGCCCTTCCATACGAATTGCCGCGCCGGAAACCAGCGGCACCTTCGCGGCAAAACAGCCTGCGTTCAGTTGATTACGTACTGCAACGTTATCCGTACAGTCGAGCACCAGATCGTGTTTTGCAATCATCGCAGCAAGTTCAGCGTCATCAAGCAGCGCATTGACTGGCGTAATCGCGATATGTGGGTTGATCCGCGTCAGGGCGTCACGGGCGGATTCCACCTTCGGTTGCCCGACCGTGGCATCACTGTGCAGCGTCTGGCGTTGCAGATTGGAGAGCGAAACCGTGTCGAAGTCGAGCAGCGTCAGGTTGCCGACACCGGCGCTTGCCAGATACTGCGAAGCTGCGCAGCCGAGTCCACCAAGGCCGACGACCAGCACGCGGGAATCTTTCAATGCTTCCTGACCGTCAAAATCAAAACCGCGCAGAATGATTTGCCGGTTGTAGCGCAGCATCTCCTGATCGCTGAGTTCCGCCATTACAGGCCTCCGAACAACGCGTTAAACGGTTCTACTTCCACCCATTCGCCCACTTCCACATTGCCGCGATCGCGTTCCAGCACGATAAAGCAGTTGCCGAGGCTAAAGGAGCTAAATATATGTGAACCCTGATGTCCGGTGGTCGTCACTTCCAGTTCGCCATCGGCGTTGCGTTGCAGCACGCCGCGCTGGAAATCAAGGCGTCCTGGCGATTTCTTCAGAGGCGATGCCGTGCGCACACGCTGGCGCGCGGGCAGGCCGCTGGCGGTATTGCCGCTTAGTTTTGCCAGCAAAGGCTGTACCAGTTGATAGAAGGTCAGCGTTGCTGAAACCGGGTTGCCCGGCAGGCCGCAGAACCAGCTATTGCTGAGTTTACCGAACGCGAACGGTTTACCTGGTTTAATCGCCAGCTTCCAGAAGGCGATCTCCCCCAGCTCTTCAAGAATCGTTTTGGTGTAATCCGCTTCACCCACTGAAACACCGCCGGAACTGATCACCACATCCGCCTGGCTGTCGGCTTCAATAAATGCGGCGCGCAGGGCATGGGGATCGTCGCGGATAATCCCTAAGTTAATTACCTCGCAACCCAGCTGTTCTAACATCAGGTGTACGGCGAGACGGTTGGTATCGTAGATTTGGCCATCGCCCAGCGGCTGACCGGGCAACTGGAGTTCATCACCGGTAGAAAAAAGCGCTACACGCACTTTACGGATCACCGGAACTTCGGCAATCCCTAGCGAAGCAATCACTGGCAGTTCAGCGGTAGTCAGGCGAGTCCCCGCCGGGAAAACAACCGCACCTGCAGAGATATCTTCACCGCGACGGCGAATATTTTGCCCGCTACGCACTTCAGCAGTAAAACGCACGCCATTGTCCGTTTGTTCAGTCTGCTCCTGCATCACCACCGCTTCGCAGCCTTCCGGCACCGGCGCACCGGTCATAATACGAATGCAGGTACCCGCAGGCCATTCACCATGGTACGGCTGACCGGCAAAGGATTTACCGGCAACGGGCAGCGGTTGCCCGGAGGCAATATCGGCTAAACGCACCGCGTAGCCGTCCATAGCGGAGTTATCAAACCCCGGGACATCCAGTGGCGAAACGACATCGCTCGCCAGAATACGACCAAAACACTGAACCAGTGGCAGCGTTTCCTGGGCGGTCAGTGGGGTAACGCGAGAAAGCATCTCATTAAGCGCGGTGTCGAGCGACATCAATCCGGTGGTAAATTCCATGAAAACACTCCTGCGGAGGCAAAATCGAATTTGCCTATTATGTCAGAAAAACGCCACAGACTGTATGCCACCTCGGGCGTAGCGCTGGGTCCTGCCTTTACATGCCATATCCATCTTTCTATATTCAAAAATTGAATGAGTAATTCATAAAAATTCTGATATTTATAGCAAAAGTGGCGAGCCACCCTTAATGGACGAATACTATGGGCAAAGCAGTCATTGCAATTCATGGTGGCGCAGGTGCAATTAGCCGCGCGCAGATGAGTCTGCAACAGGAATTACGCTACATCGAGGCGTTGTCTGCCATTGTTGAAACCGGGCAGAAAATGCTGGTAGCGGGCGAAAGTGCGCTGGATGTGGTGACGGAAGCGGTGCGTCTGCTGGAAGAGTGTCCACTGTTTAACGCCGGAATTGGCGCTGTCTTTACGCGTGATGAAACCCATGAACTGGACGCCTGTGTGATGGATGGTAACACCCTGAAAGCCGGTGCGGTGGCGGGCGTTAGTCATCTGCGTAATCCGGTTCTTGCCGCCCGGCTGGTGATGGAGCAAAGCCCGCATGTGATGATGATTGGCGAAGGGGCAGAAAATTTTGCATTTGCTCATGGCATGGAGCGCGTCTCGCCGGAGATTTTCTCCACGCCTTTGCGTTATGAACAACTACTGGCAGCGCGCGAGGAAGGGGCAACAGTCCTCGACCATAGCGGTGCGCCACTGGATGAAAAACAGAAAATGGGCACCGTGGGGGCCGTGGCGTTGGATTTAGACGGCAATCTGGCGGCAGCCACGTCCACGGGCGGAATGACCAATAAATTACCCGGACGAGTTGGCGATAGTCCCTTAGTGGGTGCCGGATGCTACGCCAATAACGCCAGTGTGGCAGTTTCTTGTACCGGCACGGGCGAAGTCTTCATCCGCGCGCTGGCGGCATATGACATCGCCGCGTTAATGGATTACGGCGGATTAAGTCTCGCGGAAGCCTGCGAGCGGGTAGTAATGGAAAAACTCCCTGCGCTTGGCGGTAGCGGTGGCTTAATCGCTATCGACCATGAAGGGAATGTCGCGCTACCGTTTAACACCGAAGGAATGTATCGCGCCTGGGGCTACGCAGGCGATACGCCAACCACCGGTATCTACCGTGAAAAAGGGGACACCGTTGCCACACAGTGATGAACTTGATGCCGGTGATGTGCTGGCGGTTGAAAATCTGAATATTGCCTTTATGCAGGACCAGCAGAAAATAGCTGCGGTCCGCAATCTCTCTTTTAGCCTGCAACGCGGTGAGACGCTGGCAATTGTTGGCGAATCCGGCTCCGGTAAGTCAGTGACTGCGCTGGCATTGATGCGTCTGTTGGAACAGGCGGGCGGTTTAGTACAGTGCGATAAAATGCTGTTGCGGCGGCGCAGTCGCGAAGTGATTGAACTTAGCGAGCAGAGCGCTGCACAAATGCGCCATGTGCGCGGTGCGGATATGGCGATGATATTTCAGGAACCGATGACATCGCTGAACCCGGTATTTACTGTGGGTGAACAGATTGCTGAATCTATTCGTCTGCATCAAAACGCCAGTCGTGAAGAAGCAATGGTCGAGGCGAAGCGGATGCTGGATCAGGTACGCATTCCGGAGGCACAAACCATTCTTTCACGTTATCCGCATCAACTCTCTGGCGGGATGCGCCAGCGAGTGATGATTGCGATGGCGCTGTCATGCCGCCCGGCGGTGCTGATTGCCGATGAGCCAACCACCGCGCTGGATGTCACTATTCAGGCGCAGATCCTGCAATTAATCAAAGTATTGCAAAAAGAGATGTCGATGGGCGTTATCTTTATCACGCACGATATGGGCGTGGTGGCAGAGATTGCCGATCGGGTTCTGGTGATGTATCAGGGCGAGGCGGTGGAAACGGGTAGCGTCGAACAGATTTTTCATGCACCGCAACATCCTTATACCCGTGCGCTGTTAGCTGCTGTTCCGCAACTTGGTGCGATGAAAGGGTTAGATTATCCCCGACGTTTCCCATTGATATCGCTTGAACATCCAGCGAAACAGGAACCACCCATCGAGCAGAAAACGGTGGTGGATGGCGAACCTGTTTTACGGGTGCGTAATCTGGTCACCCGTTTCCCTTTGCGCAGCGGTTTGTTGAATCGCGTAACGCGGGAAGTGCATGCCGTTGAGAAAGTGAGTTTTGATCTCTGGCCTGGCGAAACGCTATCGCTGGTGGGCGAGTCTGGCAGCGGTAAATCCACTACCGGGCGGGCGTTGCTGCGCCTGGTCGAATCGCAGGGCGGCGAAATTATCTTTAACGGTCAGCGAATCGATACCTTGTCATCCGGTAAACTTCAGGCATTGCGCCGCGATATTCAGTTTATTTTTCAGGACCCTTACGCTTCGCTGGACCCACGTCAGACCATCGGTGATTCGATTATCGAACCGCTGCGCGTACACGGTTTATTGCCAGGTAAAGAAGCGGCTGCACGCGTTGCGTGGTTGCTGGAGCGCGTAGGCCTGTTACCGGAACATGCCTGGCGTTACCCGCATGAGTTTTCCGGCGGTCAGCGCCAGCGCATCTGCATTGCTCGCGCGTTGGCATTGAATCCAAAAGTGATCATTGCCGACGAAGCCGTCTCGGCGCTGGATGTTTCTATTCGCGGGCAGATTATCAACTTGTTGCTCGATCTCCAGCGTGATTTCGGCATTGCGTATCTGTTTATCTCCCACGATATGGCCGTGGTAGAGCGGATTAGTCATCGTGTGGCGGTGATGTATCTCGGACAAATTGTTGAAATTGGTCCACGGCGCGCGGTCTTCGAAAACCCGCAGCATCCTTATACGCGTAAATTACTGGCGGCAGTTCCGGTCGCTGAACCGTCCCGACAACGACCGCAGCGTGTACTGCTGTCGGACGATCTTCCCAGCAATATTCATCTGCGTGGTGAAGAGGTTGTAGCCGTCTCGTTGCAATGCGTCGGGCCGGGGCATTACGTCGCACAACCACAATCAGAATACGCATTCATGCGTAGATAACATTCAGGCGGAGAATAAAATGGCAAGAGCTGTACACCGTAGTGGGTTAGTGGCGCTGGGCATTGCGACAGCGTTGATGGCATCTTGTGCATTCGCTGCCAAAGATGTGGTGGTGGCGGTAGGATCGAACTTCACCACGCTCGATCCATATGACGCGAATGACACGTTATCTCAGGCCGTAGCGAAATCGTTTTACCAGGGGCTGTTCGGTCTCGATAAAGAGATGAAACTGAAAAACGTGCTGGCGGAGAGTTACACCGTTTCCGATGACGGCCTTACTTACACCGTGAAATTGCGGGAAGGCATTAAATTCCAGGATGGCACCGATTTCAACGCAGCGGCGGTAAAAGCGAATCTGGACCGGGCCAGCGATCCGGCGAATCATCTTAAACGCTACAACCTGTATAAGAATATTGCCAAAACGGAAGCGATCGATCCGACAACGGTAAAGATTACCCTCAAACAGCCGTTCTCAGCGTTTATTAATATTCTTGCCCATCCGGCGACCGCGATGATTTCACCGGCAGCGCTGGAAAAATATGGCAAGGAGATTGGTTTTCATCCGGTGGGAACCGGGCCGTATGAACTGGATACCTGGAATCAGACCGATTTTGTGAAGGTGAAAAAATTCGCGGGTTACTGGCAGCCAGGATTGCCCAAACTGGACAGCATAACCTGGCGTCCGGTGGCGGATAACAACACCCGCGCGGCCATGCTACAAACCGGTGAAGCGCAGTTTGCTTTCCCCATTCCTTACGAGCAGGCCGCATTGCTGGAGAAAAACAAAAATATCGAGTTGATGGCCAGTCCGTCAATTATGCAGCGTTATATCAGTATGAACGTGACGCAAAAGCCGTTCGATAACCCGAAGGTCCGTGAGGCGCTGAATTACGCCATTAACCGCCCGGCGCTGGTGAAAGTGGCCTTCGCGGGTTATGCAACGCCAGCTACTGGTGTGGTACCGCCGAGTATCGCCTACGCGCAAAGTTATAAACCGTGGCCTTACGATCCGGCGAAAGCGCGCGAATTACTGAAAGAGGCGGGATATCCCAACGGTTTCAGTACCACGCTGTGGTCGTCACATAACCACAGCACTGCGCAGAAAGTGCTGCAATTTACCCAGCAGCAGTTAGCGCAGGTCGGGATTAAAGCCCAGGTGACTGCGATGGATGCCGGACAGCGGGCGGCAGAAGTCGAAGGTAAAGGGCAAAAAGAGAGCGGCGTGCGGATGTTCTACACTGGCTGGTCGGCTTCAACCGGCGAAGCTGACTGGGCACTATCGCCGCTGTTTGCCTCGCAAAACTGGCCACCGACGCTGTTTAATACCGCGTTTTACAGCAATAAACAGGTGGATGACTTCCTGGCTCAGGCACTGAAAACTAATGATCCGGCGGAAAAGATCCGTTTATATAAGGCGGCGCAGGATATCATCTGGCAAGAGTCGCCGTGGATCCCGCTGGTGGTAGAAAAACTGGTGTCGGCACACAGTAAAAACCTGACCGGTTTTTGGATCATGCCAGACACCGGCTTCAGCTTTGAAGACGCGGATTTGCAATAAGCAACGCAGGGAGTGGAATGCTTAATTACGTTATCAAACGCTTGCTGGGGTTGATTCCGACGCTGTTTATCGTCTCGGTGCTGGTGTTTTTATTTGTCCATATGCTGCCCGGCGATCCGGCGCGATTGATTGCCGGGCCCGAAGCTGATGCGCAGGTTATAGAACTGGTGCGTCAGCAGCTGGGGTTGGATCAGCCGCTGTATCACCAGTTCTGGCACTATATCAGCAATGCTGTGCAGGGGGATTTTGGCCTGTCGATGGTGTCGCGTCGTCCGGTTGCCGATGAGATTGCCAGCCGCTTTATGCCAACGCTGTGGCTGACCATAACCAGTATGGTCTGGGCAGTGATATTTGGTATGGCGGCGGGAATTATCGCCGCCGTCTGGCGTAATCGTTGGCCGGATCGATTGAGTATGACCATTGCGGTGTCGGGGATCTCGTTTCCGGCATTTGCTCTGGGGATGCTTTTAATTCAGGTGTTCTCCGTTGAACTGGGCTGGCTGCCTACCGTGGGAGCAGACAGTTGGCAGCACTACATTTTACCCTCCCTGACGCTCGGCGCGGCAGTGGCAGCCGTGATGGCGCGCTTTACCCGCGCGTCGTTTGTCGACGTTTTAAGCGAAGATTATATGCGTACCGCGAGGGCGAAAGGGGTGAGCGAAACCTGGGTTGTCCTCAAACACGGGCTACGCAACGCGATGATCCCGGTAGTGACCATGATGGGCTTACAGTTTGGCTTTTTGCTCGGTGGTTCCATCGTGGTGGAGAAAGTTTTCAACTGGCCCGGACTTGGACGCTTACTCGTTGACTCCGTAGAAATGCGCGATTACCCGGTGATTCAGGCGGAAATTCTGCTTTTCTCGCTGGAATTTATTCTTATCAACTTAGTGGTGGATGTGCTTTACGCCGCCATTAACCCGGCTATCAGGTACAAGTAAGGATGCGACTATTTAACTGGCGACGTCAGGCGGTGTTAAACGTCATGCCACTGGTCAAACCTGACCAGGTACGTACACCGTGGCATGAATTCTGGCGACGATTTCGCCGTCAGCATATGGCGATGACCGCCGCATTGTTCGTTATTTTATTGATTGTGGTGGCCATTTTTGCACGCTGGATCGCTCCCTATGACGCCGAAAATTTTTTCGATTATGACAATCTGAATAACGGACCTTCTTTGCAGCACTGGTTTGGCGTCGATTCACTGGGACGCGACATTTTCAGCCGTGTCCTGGTTGGTGCGCAAATCTCGCTGGCGGCGGGCGTGTTTGCCGTGTTTATCGGTGCGGCGATCGGGACGTTGCTGGGCTTGCTGGCTGGATATTATGAAGGCTGGTGGGATCGGCTGATCATGCGCATTTGCGATGTGCTGTTTGCCTTCCCGGGTATTTTACTGGCGATCGCTGTTGTTGCGGTGTTGGGAAGCGGCATTGCTAACGTGATTATCGCAGTCGCCATTTTTTCCATCCCCGCGTTTGCCCGACTGGTGCGCGGCAACACGCTGGTGTTGAAACAGCAAACCTTTATTGAGTCAGCACGCAGTATTGGTGCCAGCGATATGACCATTTTATTGCGTCATATCCTGCCTGGGACCGTCTCTTCTATCGTGGTGTTTTTCACCATGCGCATTGGTACCTCGATTATCTCTGCCGCCAGCCTGTCATTTCTCGGCCTCGGTGCGCAGCCGCCGACACCAGAGTGGGGAGCAATGCTCAATGAGGCACGAGCGGATATGGTTATCGCGCCGCATGTCGCTGTTTTTCCGGCCCTGGCTATTTTTCTGACCGTGCTGGCGTTCAATTTGTTGGGCGATGGTTTACGCGATGCGCTGGATCCGAAAATTAAAGGATAGTTACGTTTGAATATTGCTTGAAAGGGTTATCACCTCACAGGAAATTATTGCCCTAAGCAAGTGTTGTAACTTTCTGCTGATTTTGTAGAATCGGGTAATTTGGTTAAAAAGCCGCAGCAAGGGACTATTTTGCAGCGGCACAGCGTTCAGACAGTTATTTTGTTAAATGTATTAACATGCTGAGTTTATACGAAAAGATAAAGATAAGGCTGATAATTTTATTTTTATTGGCAGCACTGTCATTTATTGGTCTTTTTTTCATCATTAACTATCAACTGGTATCGGAACGCGCGGTAAAACGTGCCGATAGCCGCTTTGAACTTATTCAGAAAAACGTTGGCTATTTCTTTAAAGATATTGAACGTTCGGCCCTGACATTAAAGGACTCACTATATTTATTAAAAAATACAGAGGAGATTCAACGCGCCGTAATTCTGAAAATGGAAATGATGCCATTTTTAGACTCGGTGGGACTGGTACTTGATGATAATAAATATTATCTCTTTTCGCGGAGGACGAATGATAAAATCGTTGTTTATCATCAGGAACAAGTAAATGGACCGCTTGTCGACGAGTCAGGGCGGGTTATTTTTGCCGATTTTAACCCATCGAAACGACCGTGGTCGGTGGCTTCAGATGACTCTAACAACAGCTGGAATCCGGCATACAATTGCTTTGATCGTCCGGGTAAAAAATGTATCTCTTTTACGCTACGCATCAACGGCAAAGATCACGATTTGTTAGCGGTGGATAAAATACATGTCGATTTAAACTGGCGATATCTGAACGAGTATCTTGATCACATCAGCGCTAATGATGAAGTTCTATTTTTGAAACAAGGCCATGAGATCATTGCCAAGAATCAACTCGCGCGTGAAAAACTGATTATTTATAATAGCGAAGGTAATTATAATATTATTGATTCTGTCGATACTGAATATATCGAAAAAACATCAGTGGTGCCAAACAACGCATTATTCGAAATCTATTTTTATTATCCTGGCGGTAATTTATTGAACGCATCAGATAAACTTTTTTATCTGCCGTTTGCGTTCATTATTATCGTATTGTTGGTGGTTTATTTAATGACCACTCGTGTGTTCCGTCGGCAATTTTCTGAAATGACCGAGCTGGTTAATACGCTGGCGTTTTTGCCCGACTCAACGGATCAGATCGAGGCTCTGAAAATTCGCGAAGGCGATGCGAAAGAGATTATCAGTATCAAAAATTCGATCGCGGAAATGAAAGATGCTGAAATTGAACGGGCAAATAAATTGCTCTCGCTGATCTCTTACGATCAGGAAAGCGGTTTTATTAAAAATATGGCGATTATTGAGTCCAACAATAATCAGTATCTGGCTGTGGGGATCATCAAACTGTGTGGTCTGGAAGCTGTGGAAGCGGTGTTTGGTGTTGATGAACGCAATAAAATCGTCAGGAAATTGTGTCAGCGAATTGCCGAGAAATATGCGCAATGCTGCGATATCGTGACATTTAATGCCGATCTCTATTTACTCCTGTGCCGGGAAAATGTACAGACGTTTACCCGTAAGATAGCGACGGTAAACGATTTTGACAGCAGTTTTGGCTACCGCAATCTGCGCATCCATAAGTCTGCTATTTGTGAACCTTTGCGGGGGTAAAACGCCTGGAGTTACGCAGAAAAGCTGAAACTGGCGATTTCCAGTATCCGCAACCATATGTTCTCAGAGTTTATTTTCTGTGATGATGCGAAACTCAACGAAATAGAAGAGAATATCTGGATTGCGCGTAATATTCGCCATGCAATGGAAATTGGCGAACTATTCCTCGTCTATCAACCGATCGTTGATATTAACACCCGCGCCATTCTGGGCGCGGAGGCGTTGTGCCGTTGGGTGTCTGCGGAGCGGGGGATCATTTCACCGCTAAAGTTCATTACCATTGCTGAAGATATCGGGTTTATCAATGAGCTGGGTTATCAGATTATTAAAACCGCGATGGGTGAATTCAGACATTTTAGTCAGCGTGCGGTCCTGAAGGACGGTTTCTTACTGCATATTAATGTTTCGCCCTGGCAGTTAAACGAACCACACTTTCATGAGCGTTTTACCACCATCATGGAAGAAAATGGCCTGAAGGCGAACAGCCTCTGTGTTGAGATCACTGAAACCGTGATTGAGCGAATTAATGAACATTTTTATCTCAATATTGAACAACTGCGTAAACAAGGGGTACGGATATCGATTGATGACTTTGGCACCGGTTTGTCAAACCTGAAACGTTTTTATGAAATTAATCCAGATAGCATAAAAGTGGACTCACAATTTACCGGCGATATTTTCGGTACTGCGGGAAAAATTGTGCGCATTATTTTCGATCTGGCACGCTATAACCGGATCCCGGTGATTGCGGAAGGCGTAGAGAGCGAAGACGTTGCGCGCGAATTAATCAAATTAGGATGTGTTCAGGCTCAGGGGTATCTGTACCAGAAACCCATGCCGTTCTCCGCCTGGGATAAAAGTGGAAAATTAGTAAAAGAGTAGTTTACGTATGTCCAGAATCAATAAATTCGTACTTACAGTCAGTCTGCTGATTTTTATCATGATTTCAGCAGTTGCCTGCGGGATCTACACTCAAATGGTAAAGGAACGGGTGTATGGCCTGAAACAGTCCGTTATTGATACTGCTTTTGCGGTGGCAAATATTGCTGAATATCGGCGTAGTGTGGCAATTGATCTGATCAACACGCTAAATCCTACGGAGGAACAGCTGTTGGTTGGCTTACGCACAGCTTACGCCGACTCGCTTTCACCCTCTTATTTGTACGATGTCGGTCCTTATCTGATTTCCAGTGACGAATGTATTCAGGTAAAGGAGTTCGAGAAAAATTATTGTGCAGATATTATGCAGGTTGTGAAGTATCGACATGTCAAAAATACAGGGTTTATCTCTTTTGACGGTAAAACCTTCGTCTATTACCTCTATCCGGTAACTCACAATCGCAGTCTGATATTTTTGCTTGGTCTGGAACGTTTTTCTTTACTGTCAAAATCGCTGGCGATGGACAGCGAGAACCTGATGTTCTCTCTGTTTAAGAACGGTAAACCGGTGACCGGTGATGAATATAATGCTAAAAACGCCATCTTCACCGTTTCGGAAGCGATGGAGCACTTCGCCTATTTGCCGACCGGATTGTACGTATTTGCGTATAAAAAAGACGTTTATTTTCAGGTATGTACATTGATTATTTTCTTTGCCGCATTGGTGGCAGTGATATCGGGTGCCAGTTGCCTCTATCTGGTACGCAGAGTGATTAATCGTGGTATTGTGGAGAAAGAAGCCATTATTAATAACCATTTTGAACGCGTCCTGGATGGCGGGCTTTTCTTTTCGGCTGCCGATGTCAAAAAACTCTACAGTATGTATAACTCGGCATTCCTGGACGATCTGACCAAAGCAATGGGCAGAAAATCCTTTGATGAAGATTTAAAAGCCCTGCCGGAAAAAGGCGGCTATTTGTGCCTGTTTGACGTCGATAAATTCAAAAACATTAACGACACCTTCGGTCATTTGCTGGGCGATGAAGTGTTGATGAAAGTGGTGAAAATCCTTAAATCACAGATCCCGGTAGATAAAGGTAAAGTCTACCGCTTCGGCGGTGACGAATTTGCGGTGATTTATACTGGCGGCACGCTGGAAGAGTTGCTATCGATTCTAAAAGAAATCGTTCATTTCCAGGTGGGAAGCATTAATTTAAGTACCAGTATCGGTGTAGCGCATTCAAATGAATGTCCTACCGTCGAACGCTTGAAAATGCTGGCGGATGAGCGGCTGTATAAGAGTAAGAAAAACGGCAGGGCACAGATTAGCTGGCAGTAGAATTAGAATAGTGTTAGTACCCCTTAATCAAGGGGTACTAATGAATGTGGTAAATCATTTGCAAACATTTTACTTTGCAAAAACTTCCGGCCCTTTTATTGCCAATGTATTCAAAATACGTAATGCCGGGCCGCTCGGTTTTATTTCATTACGTTCCCATTTCGAGACACTTTCTTTTGACATTCCCATTGTATGTGCCAGCACGGATTGTGACATGCCGTATCGGGTGCGGATGGCTTTGATCTCTTCACCCGTCATTGATTTGACTTTGGCTATACGGGCGCTGACTTCACGAGCTTTGACCATGACGGCAATGGCATCAACTTCACTATCAGACATCAGGCCCAGTGCATTCAGTTCCTTTGCATCTTCCAGCATCATTTGTAATTTATCGCTCATTTTTCACCTCAATCAAAAAGCCAGTTTCGATCAAATCCTCTATTTGCTTATTGCTAAAGGCCAGAAATGCATTTGCCATTTTTTTGTAGGCCGCCAGTTCATCATCTTCGATTTCTTTGGTTCCTTTACTGCTTAGACCACTCTTGGACCAACCATCATAAAAAAACACATGATTTGCTGATTTAAAAAAGATAATTGTTCTGGCTCCACCACTCTTTCCTTGTTGGAGGGGTAAACGTTTTTTGATGACACCGCTACCTAAATCAGCCTCCCATATGCCCTGCATCACTTCTTCAGCGGCAGCCATGAGAACTTTATCGTGAATACCAAGTTTTTTCGTGCTTTGGCTGAATCGTCTTGCCTTATACACACCCATACATCCATCCTTGTGGTAATGTTTACTATAGTAACCATTACGCTTATTTCAAGTAATTGCGATCAAAACTTTAATTTGGTGTGAAAAAGTGAGAGTTGCCTCGAGTACGATACATTTTTCTCGATTTATGCGTCAGGGGATTTTGTGCGTAAGGGTAGGACATCGGGAAGGGTAGCAGAGGCAGATCGAAGAACAATATCCTTGTTAGATCTGCCTTTAAATTAATTAAACCCGGCTACCCCACAAATCGTACTCATCGGCGTGCTCGACTTTCACACGCAGGATATCACCCGGCTTAACGTTGGTTTCACCATTGAGATAAACCGCGCCGTCGATTTCCGGTGCATCTGCCATGCTGCGACCAATCGCGCCTTCTTCGTCCACTTCGTCGATAATCACCAGAATTTCACGGCCCACTTTCTCTTGCAGGCGCTCGGCGGAAATTTGCTGCTGCAACTGCATGAAACGGTTCCAGCGTTCTTCTTTCACTTCTTCCGGAACCTGGTCAGGCAGGGCATTGGCGTCTGCACCTTCAACCGGGCTGTATTTAAAGCAGCCAACGCGATCCAGACGTGCTTCTTTCAGGAAGTCGAGTAGCATCTGGAAATCTTCTTCCGTCTCGCCAGGGAAGCCGACAATAAAGGTTGAGCGTAGGGTCAGTTCCGGGCAGATTTCGCGCCACTGTTTGATGCGCGCCAGTTGGCGATCTACAGAACCCGGACGCTTCATCAGTTTGAGAATGCGCGGGCTGGCGTGCTGCAACGGAATGTCCAGATAGGGCAGGATTTTGCCTTCTGCCATCAGTGGGATGACGTCGTCCACATGCGGATAAGGGTAAACGTAGTGCAGACGTGTCCAGATCCCCAGTTTCGATAACTGTTCGCACAGGCTGACCATGCTGGTTTTTACCGGCTCGCCGTTGTGGAAGCCAGTACGATGTTTAACATCAACGCCATAGGCGGAAGTATCCTGCGAGATCACCAGAATCTCTTTAACGCCCGCATCAACCAGACGTTTCGCTTCACTTAACACTTCGCCAATCGGACGGCTCACCAGGTCGCCGCGCATAGACGGAATAATGCAGAAGGTGCAGCGGTGATTACAGCCTTCAGAAATTTTCAGATAGGCATAATGACGCGGCGTCAGTTTCACGCCTTGTTCTGGCACCAGGCTCAGGAATGGGTTGTGTTTCGGTTTTGGCACGTAGTGATGAACGTGCTCCAGAACCTGCTCATAGCTATGAGGCCCGGTGATTTCCAGCACTTTCGGGTGGACTTCGCGGATCTGATCTTCTTTTGCCCCCAGACAACCGGTCACAATTACCTTGCCGTTTTCATTCAACGCTTCACCAATGGCTTCCAGTGATTCTTGTACCGCGCTGTCAATAAAGCCGCAGGTGTTGACGATCACCATGTCCGCATCGTCATAGCTCGGTACCACGTCATAACCTTCAGTGCGTAGTTCGGTGAGAATACGCTCTGAATCGACAAGGTTTTTCGGACAGCCAAGGGAAACAAAGCCGATTTTCGGCTGGGGAGTTACTTTGCTCATAGCTTAAAAAATATTCAGTTACAGGAAAGGTCAGGGCAGGGATTCTACAGAGTTCTGGATAAAATTTGTATCGCAATCTCATACGCTGGCGGAGGCGAAGGAAATGTAAATTTTGTTAATTCGGCGTGAAGAATTGATCCTGGACAGCATTTTGCTCAAAAAATAGCCATACTATTTAATTGCAACAAGGCTGGAAAGAGGAGGATCGAAGTATGTTCGTTGACAGACAGCGAATCGATCTGCTGAACCGGTTGATCGACGCACGCGTTGACCTCGCCGCATACGTGCAACTGAGGAAGGCAAAAGGATACATGTCCGTCAGCGAAAGCAATCATCTACGAGATAACTTTTTTAAACTGAATCGCGAACTGCACGATAAATCGCTGCGGTTGAATCTTCATCTGGATCAGGAAGAGTGGAGTGCTCTTCATCATGCTGAAGAAGCATTAGCGACAGCCGCAGTATGTTTGATGAGTGGGCACCATGATTGCCCGACTGTTATTACCGTCAACGCCGATAAGCTTGAAAATTGTCTGATGAGCTTAACGCTGAGTATCCAGAGCCTGCAGAAGCACGCCATGCTTGAGAAGGCCTGAAAACTAAGGGGGAGAAAGCGTCTCCCCCTTCATGTTTAAGTTTTTGTAAAAATGAATTTGTTATCTCCTCCACTGACTACGCTTTAAGCCAGAGTCAATCCGGAGGCGTTATGCATCGACAATCCTTTTTCCTTGTGCCCCTTATTTGTCTTTCTTCCGCTCTCTGGGCGGCTCCTGCAACGGTAAATGTCGAAGTACTGCAAGACAAACTCGACCATCCCTGGGCGCTGGCCTTTTTACCCGACAATCACGGTATGTTAATCACTCTGCGCGGCGGCGAGTTGCGTCACTGGCAAGCAGGAAAAGGATTATCTGCGCCGCTTTCCGGAGTGCCGGACGTTTGGGCGCACGGGCAGGGTGGCCTGCTGGATGTGGTTTTAGCGCCTGATTTTGCTCAGTCTCGCCGCATCTGGTTAAGTTATTCCGAAGTTGGCGATGATGGCAAAGCCGGAACTGCTGTGGGTTATGGCCGCTTAAGTGATGATCTCTCAAAGGTGACCGACTTCCGCACCGTCTTTCGCCAGATGCCAAAACTGTCTACCGGCAACCATTTTGGCGGGCGGCTGGTATTCGACGGTAAAGGTTATCTTTTTATTGCTCTGGGCGAAAACAATCAGCGCCCGACGGCGCAGGATCTGGATAAATTACAGGGCAAACTGGTGCGTCTGACCGACCAGGGCGAAATCCCGGATGATAATCCTTTTATAAAGGAATCCGGTGCACGCGCCGAGATCTGGTCTTATGGCATTCGTAATCCGCAAGGAATGGCGATGAATCCGTGGAGTAATGCACTATGGCTGAATGAACATGGCCCGCGCGGTGGCGATGAAATTAATATCCCGCAAAAAGGCAAAAACTACGGCTGGCCGCTGGCAACCTGGGGAATCAACTATTCGGGCTTTAAAATACCGGAAGCGAAAGGGGAGATCGTCGCCGGGACCGAGCAACCTGTTTTTTACTGGAAAGATTCGCCCGCCGTGAGCGGCATGGCCTTCTATAACAGCGATAAATTCCCCCAGTGGCAGCAAAAATTATTTATTGGCGCGCTGAAAGATAAAGATGTCATTGTGATGAGCGTCAACGGCGACAAAGTGACAGAAGATGGCCGTATTTTAACGGACAGAGGGCAGCGAATTCGTGATGTTCGCACTGGACCCGACGGTTATTTATACGTTCTCACCGACGAGTCCAGTGGGGAATTACTTAAAGTTAGCCCACGCAATTAGCTAACGGGAATCATCACCACTTTGCGCACTGCGGGGCGTTCAGTGAGTTGCTGATACCAGCGTTGCAGATTTGGACGCGGTGTCCAGGTCAGGCCAACGTTAAACAAATTGTAGATGAACGGTGCGATAGCGATATCGCCCACACCAAACTCGTCGCCGGAGAACCATTTTACTTTTGCCAGTTCCGCATCGAGCAGGGCAAACAGGGCGTCGCACTCTTTACAACTGGCATCAATGGCGGCCTGATCGCGCTCTTCCGGTGGTGTTCTGACTAATCCCATCAGGATCCCGCGATGGGCATTACTGAGCGTCTGGTTTGCCCAGTCCATCCATTTTTCTGCTTCCGCACGACGTGCCGGTGAGTCGATCCACAGGCGTTTTTGCCCGTACTGTGCCGCCAGATAGCGGACAATGGCGTTTGATTCCCAAAGAATGAGATCACTTTCGTCGTCACGCAACAACGGCACCAGCCCGTTAGGGTTCATCGCCAGAAAATCAGCATCGTGATTTATCCCAAACTCACGGCCCGCGAGAATTTGCTCATAAGGTAGTTCCAGTTCTTCGAGCGTCAGCAATACTTTTTTTACGTTGGTTGAATTATTCCGACCCCACAGCGTAATCATACTCACCCCTTTTCCGACAGGCAGCCACAGGCTGAACAGGACTCCGATGGTGAAGTAAAGTTAACTTTTAAGCAACAGCTGGCAAAAAAATGACATCAGAAGCAGCGAAGCGGCAGGATATTGCATAAACTTTAAAAACTTTACCAACTTACGGTTTCTTTAAGTTTGTGTGTGCGTTATTAATCACCGAACTTATCATACGGCGATATAACGTATTTTTTTTGAATGGATACTCGGGTGGCATTTATGACGCAATACTCCTCTCTCCTTCGTGGTCTTGCAGCGGGTTCTGCATTTTTATTCCTTTTTGCCCCAACGGCATTCGCGGCGGAACAAACCGTTGAAGCGCCGAGCGTGGATGCGCGTGCATGGATTTTAATGGATTACGCCAGCGGTAAAGTGCTGGCAGAAGGCAACGCGGATGAGAAACTGGATCCCGCGAGCCTGACTAAAATCATGACCAGCTATGTGGTTGGGCAGGCGCTTAAGGCCGATAAGATTAAACTCACCGATATGGTGACGGTCGGTAAAGATGCCTGGGCGACGGGAAATCCGGCACTGCGTGGTTCATCGGTAATGTTCCTCAAACCGGGCGATCAGGTTTCGGTGGCAGACTTGAACAAAGGTGTGATTATCCAGTCCGGTAATGACGCCTGTATTGCGCTGGCTGATTACGTTGCCGGGAGCCAGGAGTCATTTATTGGTTTGATGAATGGTTATGCCAAAAAACTGGGTCTGACCAACACTACCTTCCAGACGGTGCACGGTCTGGATGCGCCGGGGCAGTTCAGTACCGCGCGCGATATGGCATTGCTGGGTAAAGCATTAATCCACGATGTGCCGGAAGAGTACGCCATTCATAAAGAGAAAGAGTTCACCTTCAACAAAATTCGTCAGCCTAACCGTAACCGTCTGCTGTGGAGCAGCAATCTGAATGTTGATGGCATGAAGACAGGAACCACGGCAGGCGCGGGATATAATCTGGTTGCTTCGGCTACCCAGGGTGATATGCGTTTAATCTCCGTAGTGCTGGGGGCGAAAACTGACCGTATCCGTTTTAATGAGTCTGAGAAATTATTGACCTGGGGTTTCCGCTTCTTTGAAACCGTGACGCCAATTAAACCTGATGCCACCTTTGTGACTCAGCGCGTCTGGTTTGGTGATAAGAGCGAAGTGAATCTCGGGGCAGGTGAAGCGGGCTCAGTGACCATACCGCGTGGGCAGCTGAAAAACCTGAAAGCGAGTTATACGTTAACGGAACCGCAGCTTACCGCACCGCTGAAAAAAGGTCAGGTTGTCGGGACCATTGATTTCCAGCTTAACGGTAAATCCATTGAGCAGCGTCCGCTGATCGTGATGGAAAATGTGGAAGAGGGCGGATTCTTTGGTCGGATGTGGGATTTCGTGATGATGAAATTCCATCAGTGGTTCGGCAGCTGGTTCTCTTAATCTTCTGATAACCGGATGGCGCGAAACGTCATCCGGTTATACTTCATTAATACATCAACTTAATACGCTGCGTCTGCGCGTACTTCACATACTCATCTTCCGGGCAACAATCACTCACCATAATATCAAAGCGTTTCAGGTCACCCATGCGCGCCGGACGCACCTTGCCAAATTTACTGTGGTCGACAACCAGCACATGCTTTTGCGCCATCGACATGGCCCAGTGTTTTACCGGCAACTCTTCAAGATTAAAACAGGTAGCGCCTTTACTGACATGCACGCCCGCCGCAGAATAAAAAGCGATATCCGGGCAAAAATTATTCAGCGTTTGCTGAAAATCGATGGGTTTGAAAATGGCGTTGCTGGCGTGAAATTCACCACCACACAGAAACGCGCGGCAATGAGGTTTCTCTTTCAGCGCCAGAAAGGTATTTAGCGAATAACAAACGGCGGTAAAAGGGATTTCATTATCAATCGCTTCAATAATCCACGGTGTGGTGGTGCCACAGTCAAAAAAGAGGGTCTGATCGGGTTCTACCATCGTCGCAGCCAGTTTTGCCGCCCGGCGTTTTTCTTCCACCAGGCGGGATTTTTGATCGCTTAACAGGTAATGGCTGGCACTGCGCGGTTCCAGAACAATATAGCCGCCGAGCAAAACGACGGGCGCACTGTGGTTGTTCAGATCGCGACGAATCGTCATCTCCGAAACCCCAAGCAGGGCGGCGGCGTCTTTAAGATGTAACTTATCGCTGCGTTTTAATTCTTGCAGCAGCTGCCCGATACGCTCTTCGCGACGTGTTTCCATAATCCCTCTGAATAGTTATTGAAGCGAGCCGCTCAATACTACACTTTTTAGCAGAGATCAGTCACGCACCCAGCCTTTGCGGATCGGTAATGCAAAACAGAAACGATACCACGATTGCAGACGTTGATAGAGTTTATGCCCCATCGCTTGCCAGATAATCTGGGCGCTAAGGCAGCCAATCATACCTGCCAGCAATCCACCGAGCATATCCAGCGGCCAGTGGACGCCAAGATAAACGCGCGACCAGGCAATGACGACGGCCAGCACCATTAAAAGTGAGCCGGACCACAGGCGATGCCAGCATAAAAATGCCAGTGCAAAGGTGAAAATCACCGTACCGTGATCGCTCGGGAATGAGTCATCCGCCGCATGATGCAGGAAGTTATAGCCGATATTTTCGACAAAGGGTCGGTCGTGCGGAAAAAGATGCCCCATCGTCCAGGACACAAACAGGCTGACCGCCAGCGCGATAGCGATTTTTATCACTAGTTGCCGTTGTGCTGTAAGCCCCCACAACCAAAGTACTGCGGCCAGCAGCGGCACCACGGTAATCAAATCTTTAGCAATAAAAATCGCCAACGAGATCATCCACGGCGCAGAGTCTGGCGTCGCGTTAATAAGAGAGAATAGAGAGAGATTCAAATTTTCCAGCATAACTTCCCGACGCAAAGTGATTAAAAGGGAGCCAATACAGGCAAGTCGTTGAGAATAAAGTGCAGGTTAAACTGGGTAAAGCGGCATCGTCTTATTTCCCTCAAGCGGCCTGTTTACGGTGGGTGATTGTAACGGGCATAGGTTAAATAAAACTTAAAGAAAGCGTAGCTATACTCGCAATAATGTAAGAATGTGCTTAACCGTGGTTTCAGCTACAAAATTCGCTTTCTCGTTAGCTGCGCTTTTATTAAACTTTGCGCGATTATTATTGGCGAAGAAATTGCATGCAAAATAAATTAGCTTCCGGTGCCAGGCTTGGACGTCAGGCGTTACTTTTCCCTCTCTGTCTGGTGCTTTACGAATTTTCAACCTATATCGGCAACGATATGATTCAACCCGGTATGTTGGCCGTGGTGGAGCAATATCAGGCGGGCATTGATTGGGTTCCTACTTCGATGACCGCGTATCTGGCGGGCGGGATGTTTTTACAATGGCTCCTGGGGCCGCTGTCGGATCGTATTGGTCGCCGTCCGGTGATGCTGGCGGGAGTGGTGTGGTTTATCGTCACCTGTCTGGCAATATTACTGGCGCAAAACATTGAACAATTCACCCTGTTGCGCTTCTTGCAGGGCATAAGCCTCTGTTTCATTGGCGCTGTGGGATACGCCGCAATTCAGGAATCCTTCGAAGAGGCGGTTTGTATCAAGATCACCGCGCTGATGGCGAACGTGGCGCTGATTGCTCCGCTACTTGGTCCGCTGGTGGGCGCGGCGTGGATCCATGTGCTGCCCTGGGAGGGGATGTTTGTCTTGTTTGCCGCATTGGCAGCGATCTCCTTTTTCGGTCTGCAACGAGCCATGCCTGAAACCGCCACGCGTATAGGCGAGAAACTGTCGCTGAAAGAACTCGGTCGTGACTATAAGCTGGTGCTGAAGAACGGTCGCTTTGTGGCGGGGGCGCTGGCGCTGGGATTCGTTAGCCTGCCGTTGTTGGCGTGGATCGCCCAGTCGCCGATTATCATTATTACCGGTGAGCAGTTGAGCAGCTATGAATATGGCTTGCTGCAAGTGCCTATTTTTGGGGCGTTAATTGCGGGTAACTTGCTGTTAGCGCGTCTGACCTCGCGCCGCACCGTACGTTCGCTGATTATTATGGGCGGCTGGCCGATTATGATTGGTCTGTTGGTCGCTGCTGCGGCAACGGTTATCTCATCGCACGCGTATTTATGGATGACCGCCGGGTTAAGTATTTATGCTTTCGGTATTGGTCTGGCGAATGCGGGACTGGTGCGATTAACCCTGTTTGCCAGCGATATGAGTAAAGGTACGGTTTCTGCGGCGATGGGGATGCTGCAAATGCTGATCTTTACCGTCGGTATTGAAATCAGCAAACATGCCTGGCTGAACGGGGGCAACGGACTGTTTAATCTCTTCAACCTTGTCAACGGCATTTTGTGGCTGTTGCTGATGGTTATCTTTTTAAAAGATAAACAGATGGGAAATTCGCACGAAGGGTAAAAAAATGCCTGATTGCTTTGTGCGATCAGGCATTCTCAAATTAATGGTGATGGTCGTCAATCTGGTGTTCGATAACCATCCCTTCACCTACGCTGGCAAGATGGCGAACATAAGGATGCGGGCGGTAAGCCGGAGCTGGCGCAGGAGCCACATAGACGGTTTGCGGCACAGTCGCGACGCTGACCGCTTGTGGAACGCTGACTGAATCAGGAACCACAACCACTTTGTATCCACTCGGCACATCGACGGTGACACTTTGCGCCATCGCCACACCAGTAAAGCCCATTAAAAGCGCGCCCAACAGTAGACAATTTTTCATAATCATTTCGCCTGAAATAATGCAGCGGGTTAATTTCCGCGAATTATGCAATCTTCATTCAGGCATTGTGTTGCCGGGCGTGCTGCCGTTTTATTGGTTAAATGGCGCTTCGTGTTTAAGCACTTTATCGATCACATCCAGTACGCCTTCACGGTTATTGGAGCCTGCCCGGTATTTTGCCGCTGCGACGACCGCGCTGCCGGCATTTTCCATTGCAAAACTAAAGCCTGCCTGACGCAGCATCTCAATATCGTTACCGCCATCGCCAAAGACCACCACTTCGCTGTCGTCTATTCCCCATAATTTCTGCAGTTGGCGAAGGCCATTGGCTTTATGTATGCCGGGGATAATCAGATCGATGCTGCCGTTGCCGGTGTGGACCGGCACCATAATATCGCCGATGGCCTCATGTAATGCTTTTTGTACTTGTGGAATCAGTTCATCGGAAAGATTCAGACCAAACTTAAAGAAGATATCTTCTAAGTTGTCAAAGTTATCGACGTATTCCAGACGGTGATAATACATTTCCGCCACCGTTTTCATGGCATCGTCATATTTTTTGAGGGTATAGGCGCTATTTTTTCCGCAGGCAATAATTTCCACTTCCGGGCGCGTCAGCAAATGTTCCACGACAGTAGCAAACGCATCCTTCGACAGCTCGCCATTAAAAACATCTTTGCCTTCGCTCACTACCCAGCCGCCGTTTTCAGCCACAAAGGCAATTTCATTAGCAATTTCCGGAAAGAAAGAGATCAACTGATAATATTGATTCCCGCTGGCGACCACAAAGCGAATGCCTTGTGCTTTCATTTGCTGATACTGAGCCATAAACCGCTCACGGTTATAGGTTTTTTGATCGCTTAAGAAAGTACCATCCATGTCTACCGCAATTAATTTAATGCTCATCAACTATTCTCCATCGCCGTCTGCGTTTTGGTATCGGGTTTGGCGACGGCTTTCGCGACAATAGCCGCGAGAATAACCAGCGCCAGTACAACCATCATTGCACTACGTAATCCATAATGTTCGCCGAGATAGCCCAGCAGCGGCGGCCCGACGAGGAAAGCCAGATAACCGGTCGTAGCTACCACGCTGACGCGGGTTGGTGCATCGGGGCCGGTATCGCTGGCGGCAGAAATGGTCAGCGGGAAGCCCAACGAGGCACCCAGTCCCCAAAGTACAACAGACACCCCAGCGACCCAGGCGCTATCGACAAAAATAATCAGCCCAATACCCAACGCCCCCATTAGTGCACTGGCCCGAACCACGGCAACGCGACTGTAACGGTCAATGAACCAACCGCCGGTAAAGCGTCCAACGGTCATCCCCAGGGTAAAACCGGCATAAATCAGCGAGCCGGAAGTAGGGCTAAAACCGTGACCATCAACCATTAATAAGGGTAACCAGTCGTTGGCAGAACCTTCGGCAAAGGCCATCGCCAGCACTACAACACCAATCAACAGCAACTGGATATCGCGATAAAAAGGAACGCCTTTTTCGCCATGCTGGGTGCCATCGGCAGCATTTTTGCCCGTACCATCAGGGATTGCCTGAATGGCGATATAAATAGGCGCGATGCCTACCAGCGCCGCCAATAAAATGTGCACCGTTGCCGGAACGCCAAAGGCCGTCAGTGCCATCCCGACACCAGCGCCTGCCAGCGTGCCCAGGCTATAAAAACCGTGCATCATCGGCAAAACCGTCTTATTCATTTCTCGCTCAACGGCAGCACCTTCAACGTTTATCGCCACTTCCGCAGAACCAAAACTTGCCCCAAAGACGCCGAGACCAACCGCGAAGAGCAGGGGCGATGTCAGCCAGAGTGCCAGACTTAATATCATCATCCCAATCAATGCGCAGGACATCGTCACAAGGATGACATTACGCGTCCCAAAGCGTTTCACTAACCACGCCGAGCAGAGAATACCGCTCATCGAACCGATCGACAGACCAAAGAGAACACCGCCCATTTCAGCGATCGAGACAGAGAGAATATCGCGGATAGCAGGCGTACGGGTTGCCCAGGACGCCATTAACAGGCCTGGCAAAAAGAAGAACATAAACAGCGCCCAGGTTCGGCGTTTCAATGCATTACGTGAAGAATTTACGGTCATAGACCACGTCAAAATAAGAAGAGGGAAGACAACATTAGCAAGGTTGTGTACATTTGTACACAATTGCAGAGAGAGGAAATGACATGCGTCGCGCTAACGATCCGCAACGGCGAGAAAAAATTATCCAGGCCACGCTGGAGGCGGTGAAACTTTATGGAATACATGCTGTTACGCACCGCAAAATCGCTACCCTTGCCGGGGTACCGTTGGGATCGATGACTTACTATTTTTCAGGAATTGATGAGTTGTTGCTGGAGGCGTTCAGCCGTTTTACTGAGATCATGTCCCGGCAATATCAGGCATTTTTTAGCGATGTTAGTGATGCTCCGGGCGCATGCCAGGCTATCACCGATATGATTTACAGCTCACAGGTTGCAACGCCGGATAACATGGAGCTGATGTACCAGCTCTACGCGCTGGCTAGCCGAAAACCGCTATTAAAAACGGTAATGCAAAACTGGATGCAGCGCAGTCAGCAAACGCTCGAACAATGGTTTGAACCCGGAACCGCCCGCGCGCTTGATGCGTTTATTGAGGGGATGACGCTGCATTTTGTCACCGACCGTAAGCCGCTATCGCGCGAGGAGATTTTGAGGATGGTTGAGAGGGTTGCAGGATAGTAGATAAATTTTAGATAACAAAAAACCCACCAACCTTGAACCAAAATGGCGGGGTTGATGGGCTCCACAAAATGGGGACATCAAAGAAAAGCAGTGGCACTAATTAAGACTGATGCCCTGCGGAAAAGTTCTGCGGTTGTGCAAAAAAATTTCATTTTCAGGGCAACTTCAGTTTTATCCTAATCCTGGCCATACCATGACGATGATTGTCCCTGCCAGCGTCAGCAGGACGTTGGCGATTGCGTAAGTGCCCGCATAGCCCAGCGCCGGGATATTACTGCGAGCTGTATCACTGATGATCTCCATTGCCGGCGCGCAGGTGCGTGCGCCCATCATTGCGCCGAACAACAGTGCGCGGTTCATTCGCAATACATAAGCACCGAACAAGAAGCAGATAACCACTGGCACCAGACTGACAATCAATCCGGCAATCAACATTTGACCGCCAATCGCGCCCAGGCCGTTATTAATACCGCTACCGGCGCTCAGACCAACGCCTGCCATAAACACCATCAAGCCGAACTCTTTCACCATGCTTAATGCACCTTGCGGAATGTAACCGAAGGTCGGGTGGTTAGCACGCATAAAGCCCAGCATAATTCCGGCGAATAACAACCCGGCAGCGTTCCCCATGCCGAAACTGAATGTGCTGAACTGGAAGGTGATCATCCCGATCATCAGCCCAATAACAAAGAAGGCGCAGAATGCCAGCAAGTCAGTGACCTGGCTGTGAATCGAGATAAAGCCGATGCGATCGGCGATGGTTTTTACGCGACGGGCATCGCCGCTGACTTGTAAAACGTCACCTTTGTTAAGCACGACGTTGTCATCAATCGGCATCTCAATCTGGCTACGAATGACGCGGTTAAGGAAGCAACCGTGATCGGTCAACTTCAGTTGTGCGAGACGTTTGCCTACAGCGTTATGGTTTTTAACGACCACTTCTTCAGTGACGATACGCATGTCGAGAAGGTCACGATCGAAAACTTCTTTGCCATTACGGAAACTGGGATCGAGTCGGGCGTGGGCGTCGGGATAGCCTACCAACGCTATTTCATCGCCCATTTGTAGCACGGCATCACCGTCTGGATTTGCCAGAATCCCGTTACGTCGAATACGTTCAATGTAGCAGCCGGTTTGTCGATAAATACCCAGTTCACGCAGATTTTTGCCGTCGGTCCAGGCCACCAGCTCCGGGCCGACGCGGTAGGCGCGGATCACCGGCAAATAAACCTTACGGTTGGCATCTGTGTCCAGGCCACGTTCGCGGGCGATTTGCTGGGCGCTGGTCTGTAAGTCCTGATGCTGCAATTTCGGCAAGTAACGCGCACCAACAATCAAACTCACCAGACCGATTAAATAGGTTAAGGCATACCCGAGGCTCAGATTATCCAGTGCCAGTGAGAGCTGCCTGCTTTCCATGCCGGAATGACGCAGTGTATCGCCAGCACCGACCAAAACCGGTGTTGACGTCATAGAGCCTGCTAACATACCGGCCGTCAGGCCAATATCCCAGCCAAACAGCTTACCTAACCCTAAGGCGATGACCAGCGCACTGCCAACCATCACCAGTGCTAACATTAGGTAATTTTTCCCATCGCGAAAAAAAATGGAAAAAAAGTTCGGTCCGGCTTCGACCCCGACGCAGAAAATAAACAGCATAAAGCCAAGATTAAGCGCGTCGGTGTTAATGCTGAAATGTTGTTGGCCTAATAACAGCGATACGACTAAAACGCCAATGGAATTACCCAGTTGGATCGAACCAAGTCGTAATTTCCCGAGACATAGCCCAAGCGCGAGGACCACAAATAATAACAGAATGTAATTCCCATTTAACAATTCGGCGACGTTTATATTCACGGAGGCTAACTTCTTGTTTACTAGTAAGCTGTTGAAAGAAATGGTAATTTACGATAATGTTTTTTACCAGAATTCAGGGCGCAGATTCATTCAGCGCACCTAAACGATAGTAAAGTAACAATATATTTTACTAGTGTAATCACATTAGGTATCAACGGCTATATGAATTGCGTTGGCCTATATTAGCATGGAATGCGAAGCGGCTTTATCTTACTGAACGCCACACTGGCGAAAAATGTGTTCGATAGACGCAGTGTCAGGAGGAACGAGTGAAACATAAACAACGTTGGGCGGGGGCAATCTGCTGTTTTGTCCTCTTCATTGTGGTGTGCCTTTTTCTGGCGACGCACATGAAAGGCGCTTTTCGGGCTGCCGGGCATCCTGAAATCGGCTTGCTGTTTTTCATTCTTCCTGGAGCAGTTGCCAGCTTCTTTTCACAGCGTAGAGAAGTCCTGAAACCTCTGTTTGGCGCAATGCTGGCGGCACCCTGTTCAATGCTTATTATGCGGCTGTTTTTTTCACCGACGCGCTCATTCTGGCAAGAGCTGGCATGGTTATTAAGTGCGGTGTTCTGGTGTGCGCTGGGGGCACTGTGTTTCTTATTTATCAGTAGTTTGTTTAAACCACAGCACAGAAAAAATCAATAAAGCCCTCAACGCGAGGGCTTGTCAGACGATCAGGCGTCCAGATTCTCTTTCACCCATGCAGCAAAATCGGTATAGCCGCCGATATGTTGCTGATCGACAAAAATCTGCGGCACGGTTTCTACGGGTTTACCTGCCTTTTGTTGTAGATCTTCTTTAGTGATCCCTTCCGCACGAATATCTACATACTGATACTGAAAATCATCGCGTTCATTGCTCAATTTCTCAGCCAGATCTTTTGCACGCACACAGTAAGGGCAACCCGGACGACCAAAAATAACGGTTTGCATTATTTCTCTCCTCAAAGATTTATGCCTGTAATGATCACGCTAAAATGTATTCGCTGAAAGTAGGTTTAACCTGTTGCATTAATTGCTAAAAGCTATAACTGTTAAACACAATACAGTGAAAAGTTTTAGACTGAAGGCTCACTTTGCAGAGGGAAGCGTATGCGCGCGATCGGTAAATTGCCTAAAAGCGTGTTGATACTGGAATTTATCGGAATGATGGTGCTGGCGGTGGCGCTGCTGTCGGTAAGCGGCTCCCTGTCGCTGCCTGAGCCATTTTCTCGGCCAGAAGTGCAGATTCTGATGATTTTTCTCGGTGTTTTGCTCATGCTTCCCGCTGCGGTGGTGGTTATTCTTCAGGTGGCAAAACGTCTTGCCCCACAGCTGATGAACCGTCCACCGCAATATTCACGTTCAGAAAGAGAAAAAGATAATGACGCCAACCATTGAACTTATTTGTGGCCATCGCTCCATTCGCCATTTCACTGATGAACCCATTTCCGAAGCGCAGCGTGAGGCGATTATTAACAGCGCCCGTGCGACGTCCAGTTCCAGTTTTTTGCAGTGCAGTAGCATTATTCGCATTACCGACAAAGCGTTACGTGATGAACTGGTGACGCTGACCGGCGGGCAAAAACACGTAGCGCAAGCGGCGGAGTTCTGGGTGTTCTGTGCCGACTTTAACCGCCATTTACAGATCTGTCCGGATGCTCAGCTCGGCCTGGCGGAACAACTGTTGCTCGGTGTCGTTGATACGGCAATGATGGCGCAGAATGCATTAACCGCAGCGGAATCGCTGGGATTGGGCGGGGTATATATCGGCGGCCTGCGCAATAATATTGAAGCGGTGACGGAGCTGCTGAAATTACCGCAGCATGTTCTGCCGCTGTTTGGGCTGTGCCTTGGCTGGCCTGCGGATAATCCGGATCTTAAGCCGCGTTTACCGGCCTCCATTTTGGTGCATGAAAACAACTATCAACCGCTGGATAAAGACGCACTGGCGCAGTATGACGAACAACTGGCGGAATATTACCTCACCCGTGGCAGCAATAATCGCCGGGATACCTGGAGCGATCATATCCGCCGAACAATCATTAAAGAAAGCCGCCCATTTATACTGGATTATTTGCACAAACAGGGTTGGGCGACGCGCTAAAACCGCCACGCCGATGTATGATACGCGGGCTTTTGACCAGGTCTGAAAGAGAGGTGCAGGGTGAAAATTGCCATATTGTCCCGGGATGGAACGCTCTATTCGTGTAAGCGGCTGCGTGAAGCCGCTATACAGCGTGGTCACCTGGTTGAAATTCTTGATCCGCTTTCTTGCTACATGAACATAAATCCTGCGGCGTCTTCTATTCACTACAAAGGCCGCAAGTTACCCCATTTTGACGCTGTGATCCCGCGTATTGGTACCGCCATTACCTTTTATGGGACGGCGGCACTGCGCCAGTTCGAGATGCTGGGGAGCTATCCGCTCAATGAGTCGGTCGCCATTGCCCGGGCGCGTGACAAATTGCGTTCCATGCAACTGCTGGCGCGTCAGGGCATCGACCTGCCTGTCACGGGCATTGCGCATTCGCCGGATGATACCAGCGATTTAATCGACATGGTCGGTGGTGCGCCGCTGGTGGTTAAGCTGGTTGAAGGTACGCAGGGAATTGGCGTCGTGCTGGCGGAGACGCGTCAGGCGGCCGAAAGCGTGATTGACGCTTTCCGCGGTCTGAACGCGCATATTCTGGTGCAGGAATATATCAAAGAGGCGCAAGGGTGCGATATCCGCTGTCTGGTTGTTGGCGATGAAGTGGTCGCTGCGATTGAACGGCGGGCGAAAGAGGGCGATTTTCGTTCCAATTTGCATCGTGGCGGCGCGGCAAGCGTCGCCAGTATCACACCACAGGAGCGTGAAATCGCGATAAAAGCCGCGCGAACGATGGCGCTGGATGTTGCTGGTGTAGATATTTTGCGTGCTAATCGCGGGCCATTGGTGATGGAAGTGAATGCGTCGCCGGGGCTGGAAGGAATAGAAAAAACCACCGGTATCGACATCGCGGGTAAAATGATCCGCTGGATCGAACGCCACGCTACGACGGAATATTGCCTGAAAACGGGTGGTTAGTCGCAATCACATTACTGATCATGGTTTTGCCTGCGCTTTTTGCGTAAGCTGTGCCGGTCTTTTTATCGGAAGAGGTTGTACAAAATTATGACATCGCTGGTCGTTCCTGGTCTGGATACGTTGCGTCAATGGCTCGATGACCTGGGGATGAGTTTTTTTGAATGTGATAACTGTCAGGCTCTGCATCTGCCCCATATGCAGAATTTCGACGGTGTCTTTGATGCTAAAATCGATCTGATCGATAACACGATCCTGTTTTCTGCCATGGCGGAAGTCCGACCTTCAGCCGTATTGCCGCTGGCGGCGGATTTATCTGCCATCAATGCCAGTTCGCTGACCGTGAAAGCATTTCTTGATATGCAGGATGATAATCTGCCAAAGCTGGTGGTTTGCCAGTCTTTATCCGTTATGCAGGGCGTAACCTATGAGCAGTTTGCATGGTTCGTGCGTCAGAGCGAAGAGCAGATTTCGATGGTCATTCTTGAAGCTAATGCCCATCAACTGCTGTTACCGACTGACGATGAAGGGCAAAACAACGTTACTGAAAACTATTTCCTCCACTGATAACTCCTTTCGAGCACGCAGTCGCTGGTGCAGTGACTGCGCGCTGCAAAATTATCTGCTGTTTTTAACCTTTTCTTAAAGATTGTTTCACTTCTCTTGTGTCGATTTGGCTTTATCACATAGAGCAAATACGCATAAAAATTTGTTAAATACCGTTTTTTAATCCGAGCTATAGTCTCAAACCCTGGCTAAAGTTATTCTTGCGATGCTTTTATATAGCGAGCAGTGCTGGCCGGGAGAGAGTTCTCTTTTCTTACACCGCGCCGATAAAAATATGCACGTTTATTGCATATCTTTCAGTGTGACAACTTTTGTTCGTTTGTTAACGAACTTTCAGAAGGAAAGAGATATGACCGCCTTAAATAAAAAATGGCTATCGGGTCTGGTTGCGGGTGCTCTGATGGCCGTCTCTGTCAGCACGCTCGCGGCTGAACAAAAAACACTCCACATTTATAACTGGTCTGATTATATCGCCCCGGACACGGTGGCCAATTTTGAAAAAGAAACCGGTATTAAAGTCGTCTACGATGTTTTCGACTCTAACGAAGTACTGGAAGGCAAATTAATGGCGGGTAGCACCGGCTTTGACCTGGTGGTGCCGTCAGCAAGCTTTCTTGAACGCCAGTTGACTGCGGGAGTTTTCCAGCCGCTGGATAAAAGCAAATTGCCGGAGTGGAAGAATCTCGACCCGGAACTGCTGAAGCTGGTCGCCAAACACGATCCCGACAATAAATTTGCTATGCCCTATATGTGGGCGACGACCGGGATTGGTTATAACGTCGATAAAGTTAAAGCGGTGCTGGGCGAAAACGCGCCCGTCGATAGCTGGGACTTGATCCTCAAACCTGAAAATCTGGAAAAACTGAAAAGCTGCGGCGTCTCTTTCCTTGATGCACCGGAAGAAGTGTTTGCTACCGTGCTGAATTATCTCGGTAAAGATCCCAACAGCACTAAAGCAGATGATTACACCGGACCGGCAACCGATCTGCTGTTAAAGCTGCGCCCGAACATTCGTTATTTCCATTCATCTCAATACATTAACGACCTGGCAAACGGCGATATCTGCGTCGCTATTGGCTGGGCGGGCGATGTCTGGCAGGCGTCAAACCGCGCGAAGGAAGCGAAGAATGGCGTTAATGTCTCGTTCTCGATTCCGAAAGAAGGGGCGATGGCGTTCTTTGATGTCTTCGCCATGCCTGCGGATGCCAAAAATAAAGACGAAGCCTATCAGTTCCTGAATTACCTGCTGCGCCCGGATGTGGTGGCGCATATTTCCGACCATGTGTTCTATGCCAACGCGAACAAAGAAGCTACGCCGCTGGTAAGCGCGGAAGTGCGTGATAATCCAGGGATTTATCCTCCGGCGGACGTTCGTGCGAAGTTGTTCACTCTGAAAGTGCAGGATCCAAAAATAGACCGTGTGCGCACCCGCGCGTGGACCAAAGTGAAGAGCGGAAAATAATCCGCAGTCGTAGATGCCGGACGGGAGCACCACACCCGCCGGCAATTCGCACCATTATGGTGCGCTTGCACACATTCAATGCCGGAGAGCAGCCGTGAATGACGCTATCCCTCGCCCGCAGGCGAAAACCCGTAAGGCGCTGACGCCGCTATTAGAAATCCGTAATCTGACTAAATCTTACGATGGTCAGCATGCGGTCGATGATGTCAGCCTGACCATCTATAAAGGCGAAATCTTCGCGCTGCTGGGCGCATCCGGCTGTGGCAAGTCCACGCTGCTGCGTATGCTGGCAGGTTTCGAACAACCTTCTGCCGGGCAGATTATGCTCGATGGCGTCGATTTGTCACAGGTGCCGCCTTACCTGCGCCCCATCAATATGATGTTTCAGTCTTACGCGCTGTTTCCGCATATGACCGTGGAACAGAACATCGCTTTTGGCCTGAAACAGGACAAACTACCGAAAGCGGAAATTGCCAGCCGGGTCAATGAGATGCTCGGGCTGGTGCATATGCAGGAGTTCGCCAAACGCAAACCGCATCAGCTTTCCGGTGGTCAGCGTCAGCGTGTGGCCCTGGCCCGAAGCCTTGCCAAGCGCCCGAAACTATTACTGCTCGATGAGCCGATGGGCGCGCTGGATAAAAAGCTGCGTGACCGGATGCAGCTTGAAGTGGTGGATATTCTGGAGCGCGTCGGTGTGACCTGCGTGATGGTTACTCACGATCAGGAAGAGGCGATGACCATGGCGGGGCGCATCGCCATTATGAATCGTGGGAAATTTGTCCAGATTGGCGAACCGGAAGAGATCTATGAGCATCCGACTACCCGCTACAGCGCCGAATTTATTGGCTCGGTTAATGTCTTTGAAGGTGTACTCAAAGAGCGTCAGGAAGATGGTCTGGTGCTTTATTCGCCGGGGCTGGTGCACCCACTGAAAGTCGATGTAGATGCTTCGGTGGTCGATAACGTGCCGGTGCATGTGGCGCTACGTCCGGAAAAAATCATGCTTTGCGAAGAGCCGCCCGCCAATGGTTGTAACTTCGCGGTGGGGGAGGTGATACACATTGCCTATCTCGGCGATCTTTCGGTGTATCACGTTCGTCTGAAAAGTGGGCAAATGATTAGCGCCCAGCTACAAAACGCCCATCGTCATCGTAAAGGGTTACCGACCTGGGGCGACGAAGTGCGTTTGTGCTGGGAAGTGGACAGCTGTGTGGTGCTGACGGTTTAAGGAGCAAAAATGAGTACACTTGAACCTGCTGCCCAGTCGAAACCGCCGGGCGGATTTAAGCTGTGGTTGTCGCAGCTGCAAATGAAGCATGGGCGCAAACTGGTGATTGCGCTGCCGTATATCTGGCTAATCCTGCTGTTTCTGCTGCCATTTCTGATTGTCTTTAAAATAAGCCTGGCGGAGATGGCGCGCGCCATTCCACCTTATACCGAACTGATGGAGTGGGCTGACGGGCAACTTTCCATCACTCTTAATCTCGGTAATTTTCTGCAACTGACTGACGATCCGCTCTATTTCGATGCTTATCTCCAGTCGCTACAGGTGGCGGCGATTTCGACTATTTGCTGTTTACTGATCGGCTATCCGCTGGCGTGGGCGGTGGCGCACAGTAAGCCTTCGACCCGTAATATCTTATTACTACTGGTGATCCTGCCGTCGTGGACCTCGTTTCTGATTCGCGTTTATGCCTGGATGGGAATATTAAAAAATAACGGCGTACTGAATAATTTTCTGCTGTGGCTGGGGGTTATCGATCAACCGCTGACCATTCTACATACCAATCTGGCCGTTTATATCGGCATTGTTTACGCCTACGTGCCGTTTATGGTACTGCCGATTTATACCGCGTTGATTCGTATTGATTATTCGCTGGTGGAAGCGGCACTGGATCTCGGTGCACGACCGCTGAAAACGTTCTTTACTGTGATCGTGCCGCTGACCAAAGGCGGGATTATTGCCGGATCGATGCTGGTGTTTATCCCGGCTGTGGGCGAGTTTGTGATCCCTGAACTGCTCGGTGGCCCGGACAGCATCATGATCGGGCGCGTGCTGTGGCAGGAGTTCTTTAACAACCGCGACTGGCCGGTGGCCTCAGCGGTAGCGATCATCATGTTGCTGCTGCTAATTGTGCCGATAATGTGGTTCCACAAGCATCAGCAAAAAAGCGTGGGAGAACACGGATGAATAATTTACCGGTAGTTCGTTCGCCCTGGCGGATTGTGATTTTGCTGCTGGGCTTCACCTTTCTCTACGCGCCAATGCTGATGCTGGTGATCTATTCATTCAACAGCTCGAAGCTGGTGACGGTGTGGGCCGGCTGGTCAACGCGCTGGTATGGCGAATTATTGCGCGATGACGCGATGATGAGTGCGGTTGGTTTAAGCCTGACAATTGCGGCCTGTGCGGCGACGGCGGCGGCGATCCTCGGGACGATTGCGGCGGTGGTGCTGGTGCGCTTTGGCAGGTTTCGCGGATCAAATGGCTTTGCCTTTATGATCACCGCGCCGCTGGTAATGCCAGATGTCATCACGGGCTTGTCGCTGTTGTTATTATTCGTCGCGCTTGCTCATGCCATTGGCTGGCCTGCGGACCGCGGTATGCTCACCATCTGGCTGGCGCATGTCACTTTTTGTATGGCTTATGTGGCGGTCGTTATTTCTTCAAGATTGCGGGAGCTGGACCGTTCCATTGAAGAAGCCGCGATGGATCTTGGTGCGACGCCGCTGAAAGTGTTTTTCGTCATTACGCTACCGATGATCATGCCCGCGATCATTTCTGGCTGGTTACTGGCTTTTACTTTGTCGCTTGATGATCTGGTGATCGCCAGCTTTGTTTCAGGGCCGGGAGCCACCACGTTACCGATGCTGGTCTTTTCCAGCGTGCGGATGGGGGTGAATCCGGAAATCAACGCCCTGGCAACATTAATCCTCGGCGCGGTCGGAATTGTCGGATTTATCGCCTGGTATCTGATGGCGCGCGCAGAAAAACAGCGGATACGCGATATCCAGCGTGCAAGACGTGGCTGAAGACACTAAAATTTGCCAACCTGGCTACATAATGCCGCGCATGTCGCGGCATTGTTTTCATGGAAGACGAAACGTTGGGATTTTTTAAGAAAACATCTTCATCTCATGCTCGCCTGAATGTGCCTGCGCTGGTGCAGGTAGCGGCGCTCGCCATTATTATGATCCGTGGCCTCGACGTGCTGATGATTTTCAATACGCTGGGCGTGCGCGGTATTGGCGAGTTTATTCATCGCAGCGTACAAACCTGGAGTTTAACGCTGGTCTTTTTAAGCAGTCTGGTGCTGGTTTTTATTGAGATCTGGTGTGCGTTTTCACTGGTGAAAGGGCGTCGCTGGGCGCGCTGGCTGTATCTGTTGACTCAAATCACGGCCGCAAGTTACTTGTGGGCGGCTTCGCTGGGGTATGGTTATCCGGAGCTGTTCAGCATTCCCGGTGAATCAAAACGTGAAATCTTCCATAGCCTGATGCTGCAGAAGCTGCCGGATATGCTCATCCTGATGCTGCTGTTCGTTCCCTCGACCAGTCGGCGGTTCTTCCAGTTGCAATAATGTGTATAATCGTCGCCCCTGATGATGTGAAGGTCAATGTATGCAGTGCGCACTTTACGACGCGGGTCGCTGTCGTTCCTGTCAGTGGATAACGCAGCCGATTCCAGAGCAACTCTCCGCTAAAACCGGCGATCTTAAATATCTGCTCGCCGATTTTCCGGTTGAGGAATGGTGTGCGCCGGTGTCAGGCCCGGAACAAGGGTTTCGTAATAAAGCCAAAATGGTGGTGAGTGGTAGCGTTGAAAAACCACTGCTCGGTATGCTGCATCGAGATGGTACACCGGAAGACCTTTGTGACTGCCCGCTTTATCCTGCCTCATTTGCGCCCGTTTTTGCGGCACTGAAACCATTTATTGCTCGCGCCGGGCTTACGCCTTACAACGTGGCGCGCAAACGTGGCGAACTGAAATACATTCTGCTGACCGAAAGCCAGAGCGATGGCGGCATGATGCTGCGCTTTGTACTGCGTTCTGATACCAAGCTGGCGCAACTGCGTAAGGCGCTGCCGTGGTTACAGGAACAACTACCGCAGCTGAAAGTTATTACCGTCAATATTCAGCCGGTACATATGGCGATTATGGAAGGGGAGACGGAGATCTACCTGACCGAACAACAGGCACTGGCAGAGCGTTTTAATGACGTACCGCTGTGGATCCGTCCGCAAAGTTTCTTCCAGACTAATCCGGCGGTCGCCAGCCAGCTGTACGCCACTGCGCGCGACTGGGTACGACAGCTGCCGGTTAAACATATGTGGGATCTGTTCTGCGGTGTGGGGGGCTTTGGTTTACACTGCGCGACGCCTGACATTCAGTTAACCGGGATCGAAATTGCACCAGAGGCCATTGCCTGTGCGAAGCAGTCAGCCGCTGAACTGGGCTTAACGCGTTTGCAATTTCAGGCGCTGGACTCCACGCAGTTTGCCACCGCCCAGGGGGAAGTGCCGGAGCTGGTGCTGGTTAACCCGCCGCGCCGCGGCATTGGTATACCGCTGTGTGATTATCTCTCAACGATGGCACCGCGTTTTATCATCTACTCCAGCTGTAACGCCCAAACCATGGCGAAAGATATCCGCGAACTGCCAGGTTACCGTATTGAACGGGTACAGCTATTTGATATGTTCCCGCACACTGCGCATTACGAAGTGCTGACACTGCTGGTTAAGCAATAAAAAAGCCGCAGGTGCGGCTTTCTGAATCTTACTGTGGGAACCACTGGTCATTGATTTTCTGATATGTACCGTCAGCTTTAATTGCTGCCAGCGCGTTATTCAGTTTTTCCAGCAGAGCTTTGTTATCCGGACGTACAGCGATACCCAGGCCGGTGCCGAAGTATTGCGGATCGGTCACTTTTTCAGTAGCAACGCCCAGTTGCGGATTGGTTTTCAGCCATTCATTAACCACCGCTGTGTCACCAAATACCCCATCAATACGGCCATTTTTCAGATCGATAAAGGCATTCTGATAACTGTCATAGGAGACAGTTTTCACTTCCGGGTGCTGATCCTGAATATATTTCTGGTGCGTGGTGCCGTTTTCCATCCCAATACGTTTGCCTTTCAGATCGGCAAACGTTTTGTAGGTATCTTTTTTGGCAATCACGACGGCTGAGTTTTCGTAGTAGGGCGTGGTAAACGATACCTGTTTGCTACGCTCCGGCGTGATATCCATTCCGGAGATTACGGCGTCATATTTTCTGAATTTCAGTGACGGGATCAGGCTGTCGAACGCGTGATTAGTAAAAGTACATTCTGCCTGCATTTGTTTGCACAAGGCTTTTGCCAGATCGATATCAAAGCCGACAATCTCATTATTAGCACCTATAGATTCAAAGGGTGGATAGGTGGCTGAAACGCCAAAGTTGATTTTCTCTGCGGCAGAAGCACCGAAAGTAAAGGAAGCAAGTAAAGCGGCAAGAACTAACTTTTTCATGATGGAACTCCCGTCTGTCAATCTTATGATTTTTGGCCGTGTCTGCGGCATGGGATAACAATGCCATCAAGTGAATTTATATGCAATAAATATGATTAAATAATTTAAATGAAATAAAAAAAGACGGACAACTTAGTGAGTTGTCCGTCTTCATTATAAGAATTTATGCACTATGTAGGCCGGATAAGGCGTCCACGCCGCATCCGGCATCAGCATGCAGCTGCATTAATTCCGCCGTTCGAATGCCAGCGCTTTACGCTCGATCAGACGCATCATCAGCGTCAGCAGGCCGTTGACGACCAGGTAAATAATCCCTGCCGCACCGAACACCATGACATCGTAGGTGCGTCCGTACAACAACTGGCTGTATCCCATCACTTCCATCAGCGTAATGGTGTAAGCCAGAGAGGTACTTTTGAACACCAGCACCACTTCGTTGGAATAAGAAGAGAGCGAGCGTTTAAACGCGTACGGCAGCAGGATCGCCAGCGTATCTTTTTTGCTCATTCCCAGGGCGCTACAGGACTGCCATTGACCTTCCGGGATCGCGCGAATCGCACCGTAAAACAGCTGCGTGGTGTACGCCGCACTGTTCAGCGACAACGCAATCAGCGCACATAACCACGGTTCTGACAACAAATGCCACAGTGCCGGATACTCCTGCAACGTCGGGAACTGGCCCGGTCCGTAATAAATCAGGAAGATCTGCACCAGCAGCGGCGTACCGGTAAACAGCGTGATATAGCCCCGCACCAGCCACACCAGCACCGGCGTTTTCAGCGTCAGGATGATGGTAAAAATCAATGCCAGAATCAGTGCCACAATCAGCGAGGCAACGGTTAGCGTCAGGCTGGTGTGCAGCCCTTTCATCAGTTCGGGTAAATACTCAAACATTAGCTGGGCCTCCGCTCAAAACGTGTCGCGCGCAGGTCAATGCGTTTGAGAATGTACTGACTGAGCAGGGTGATCACCAGGTAAATCGCCGCCGCCACAATGTACCAGGTAAACGGTTCCTGGGTACGGGTAGCGATGCTTTTGGTTTGTAGCATTAAATCATTCACGCTTATCAAACTGACCAGCGCGGTATCTTTCAGCAGCACCAGCCACTGGTTACCGAGACCAGGCAGCGCATGACGCCACATCTGCGGCATCACCAGACGGAAAAAGATAGCCGATTTCGACAGCCCCAGCGCCTGTCCGGATTCCCACTGGCCCACCGGCACCGCTTTCAACGCGCCGCGCAGCGTTTGCGAGGCATAGGCGGCATACAGCAGCGACAGAGCGATGACACCACAAAGGAACGGGCTAACGTCGAAGTTCTCAATGTCCATCTGCACCGGGATCTGCACGAACCCAAGATTGATAGTGAAGCCATCCGAAAGCGTCAGCAGCAGCTGCGAGGAGCCAAAATAGATAAACAGCACCACCAGAATTTCTGGCAGGCCACGCAGAATGGTTACCAGCGCTGAACCTGCCCACGCGACAGGACGCCATTTTGCCGACTCCCATACCGCAAAGAACATCGCCAGCGCCAGCCCGACAATCAATGCACAAACGGCAAGGCCGACGGTCATCCCGGCGGCGCTTGCTAAAGGAAAAAATTCATTCATCAGGAATTACTTCTGGAACCATTTGTTGTAGATGGTTTCGTAAGTGCCATCTTTCTTCACTTTTTCCAGCGCAGTGTTGAGTTTCTGCTGCAGTTCAGTGTTGCCCTGGCGTACTGCGATGCCGAGGCCAGTACCGAAGTAATCTTTATCGGTCACTTTATCGCCCACTGCCGCCAGTTTCGGGTTGTCTTTCAGCCACTCGGTGACCACTGCGGTGTCACCGAATACGCTGTCGATACGACCGTTTTGCAGATCCAGTTTTGCGTTCTGGTAGCTGTCATACGGAACGGTGGTGATTTCCGGGTGCTTATCCATAATGAACTTCTGGTGTGTCGTCCCGTTCTGAACGCCGACTTTTTTGCCTTTCAGCTGATCAACACTGGTGTATTTGCCTTGCTGACCCACAAACAGGGCAGAGTTGTCATAGTACGGGGTGGTAAACAGCACCTGCTTTTCACGTTCTGGGGTGATATCCATCCCGGCCATCACCGCTTCCACGCGACGGAATTTCAGGCTTGGGATTAGGCTGTCAAATGCCTGGTTGGAGAAAGTGCAGGTTGCATCAATCTCTTTACACAGCGCTTGTGCCAGGTCGACGTCAAAACCAACGATCTGGTTGTTTGCATCAATCGATTCAAACGGAGGATAGGAGGCTTCGGTAGCAAAACGAATAGTTTCGGCAGCTGTGGCGGAAAGACTAAAACCTGCAATTAACGCGGCAATCAGAACTTTTTTCATTGTTGTTATCCCGAATATTAGTGAGAGAGATAGTTTTTAAATGCTTCGGTTTGCGGCTCGGTAAAGCAGCTCGCGTCGCCTTGTTCTACGATATGACCGTTTTCCATATACACCACTCGGCTGGCGGTTTTACGCGCCACTTCAACTTCGTGGGTGACGATCACCTGGGTAATATTCGTTTCTGCCAACTCACGAATGATGCTGACGATTTGTGCCGTAATTTCCGGGTCCAGTGCGGCGGTCGGTTCATCGAACAGCAGTACCTGCGGTTCCATCATCAACGCACGGGCAATAGCAACACGCTGCTGCTGACCACCAGAAAGATGCAGCGGGTAACGATCGCTATAAGGTTTGAGACGCAGACGTTCCAGCAGTTTTTCTGCACGGGCCAGCGCCTGATCTTTGCTCAACCCCAGTACACGGCAGGGCGCTTCAATCAGGTTTTGCTGCACGGTCAGATGCGGCCACAGGTTGTATTGCTGAAACACCATGCCAACGTTACGACGCAAATCGCGAATCGCTTTGTCAGAGGGTGTTTTGGTGAAATCGAAATGGTTGCCTGCAATGTTGAGCGTACCGGAGCGCGGCATCTCAAGCAGATTGAGTACACGCAGCAGCGAGCTTTTACCCGCGCCGCTGGGGCCAAGTAACACCAGCGTTTCGCCCTGTGGGCAATCCAGCGTGATATCGAACAGCGCCTGATGCGCGCCGTAGAAGCAATTAATGCCGTTTAATTGAATACTCATTGACACTCGTATACTGGCAGTCTGATAGCTATTGAGGTCGAAGATAGTACCTTTGACAGAATAATTATGCAATATTTCTGCTTTAAAAGTTAAAAGCAAAGCGCATTATTCAATAAACATAGCACAAAATAACGGGGGCGGTGGTCGGCGAGCATAAATGTCGGCATTCCTCACGAAATGCCGGACAATTTACGGGGTTTATTGGTTGATCAAGGCGTTAGCGATTCTCGATGGACTGACGGAGCGTACCCGCTGTGGCATGAACGCTACCGCCTAAGTAGCGCACATCGTCGATGACCCAACACTGGCCTTCCTGAATCATTAACACTTCATCCTGCCAGCCCTGGTCACCCTGTTTGAGATCCACGCGCAATGGAATGTTACGGGCATCACGATTAGGGATAGTCGATGCACTGGAAACGTGGGCGCTGTCTGGCAAGGTGGTTCGACTGGAGAACGGATCGCTGCTTAACAATTCACGATGACTGTTATCGCGGCTGGCATCGCTAAGTAGGGTTGCCAGTTTGTCACTCAAATAGGGGCGCAGGGCGGTAATGTCATTGCTACGATGTTGAATGCGGTAGTCATAGAATTGTTGAGCCACGCTGTCAGGGCCACCCTGGACACAGGAACCGGTGCGGGGGCCGTTATCTTTATAAGCTGGCGTGACGGTGGTACAGGCACTCAGCAGCAGTGCACATGGAATAAGTAGAGATAGTGAACGGTAGCGCATAATCATTTCCTTATTAGCTTGCTGTCTGCGTCACACTACGACCAAACGTTATCAGATTATTTAATACATTGTTTTTAATACAATTCTGAAACAATCTGAACACCTGATTGGGTTTGAGTCCATTGCTGGCTACCCACTCAAGGTTGCTCGTAGCTGACTAACTTAAATTACCCAAACAATAGACAGTGTAAACCATTTGTGAGGTTGAGCGTGTTATATGGCTGAAATGATCATTTAAGGTAAATATGATAGTTCTGAAATGGCGGGATAAATCCTCCTGTAGAGGTTAAGAGCATCTGCAAGAAGCCAGTTTCACATTTATAACGCGTGATAAATGAACGCGGTTATTGTCTAATCATTACAGAATTTTTCACATGCAATAAGAGATCCTGCGATTAAGATGATTGCTAAAATTACATTGTATTTTTGAAAATGAGCGAAATTTGATAGTCCCAGCTTTGACTTTTGATAATATTATATATGCTACAGTTGTGGGTAAAGAATTTAAGCTAATGAGTTTGAGCGAAGAATAAATCAAACTGTATCAGTGTTTCGTTAATTAATATGAGTATAAATGCGTTGTGCTTTTATAATAATAAAGCACAAGGAGTTCAGTAGAATATCTTTTCCCTTGGGTGATTTTAAATATGATAAACAATATATCTGATCAAGTATCATCATTTCCAGGCACACAACTGAATCAAAGTGATAATTTCCTCGATTCACTGAGGGAGTTTTTCGCGATATTAAATTCCAGTCGTAAGGGTGAGTTGTCTACATGGGACACCATCTACTTGCATCTGATATTAGCAATAAATGCTGATAGTGATCTCATAAAAAATGATGAGTTGCTAGCGGAAAATATTCCATCAGCGAATTATCAATTTAATATATTTTTTAGTAATGCTTTCGAGATTGATGTTAAAAAATATCTTGGCAAATCAGAAGATAACGAAGTTGAAATAAAAGTGGGTAATGAAAGAATTACCATTGGAATGCGTAATGTATCGAATGGGAAACTTGAAAGACAAAAATTTCTTTTCCCACTGGACTATGAGAATAAATTACAATATCAATTAGACAAGTATTTTACGATTGAATCGCACCCATTATTATACAGGCATACTATGGGTAGTAAGATTGCGAATGTGATTTTTGAAAAATTATACAGTCGTATTGACTTTAACAAAGAGCAATATATATCCTTTATAAAGGATGCGTTTATTCATTTTTATGATTATAGCAGGCGATATGCAATTAGTGAGAATATCGCAAAAGACGCTGTAACAAACAATATCGCATTGATGAGCACTTTTTATGACAGTGATAATACGTCAGGTGAGGTTTTAAATAATGATTTTACAGAAGAAGAGTCATTTGAAACTGCGTTAGATGTAGAGCATGCAATAGTGCTTGGATTTGCTGATGATAATTTTGAAACAAAACCTGTTCATTATCAGGATTTATTAACACGATTTAGTGCCTTTCAAGATACCGTGTTTAATTTGTTTCCTGAAATGCACTCTTCGCATTACAACGATATTTGTAGCGTAAGTGTGGATATGACAAAGGGAACGCAATGCATGATCCACTTGATGGTGAATGAAGAAGTTTTCATGTCGTTGCCTGTTCCAGTTGCCACGATGGTACGTGAAGATGCAACTAATTTAGTCAATCTTAAAACACTACTCAATGATGGTTGCTTTATTAAATATAGTCATTTTAATGACGTGGCATTAATAAAGCAAAACATAAGTAATCTCTATTTATCACACACTATTGTGAATGAAAGCATATTGAAAAAATGTTGTTTTGAAAACGGCAGTTTAGGTGATGTTAAAATCACAAATAGCAATGTAATAAACAGTGTATTCAAAAATATTTCGTTTAGATCTGTTAAAATTAACAACGTAAATACTCATTCTTTAAAATTTATTAACTGCCATTTTTTCAATGTTGATATGATAAGAGTTAACTTCAGTAAATGTCTTTTTCATGACTGTAGTATGCATGGTGTCAAGATAAAACCATGGTTGCCAGTAAAATGGACAAAAGAATTAATAAATGATTATTTGTATGGCTGTTTACTATCTCTGTACTCTATCTGTGCAAGAGATATATATAATATGATCGCCGGTAATAACGTGAAGGTTGCTGCGGATGCTTTCCTTGAAATACTTTATTCTCTTAAAAATAAATATTGTATTAAACTATTAAGCGCTCAGGATCGGGCGTTTATATACGAATTTGCAAGAATGATCTTCGCTTATATTAATGACAAAAGCATTGAGATCTTATTACTTTCTTGTTTTGCGGCGGCTGACCAAAAAGCAATCCAGAGGTATATACCTCAGGCGCAAGATGGGGAAGACTTTAGGAATCATTTACAATATAAGTTGACTCTTCCCACTCATTAATGTTGCTGGTACTACATAATACGACAGGTAAGCGGTGCTCCATAATAAAACCAATATCCGGTTACGAAACAGATAATTGTACAGGCTTATGTACCTGTTTTTGACACAATGAGATGATTTCCTAAACTGATCAAAACCTTCTTCCCAACATGGCATATCAGTCCGATAATGCTTTAGAGATCGAAGGCTTAACAAACAAGGAGATCGATCATGCAATTTTCTACAACCCCAACTCTGGAAGGCCAGACCATCGTCGAATATTGCGGTGTGGTGACCGGCGAAGCGATTTTAGGTGCCAATATTTTCCGTGATTTCTTTGCTGGTATCCGCGATATCGTTGGCGGACGCTCCGGGGCTTATGAAAAAGAATTGCGTAAAGCGCGGGAGATCGCCTTTGAGGAGCTCGGCGATCAGGCCCGGGCGCTGGGGGCCGATGCCGTAGTCGGTATTGATATCGACTATGAAACGGTCGGGCAAAACGGCAGTATGCTGATGGTTAGCGTCAGCGGTACGGCGGTGAAAACGCGTCGATGAGAAGAGTCTTCTGGCTGGTCGCCGCCGCTCTGTTACTGGCAGGGTGTGCCGGCGAAAAGGGCATTGTCGAGAAAGAGGGATATCAGCTTGATACCCGACGCCAGGCGCAGGCGGCGTATCCGCGCATTAAAGTGCTGGTTATCCACTACACCGCAGATGATTTTGATAGCTCGCTGGCGACACTGACCGACAAGCAGGTCAGCTCGCATTATCTGGTCCCTGCGGTGCCACCGCGATACAACGGTAAACCGCGCATCTGGCAACTGGTGCCGGAACAGGAACTGGCCTGGCATGCGGGGATTAGCGCCTGGCGCGGGGCAACGCGCCTTAACGACACCTCTATTGGCATTGAGCTGGAAAACCGTGGCTGGCAGAAATCAGCCGGAGTGAAATATTTTGCCCCGTTTGAACAGGCACAGATTCAGGCGCTTATTCCGCTGGCGAAAGATATTATTGCCCGTTATCACATCAAGCCGGAAAACGTAGTGGCACATGCGGATATTGCGCCGCAGCGCAAAGACGATCCGGGGCCGTTATTCCCCTGGCAACAACTGGCGCAGCAGGGGATTGGTGCCTGGCCGGATGCGCAGCGGGTGAACTTTTACCTTGCCGGGCGCGCGCCGCACACACCGGTAGATACCGCATCATTGCTGGAGCTTTTGGCGCGCTACGGTTATGACGTTAAACCTGATATGACACCGCGCGAGCAGCGGCGCGTGATTATGGCGTTCCAGATGCATTTCCGCCCGACGTTATACAACGGCGAAGCGGATGCAGAAACTCAGGCGATTGCCGAAGCGTTGCTGGAGAAATACGGGCAGGATTAGCGCGGCAGTTTTCCGTGGTCGCGTAGCCAGGCGGCAGTTTTCTCGATACCTTCATCCAGGGTGAGGACTGGTTGATAACCTAACTCTTCCTGCGCACGCGTAATATCCAGCGTAAAGTCAAAATTCAACTTGGAGACGCCGTAGTGGGTCAGCGGCGGCTCTTTTGCTGACTTGCGGCCTAAACGCTCCATGCTGCGGGCGATCATATCCAGCATCGGGTAGGGGACGGAACGAATACGACAGTCAATATTCAACTCGTCGATCAGCTTCTGCACGATGCTGCGCAGTGTGCGATGCTCGCCGTTGGTGATGTTGTACACACGCCCGGAAGGTAGCTTATCGCAGGCTTCCTGGCTTGCCAGCCACATGGCGTGCACGGCATTTTCATAGTAGGTCATATCCACCAGCGCACTGCCGCCGTGCGGTAACAGAATGCTGCCGTAGTGGTGCATCATATGCGCCAGACGGGGGATAAAGACTTTATCGTGCGGTCCGAACAGACTTTGTGGGCGCAGAATAGTAAAGCGCGTTTGTGGATTCGCCTGCGAAAGCATATTGATCACTTCTTCGCTGGCTGCTTTGCTGCGGGCAAACTCGTTAGCGAAGCGGTGAGGGCGAAAATCTTCTTTAATATCGCGATGGTGGTGATAATCGAAGTACAGGGAGGGTGAAGAGATATGAATAAAGTTACGCACACCCCAGGCGACAGCCCATTCACCCAGGCGGCGAGTGGCGCGAACGTTAGCCAGATCGAAAGCCTGTTGTGTCCCCCAGGGCGAGGTAAAGCTGGAGCAGTGCCACAGCGTATCAATGCCCGCGAGCATCACTTTAGCTTGTGATGAGACCAGCTCGGTCAGATCCGCCGGAACAAACTCTGCGCCCATTTTTTCCAGCAATTTACCCATTGCCTCGTTGCGACCGGTCGCTCGCACGCTGATGCCTTTCTGGCATAAAAACTCTACCGCGTTTCGACCTAAGCCGCTGGTGGCGCCGGTAACCAGTACCTTCATATCAATCCACTGTTGTTGAGAAAATAACGTGCGCATTCTTCCGTGATTTCCTCCATGATGCAATGGGAAACATGAAAGAATAACGCAGGTTTTGTCGATTAATCTGTGCTTTGTTCTGCCAGTCTGGCGATTCGTTTTGCCATTCCGCGAAAAATAAACAGATGCGCGGGGATCATCAGTAACCAGTAAAACAGCCCCGGCATCCCGTGCGGATGCCAGAATGCGCGAACATCGATAGTACGATAGTCGCCTTTATCTTCCAGGGTAAAACACAGTCGTCCCAGCCCCGGCGCTTTCATGCCAAATAACAACGCAAGTTGTTTTTCCGGCTCGACGATAATCACTTTCCAGCTGTCTACCGCATCGCCAGTTTGCAAATATTCACGCTCCGGGCGGCCTTTCGCCAGCTTATGACCGATCGCGCGGTCCATCAGCGCCCGGGTCTGCCACAAAATATTACCAAAGAAATAACGCTCTCTACCGCCGATTTGATTCACCACCTGCCATAAAGCCGCAAGGCTGGCGGACGTTTTAACGGTAAACCCCGCCTGTTTGGCGAAATAACCGTACTCCGGTCGCCAGCGGGCAAAGGCCTGAGCGTCGTATCCCCAGTCGCTGGAGTTGACCAGTTTTTCTTCTTCTTTCAACGTGCGACGTACCGCGTCATCGAAAGCAATCAGCCGTTGTGGGATGAGTGCACGTAACGCGGTGTCATCTGCCAGCAGATCGTGTTTCAGCCCCTGAATCAACGCTTTGGCGGTGGTGGGCGGTACGGAAGTAATCACATTGAGAAACCACACCGAAATCCAGCGGGTCGGAAAGGGGATGGGGATCAACCAGCGGCGCTTACCGCTCACCGCCATAAAATGTTCAAACTGTTGCTGATAACTGAGCACTTCTGGTCCGGCGGCTTCGAAGATGCGATGTTCGCTGGCCGGATGATCTAACAGCGCCACCAGATAGTGCAGCAAGTTTTCCAGCGCGATGGGCGTGGTGCGTGAACGAACCCAGCGTGGCGGCGTTAACACTGGCAGGTTGTAGACCATATCGCGCATGACTTCGAACGCCGCTGAACCTGCACCAACGATTATTCCGGCACGCAATTCGGTCACCGGGACACCCGCTTCACGAAGAATATCCGCCGTAGCCTGACGGGCGCGCAGATGGTCCGACTGCTCATGTGGCGGGGCCTGCAACGAACTGAGAAAGATTAATTGCTTAACTGGGACTTCACGTAGCGCATCGCGGACGTTGAGAGCCACCTGGCGCTCCTGAGCGATAAAATCGCCGCCTTCGCCCATGCTGTGCACCAGAAAATAGACCGTATCGATATCCTGCAACAGGGCCGGAAGGTTATCCGGCCAGCTGAGATCGACTTTATGGCAACTGACATTTGCCAGTTGCAGCTTTGCAAGCCTGTCGACATGACGTGCCGCCGCCAGGATCTGATGCCCCTGCTGGCTGAGTGTTCGCACCAGATGCTGACCAATGTAGCCACTGGCACCGAGAACTAAAATGCGTTGCGGCACGTCTCCCTCCTTAACGCGCCAGGAATGCGCGCCAGTGGGCGGCGACTTCCGCCAGCTGAGCGCGCGAGACGTCAAGATGCGTCACCAGGCGGACAATCGGCGAGGCGTTAATCAGCACGTTTCTCGCTTTCATGTATTCGCCTAACGCGGCAGCATTTTCTTCCCCGACGCGAACAAACAGCATATTGGTGTCCTGACGCATCACATCCGCGCCTGCTTCACGCAGCTGCTCCGCCATCCAGGCAGCGTTGTCGTGGTCTTCCTGCAAGCGCGCAACGTTATTTTTCAGGGCATATATTCCGGCGGCAGCCAGAATGCCGGACTGGCGCATCCCGCCACCTGTCATTTTCCGCCAGCGAATGGCACGTTTAATGTAATCACGATTACCGACGAGTAATGAACCGACTGGCGTCCCAAGACCTTTCGACAGGCAAATGGTGAACGAATCACAATATTGTGTGATCTCTTTCAGTTCGCAGCCGTAAGCCACCACAGCATTAAAGATGCGCGCACCGTCCACATGCAGCGCCAGATTGCGCTCGCGGGTAAATTCCCATGCTTCTTTGAGGTATTCACGCGGCAGCACTTTGCCGTTGTGAGTGTTTTCCAGACTGAGTAATTTGGTGCGGGCGAAATGGATATCGTCGGGTTTGATTTTCATCGCCACTTTATCCAGCGGTAGCGTGCCGTCGGCAGCCGCGTCGATGGGTTGCGGTTGAATACTGCCCAGCACCGCTGCGCCACCGGCTTCAAACAGATAGTTGTGTGCGGCCTGACCGACAATATACTCTTCGCCGCGTTCGCAGTGACTGAGCAGAGCGACCAGGTTAGCCTGGGTGCCGGTCGGCAGAAAAATGGCGGCTTCTTTACCGGAAAGCTCTGCCGCATAGTCCTGCAGAGCATTAACGGTAGGGTCGTCTCCGTAAACGTCGTCCCCAACCGGGGCGGCCATCATTGCTTCGAGCATGGCGCGGCTCGGTCGGGTAACGGTATCACTGCGTAAATCAATCATGGCATGTCCTTATTATGACGGGAAATGCCACCCTTTTTACCTTAGCCAGTTCGTTTTCGCCAGTTCGATCACTTCATCACCGCGTCCGCTGATGATTGCGCGCAACATATACAAGCTAAATCCTTTGGCCTGTTCAAGTTTGATCTGCGGTGGAATGGCTAACTCTTCTTTGGCTACTACCACATCCACCAACACCGGACCGTCGATGGAAAAGGCGCGTTGCAGGGCTTCATCGACTTCAGAGGCTTTTTCCACGCGAATACCCGTAATTCCGCACGCTTCGGCAATGCGGGCAAAGTTGGTGTCGTGCAGCTCAGTACCGTCTGTCAGGTAGCCTCCGGCTTTCATCTCCATCGCCACAAAGCCCAGCACGCTGTTATTAAAGACGATAATTTTCACTGGCAATTTCATCTGCATTACTGAGAGGAAATCGCCCATCAACATACTGAAACCGCCATCGCCGCACATGGCGACCACCTGACGTTCCGGCTCGGTTGCCTGCGCACCCAGCGCCTGCGGCATGGCGTTAGCCATCGAACCGTGGTTAAACGAACCTAACAGACGACGCTTGCCGTTCATTTTCAGATAACGTGCCGCCCACACCGTTGGCGTACCAACGTCACAGGTAAAGATGGCGTCATCGGCGGCAAAATGACTAATTTGCTGCGCCAGATATTGCGGGTGAATGGCTTTCTCGCTCGGTTTAGCTAAATCATCCAGCCCTTTGCGGGCGTCGCGGTAATCTTCCAGCGCTTTATCCAGAAACTTGCGATCGGTTTTTTCTTCCACCAGTGGCAGCAATGCCCGCAGGGTTGATTTGATATCGCCGACCAGCGCCATATCTACCTTGCTATGCGCGCCGATGCTGGCTGGGTTGATATCAATCTGAATAATTTTGGCATCGGTCGGGTAGAACGCGCGGTAGGGAAATTGCGTGCCGAGCAGCACTAACGTATCGGCATTCATCATGGTATGGAAACCTGACGAGAAGCCGATTAATCCCGTCATTCCGACATCATACGGGTTATCGTATTCGACATGCTCTTTACCGCGCAGGGCATGAACAATAGGCGCTTTAATTTTCCCGGCAAACTCAACTAACTCTTTATGCGCCCCCGCGCAGCCACTGCCGCACATCAGGGCGATATTGCTGGAGTAACGCAGCAGTTGCGCCAGTTTGCGTAACTCTTCTTCTTCCGGCGTCACGACTGGCTGTGGCGCATGATACCAGTGGGTAGTTGCCCCTTCTGGTGCAGGTTTTAACGCCACGTCGCCCGGTAACACGACAACGGAAACGCCACGGTTTAGCACTGCTTTGCGCATGGCAATCGCCAGCACTTGTGGGATTTGCTCCGGGCTGGAAACCAGCTCGCAATAGTGACTACATTCGCGGAATAGCTCTTGTGGGTGGGTTTCCTGGAAATAGCCGCTGCCAATTTCGCTGGAGGGAATATGAGCGGCAATCGCCAGTACCGGAACGTGATTGCGGTGGCAATCGAACAGGCCGTTGATTAAGTGCAGGTTGCCGGGGCCGCACGATCCGGCACAGACCGCCAGTTCTCCTGAAAGTTGTGCTTCAGCGCCAGCGGCAAACGCCGCTACTTCTTCATGGCGGGTGGACATCCACTCGATGGTGCCCATGCGATTAAGACTGTCACTAAGACCGTTCAGAGAGTCGCCCGTGACTCCCCAGATGCGTTTCACGCCTGCCGATTCGAGTGTTTTGGCGATATAAGCTGCAACCGTTTGTTTCATGGTTCTCCATCTCCTGAATGTGATAACGGTAACAAGTTTAGTTCATCTGACGGAGGGGGAAGGGATGGGAGAAAAAGGAGGCACTAACGGTTAAATAGCCCGATGAAAGGAATATCATCGGGCATCAGGCGATTATGCGAGAACCAAATCTCCCTGCGGATGGCAGGAGCAGGCCAGCACGTAACCTTCAGCGATTTCGGCGTCGGTCAGCGTCATTGTGCTGCTCACCGTATATTCACCGGAAACCACTTTTGTCTTACAGCAGCCGCAAACACCTGCACGGCAGGCGGCGACAACCGGAACGTTATTGCTTTCCAGCGCCTCCAGTAGCGTGGTGCCAACCGGGGCGTAAAATTCTCGTGCCGGTTGCAGTTTGGTGAATTTCAGACCGCTGGTCGCCGCTTCCGCTACTGGGGTGAAGAATTTCTCTTTAAAGAAACGCGTCACGCCGAGCGCTTTCACTTCCTGCTCTACCCAATCCATATATGGAGCAGGGCCACAGGTCATCACGGTACGTGAGGCTAAATCAGGGACACCTGCCAGCAGTTCGCGAGTGAGACGACCAGCGATAAAGCCTTCGGTAACGTTATTTTCCGCCACCAGCGTTACCGGATAGTTACGCCACTCATCGGCGAAAATCACATCCTGCGGCGTACGCACGTTGTAGATCACCTGCACATCGGCCTGTGGACGGTTCTTCGCCAGCCAGCGACGCATCGACATAATCGGCGTAACGCCGCAGCCTGCCGCCAGCAACAGGAATTTATCTTCTGCTTTATCGTCGCAGGTAAATTCCCCCATCGCGTCCGAAAGCCAGAGATAATCACCGCGTTTTACATCGCGCGTCAGCCACTGGGAGCCGACACCGTCATCAATCCGCCGCACAGTCAGGGTAATGTATTCACTCACGCCTGGCGTGGAGGAAATGGTGTAAGCACGCAGCGTTTCCGCTGAGTTACGCACGCTGACCAGTGCATATTGCCCGGCGCGATATGGGTAGTAATCGTGGCAAATCAGGGAAATCGTCCACACATCCGGCGTTTCTTGCGTAATGTGATGAACCTGCATCCGCCACGGGCATTGATTCGTTGGCATCGTCATCGACAAACTCCTTACGCGCTCAACAGTTGCTTCATGTCTTCTTCAACAGTGGTGATAGAACGCAGGCCGAATTTCTCGTTCAGCACCGCCAGCAGGTCTGGTGTCAGGAAACCAGGTGCAGTCGGGCCGGTGACGATATTTTTCACACCCAGAGAAAGCAGCGTCAGCAGAATGACAATCGCTTTCTGTTCAAACCAGGAGAGCACCAGCGACAGCGGCAGATCGTTGACTCCGCAGCCCAGTTTCTCTGCCAGCGTTACCGCCAGAATAATTGCTGAGTAAGCATCGTTACACTGACCAGCATCTACCAGACGCGGCAGACCTTCGATATCGCCAAACTCAAGTTTATTAAAGCGATATTTACCGCAAGCGAGGGTCAGGATCAGGCAGTCATCCGGCACGCTGGTGGCGAAATCGGTGAAGTAGTGACGCTCGCCGCGTGCGCCGTCACAGCCGCCAAGCAGGAAGATATGACGCAGTTTTTCACGGCTCACCAGATCAATCAGCATATCGGCTGCGCCAAGCAGTGTCTGGCGACCAAAGCCCACGGTGATCAGGTGCGGAATTTCGCTGTACGGGAAGCCCGCCATCTGTTGCGCCTGGGCGATGACCGCAGAGAAATCTTCGCCATCCAGATGACGCACACCCGGCCAGCCAACGATGCTGCGGGTCCAGATACGATCGTCATAAGCGCCTACGGTTGGGTCGATGATGCAGTTCGAGGTCATCACGATGGGGCCAGGGAAACGAGCGAACTCCACTTGCTGATTCTGCCAGCCGCTGCCGTAGTTACCGACCAGATGCTTGAATTTACGCAGCTCCGGGTAGCCATGCGCAGGCAGCATTTCACCGTGGGTGTAGACATTAACGCCCGTGCCTTCGGTCTGTTCCAGCAGGTTGTAGAGATCTTTGAGATCGTGACCGGAAATCAGAATGCATTTACCTGCCGTCGCTTTGACGTTGACCTGGGTTGGCGTCGGGTGACCGTATTTACTGGTTTCGCCTGCATCCAGAATGCTCATCACTTTGAAGTTCATCTGGCCGATTTCCATTGAACACTCAAGAAGCGCGTTCATATCGGCAGGCCAGGTCCCCAGCCACGCCATGATTTTATGGTACTGGGCATAAATATCGTTGTCGTATTGACCGAGAACGTGTGCGTGTTCCATATAGGCCGCCGCACCTTTCAGGCCATACAGGCAGAGCAGACGCAGGCCGAGAATGTTTTCGCCAATCGCAGCTTTATCTTTATTGGGAGTAAATTCCGCCGCCTGACGTTGCAGCTCGCCGAGATCGTCACTCACCAGTTGCAGGTCAGCCATCGGGTTATCGACGCGGGCGTTGGCATCTACAGCCAGGCACTGTGCTTTCAGCGCCTCGCGCAGGGCAATCGCTTCACGAGCGTAGCCGACAATACGCGGAGAATCGAAGTTAACGTTGGTCAGGGTTGAGAAAAAGGCACGTGGCGCAAAGCTGTCTACATCGTGGTTGATGATGCCGTATTCACGTGCTTTCACTGCCCAGGCCGAAAGCCCTTGCAGCGTCGCGATGAGTAAATCCTGAAGGTCAGAGGTTTCCGCCGTTTTACCACACATCCCCTGCGCGTATGAGCAGCCGTTTCCTGCCGGAGTACGGATAGTTTGTTCACATTGCACACAAAACATGATCACACCTTTTAAAGTTATATTTAATATACATGTTTAAGGTTAAGACGCTTAACGCGGGGATAAAAGAGATTTTTAATGCAACTTTAAGGGAGATTGATTTAGCGCAATTTTGGCGGCAGGGATCTACCGCCAGAGAGGTATTATGCAGAGAAAAAGGCGATGAGAATCGGCACTAACAGACTAAGAATAAAACCGTGAACAATCGCCGCCGGGACCATATCCAGCCCGCCTGTACGTTGAAGAACGGGCAGGGTGAAATCCATCGACGTCGCACCGCATAAGCCCAGTGCAGTAGAGCGGCTACGGCGAATCAGCCCAGGGATTAACATAATAGCAATCAGCTCACGGGCCAGATCATTAAAAAACGCCGCGCTCCCGATTACTGGACCAAAAGATTCGGTCAATAAAATACCGGAAAGAGAATACCAGCCGAAACCGGAGGCCATTGCCAGCGCGGTATTGATGGGAAGATCAAGAATAAAGGCGTTAATTAAACCACCAATTAATGAACTGGCAACCACCACCACGGCGACAATCATTCCCCGGCGATTAAGGACAATCTGCTTTAAGGTCATGCCATTATTGCGCAACTGAATACCGACGAGGAAAAGTAGCAGAATTAAGGTGTATTCACTGGCTTCGGTCGCGTGTTGTAAGAAAGCCAGTCCACTCAGACCAATGGCAAAACCAATCACTACTACGCCGCACAGTTTTAGCGACTCCAGTGCCATCGCAATACGCGACGGGAGTTTTTCTTGCTGATGGTGATTGCGCCATGGCAGACCGCGCTCCAGCCACATCAGGGCGGCAATATTACACAGTAAAATAACGGTAATACTGACAGCAGAATAATGCAGAATCGCCAACAGGTTACTGGCGAGGTTATCGAGAAACGCCAGACTGATACCCATAAAAAAGAGAATGAGGTAAACCATCCAACTTAATAGCTGATTAATAACTTTTAATGCAGCTTTTTGGCGAAGCGGAATGAGGTAACCCAAAATCAGGGGAACCAGAATGATTAACAGCCCAGAAAACATGAAAACCCAGTCCTTGCAAAGATGAAGTCGAAATGCGCGATGACACACTACTGAAAGCGGAAGGACGAGTAAAGTTGCAATTAAAAGGAAATGTTATGCATCAGAGGGGGATTTTTAATTCTATATTAGTGTTTAGCATTGTTGCGCTCCTTTCATGTGCAATGCCATATAAAGCCACTGGCGCAGGGAGCGCGCAGGGGGCGGCCAGTCGCCGCCGCCCCCTGCACCCCCGGGCTCTGGCGAACAAAATCGCCGCTGCGCGGTACCTTCAGCTTATCCCCTTCGGCTACCGGGTCGGGCGCGAGGTAACGTCCCTGTAAGACGCGCCCTCAGCCCACATCCATGTGGGCTGCCCCGGCCTTCGGGGAACGCTTCAGCGATTTTGACGCCACCAACACCCGTGCGGTTTGTAACGTCGAAGATAAAACAACCAGGGCAGATAAAATGCCAATGCTAATTAATTACGTTTTTCCAGTAGAGTCCGGTAAATCAGACCACCGATAATACCGCCGACAATTGGCACCACCCAGAAGAACCACAGTTGTTCTAACGCCCAGCCGCCCTGGAAGATAGCAACCGCGGTGCTGCGCGCCGGGTTAACAGAAGTGTTAGTCACCGGAATACTGATTAAGTGAATCAGGGTTAAGGCCAGACCAATAGCGATCGGCGCAAAACCTGCCGGAGCGAATTTGTCGGTTGCGCCGTGGATCACTAACAGGAAGCCCGCACTCAATACCAGTTCAACTACCAGCGCGGAAAGCATGGAATAACCGCCTGGCGAATGCTCGCCATAACCGTTAGAAGCAAAACCGCTGGCTGCCGCGTCAAAACCCGTTTTACCACTGGCAATTAAATACAGCAGCGCCGCCGCAACAATACCGCCGACAACCTGGGCAATTACGTAGCCAACGACTTCTTTTGCCGGAAAACGTCCGCCAGCCCATAAGCCAATAGTGACCGCCGGGTTAAAATGACCACCAGAAATATGACCAACAGCAAAGGCCATTGTCAGAACGGTCAAACCGAATGCCAGCGCCACGCCGGCAAAACCAATGCCTAATTCCGGGAAGCCTGCGGCCAGTACGGCACTACCACAGCCACCAAAAACAAGCCAGAAAGTACCAAAACATTCAGCTGCTAATTTTCTGAACATATCCACCTCAATTAAAAATTGACCCTGTGAAAAATATGGTCGTTTTATAGGGTCGTCGTAAAAAAGTGACGACGGAAATAATGCGCGGCTATTTTAAAAACGAAGGCGAGTCATTCACCAGATAAATAAATCCAGTAAATTTGATTTAGGGCAACAGCGGGTTGCCCCATATAGTCATTTGTCTGATTGACAGTGTAGTGCAAGCAAAAGATTTAATCCTTTAGGCGTAATAAAAAATAATTTATCATGCTAATTATTTGATTTTGTTGTTTTTGCAGGCTTATCAGCAAGAGGGAGTATAACGCGATTATTCGCTCATTTTTCAGACATTTGCCATGCTTAAATGTGATGTCATCACGTATTAGCATGGCCTTTCCCGTTATACTGCCAGCGTAAAGGATAAGTCACATATTTCTGGAGGGGATATGATTCTTGAGCGCGTTGAAATTGTGGGTTTTCGCGGTATCAACCGTTTGTCGTTGATGCTGGAACAAAACAACGTCCTGATTGGGGAGAACGCGTGGGGTAAATCCAGCTTGCTGGACGCCTTAACCCTGCTGCTATCGCCAGAATCAGATCTCTACCATTTTGAGCGCGACGATTTCTGGTTCCCGCCGGGAGATATCAACGGACGGGAACATCATCTGCATATTATTTTGACCTTCCGCGAATCGCTGCCAGGCCGACATCGGGTACGCCGCTATCGGCCACTGGAAGCGTGCTGGACGCCATGCACCGATGGCTATCACCGTATTTTTTATCGTCTGGAAGGGGAGAGTGCGGAAGACGGCAGCGTGATGACACTCCGCAGTTTTCTCGATAAAGACGGACATCCGATTGATGTCGAGGATATTAACGATCAGGCACGCCATCTGGTGCGTTTAATGCCGGTGCTGCGCTTGCGTGATGCCCGTTTTATGCGCCGTATTCGTAACGGCACGGTGCCAAATGTCCCTAATGTGGAAGTCACCGCGCGCCAGCTCGATTTCCTCGCCCGTGAGTTGTCCTCACATCCGCAAAATCTCTCTGATGGACAGATTCGTCAGGGACTTTCCGCAATGGTACAGCTGCTTGAGCATTATTTCTCTGAGCAGGGGGCCGGACAGGCGCGATATCGTTTAATGCGGCGGCGAGCCAGCAATGAGCAACGAAGCTGGCGCTATCTGGATATCATCAACCGGATGATTGACCGACCTGGTGGGCGCTCGTATCGGGTTATTTTGCTCGGCCTGTTTGCTACTTTGTTGCAGGCAAAAGGCACATTGCGACTGGATAAAGACGCCCGTCCATTGTTGCTGATCGAAGATCCAGAAACCCGTTTACACCCCATTATGCTTTCAGTTGCCTGGCATCTGTTGAATCTTCTGCCATTGCAGCGCATCGCTACTACCAACTCGGGAGAGTTGCTTTCGTTAACGCCGGTAGAGCATGTTTGCCGACTGGTACGTGAGTCCTCGCGCGTTGCCGCCTGGCGTCTGGGGCCGAGTGGTTTGAGTACCGAAGATAGCCGACGCATCTCTTTCCACATTCGTTTTAATCGTCCATCATCGCTGTTTGCACGCTGCTGGCTGCTGGTGGAAGGGGAAACAGAAACCTGGGTTATCAACGAACTGGCGCGCCAGTGTGGACACCATTTCGATGCCGAAGGGATTAAGGTCATTGAATTTGCCCAGTCCGGGCTAAAACCACTGGTGAAATTTGCCCGGCGAATGGGGATTGAATGGCATGTACTGGTCGATGGCGATGAAGCAGGGAAGAAATATGCCGCTACGGTACGCAGCCTGTTGAATAACGATCGGGAAGCCGAACGAGAACATTTAACGGCGTTACCGGCGCTGGATATGGAACATTTTATGTATCGCCAGGGATTTTCCGATGTGTTCCACCGCGTGGCGCAAATCCCGGAAAATGTACCGATGAATCTGCGCAAAATTATCTCGAAAGCGATCCATCGCTCTTCCAAACCCGATCTTGCCATTGAAGTGGCAATGGAGGCCGGACGTCGTGGTGTGGATTCCGTACCGACGCTGCTGAAAAAAATGTTCTCACGCGTGCTGTGGCTGGCGCGCGGTCGCGCGGATTAACCGCGAAACATCGTGGCCATTTGTGGCTGAATAGCGTCGAGCATCTCATAGCGCCGACGGTATTCAGCCCGTTTTTTACTGGCGATTTCGGCAATCTCTTTTCGTGCTATCTGTGCTGGAAGGCGGTAATGGCGTTCAGCATCACATACGCCGCCAACCGATTCCCAGAAAGCGTTGTAATCAGCGTGGATCTTGCCTTCTTTATCGCGATAACGCAGGCTGCGGTAAATATGCGTTTCATTGCTGACGGCAATAATCTGCTCTACCTGCAAACGTTGGGCAAACAGACAGGCCGCTTCCATCACGAGGCGTTTGGGAAATAGCCCGTGGCAGGCTTTCGTCGCATTCTGGATTTCCTGATGTGGGATTTCCCATTTTGCGCCTTGCAGTCCGCCAATAAACATTGTTCTTTTCCCCTGATATTCACACAGGGTAAACGTGATCTCTGCCAGAGGAATACCTTCGCTGTTGCGAAACAGGATGGTGCTGTCACCTTCTTTATCCATTGAGATCATCATGGTCAGCTCAAGTGTGAACTGCTCGCCGTTTTTGCCTTCCAGCTTCGCCAGTTGCAGCCCGGGGGTATTCAAATATAAGCTGAATTCTTCCGCCGACATACACCCGCGGAGTAACGCATAATGGTAACGTAACGCCTCCAGCAATTGCTTACGGCTAAGATTCGCCGCAAGGTAAGGGCGATGCAGACGCACAGGCAGTCGCGGCTGGCGCGTTAACAACACATTGAGATTAGGCCAGTGGGAAAGTTCGTTCATCCACTCAACGCTTAAACGCGGCATAATCAACGAGCGCAGCAAAAATTTCTGGCGAAAACTACGGCGATGCCAGAATTTACCCGGCCGACACTGTCCACGTGCCAGACTAAGAAAAAGTGACAGGCTGCTGAGAGATTCAGATGGCGTAAAGGTCCGTTCAGTTAGCTGCGACATATTCATGAAATCAATGGTTATACATGACGTCGATTTCACCATTGCGTATCTTAACCAAACATCAATAGTGTGATTACTAACGTAAATTTTAGGGTTTTGTTGATATTTCGTTGAAGTTAATGACCCGGATTGGCATATGGAGTATTCAGAATATTTATGAAAAAGCGGAAAACCGTGAAGAAGCGTTACGTTATTGCGCTGGTGATAGTCATCGCCGGACTGATTACGTTATGGAGAATTCTTAACGCCCCCGTGCCGACTTATCAGACACTGATTGTGCGCCCCGGTGATTTACAGCAAAGCGTGCTGGCGACCGGAAAGCTGGACGCGCTGCGTAAGGTTGACGTGGGCGCGCAGGTCAGCGGTCAGTTGAAAACGCTGTCGGTGGCGATTGGCGATAAAGTAAAAAAAGACCAGCTTTTAGGGGTTATTGATCCTGAACAGGCTGAAAACCAGATTAAGGAGGTGGAAGCAACGCTGATGGAGCTACGCGCGCAGCGGCAGCAGGCGGAAGCGGAGCTGAAACTGGCGCGGGTGACGTATTCCCGTCAGCAACGTCTTGCACAAACGCAAGCGGTTTCACAGCAGGATCTCGATACCGCCGCGACGGAGATGGCTGTGAAACAGGCGCAAATTGGCACCATTGACGCGCAAATCAAGCGCAATCAGGCCTCTCTCGATACGGCTAAAACCAATCTCGATTACACTCGCATCGTTGCCCCGATGGCCGGGGAAGTCACGCAAATCACCACTCTGCAAGGCCAGACGGTGATTGCCGCACAACAAGCACCGAACATTCTGACGCTGGCAGATATGAGTACCATGCTGGTAAAAGCGCAGGTTTCTGAAGCGGATGTAATCCACCTGAAGCCGGGGCAAAAAGCCTGGTTTACGGTGCTTGGCGATCCACTGACGCGCTACGAGGGGCAAATCAAGGATGTGCTACCGACGCCGGAAAAGGTTAACGACGCTATTTTCTATTACGCCCGTTTTGAAGTACCCAACCCCAATGGTTTGCTGCGGCTGGATATGACCGCGCAAGTGCATATTCAGCTCACCGATGTGAAAAATGTGCTGACGATCCCTCTGTCGGCGTTAGGCGATCCGGTTGGCGATAATCGTTATAAAGTCAAATTGTTGCGTAATGGTGAAACACGCGAGCGTGAAGTGACGATTGGCGCACGTAACGATACCGATGTTGAGATTGTCAAAGGGCTGGAAGCTGGCGATGAAGTGGTGATTGGTGAGGCCAAACCAGGAGCTGCGCAATGACACCCTTGCTCGAATTAAAGGATATTCGTCGCAGCTATCCTGCCGGTGATGAGCAGGTTGAGGTGCTGAAGGGCATCAGCCTCGATATTTATGCCGGTGAGATGGTGGCGATTGTCGGCGCTTCAGGTTCCGGTAAATCGACCCTGATGAATATTCTCGGCTGCCTGGATAAGGCCACCAGCGGCACCTATCGCGTCGCCGGTCAGGATGTTGCCACGCTGGACGCCGATGCGCTGGCGCAACTACGCCGCGAGCATTTCGGCTTTATTTTCCAGCGTTACCATTTGCTTTCGCATTTAACCGCCGAGCAGAACGTTGAAGTACCCGCCGTCTATGCTGGTCTTGAGCGGAAACAGCGGCTGCTTCGCGCCCAGGAGTTGCTGCAACGACTGGGGCTGGAAGACCGTACAGAGTATTATCCGGCACAGCTTTCGGGTGGTCAGCAACAGCGTGTCAGCATCGCGCGGGCATTGATGAACGGCGGTCAGGTAATTCTTGCCGATGAACCAACCGGCGCACTGGACAGCCATTCTGGCGAAGAGGTGATGGCGATCCTGCATCAGCTGCGCGATCGCGGGCATACGGTGATTATCGTTACCCACGATCCGCAGGTCGCTGCTCAGGCCGAGCGGGTGATCGAAATTCGCGACGGTGAAATTGTGCGCAATCCTCCCGCCATTGAAAAAGTGAATGTTGCTGGCGGGACGGAACCTGTTGTCAACACGGCGTCTGGCTGGCGGCAGTTTGCCAGCGGTTTTAACGAGGCGCTGACGATGGCATGGCGGGCGCTGGCAGCGAATAAAATGCGTACTTTACTGACCATGCTGGGGATTATTATCGGTATTGCGTCGGTGGTTTCAATTGTCGTGGTGGGCGACGCCGCCAAACAAATGGTGCTGGCGGATATTCGTTCTATTGGTACGAATACTATTGATGTCTATCCCGGGAAAGATTTTGGCGATGACGATCCGCAATATCAGCAGGCGCTGAAGTACGATGACTTAATCGCCATCCAAAAACAACCGTGGGTCGCCTCAGCCACACCTGCCGTCTCGCAAAACCTGCGCCTGCGTTATAACAATGTTGATGTGGCTGCCAGTGCCAATGGCGTGAGCGGCGATTATTTTAATGTCTATGGCATGACCTTCAGTGAAGGGAACACCTTTAATCAGGAGCAGCTGAACGGTCGTGCGCAGGTCGTGGTTCTCGACAGTAATACTCGCCGCCAGCTTTTCCCCCATAAAGCAGATGTGGTTGGCGAGGTGATTCTGGTCGGCAATATGCCCGCCAGAGTCATTGGTGTGGCGGAAGAAAAACAGTCGATGTTTGGTAGCAGTAAAGTGCTGCGTGTCTGGCTGCCATACAGCACGATGTCCGGGCGAGTTATGGGTCAGTCGTGGCTGAACTCCATTACTGTCAGGGTGAAAGAAGGCTTTGACAGCGCTGAGGCGGAACAGCAACTCACGCGTTTACTTTCACTGCGCCACGGTAAGAAGGATTTCTTTACCTGGAACATGGACGGCGTCTTGAAAACCGTTGAAAAGACCACACGTACTTTACAACTGTTTCTGACGCTGGTGGCGGTGATTTCGCTAGTGGTGGGCGGTATTGGTGTAATGAATATTATGCTGGTGTCAGTGACCGAGCGGACGCGGGAAATTGGCATTCGCATGGCTGTAGGTGCGCGAGCAAGTGATGTGTTGCAACAGTTCCTGATCGAAGCCGTACTGGTTTGCCTGGTCGGTGGCGCGTTGGGAATAACACTGTCACTGTTAATTGCTTTCACCTTGCAGCTTTTCTTACCCGGCTGGGAGATTGGTTTTTCACCGTTGGCGCTGCTGCTGGCGTTTCTCTGCTCGACGGTCACCGGGATTTTATTTGGCTGGTTACCCGCACGAAATGCGGCACGACTGGATCCAGTAGATGCTCTGGCTCGAGAGTAATTTTTGAGATAAAAATGCCAGCCGATCGGGCTGGCATTTTGCCTTTAGGATGTACACAATGAGACAGAAGAGCTATGCGACTGCCGCTTCTACTTCGACGGGCACAATAACACTGGCGTGATTGCCTTTTGGCCCCTGGTGGACATCAAACTGAACGGATTGTCCAGCTTTTAGCGTTCTGTAACCATCCATCTGAATGGTGGAATAATGAGCGAAAATATCTTCGCCGCCGCCTTCAGGGCAGATGAAACCAAACCCTTTGGCATTGTTGAACCACTTAACAGTACCCTTTTCCATGCTTCGACATCCTTCGCAAATCTTATACAAGTAAGATGGAATAAACCGGGGTCAGAGAGGGGGCTGTTCAAAACCTCGCCAACTCTAGAAATACAATTTAGAGAATTAGGGCGAGCCGTCAAGCATTTGACAGGGGCCAGGGGGCAGGTATGAATCAAAAATTTGAAGCAGTTAACGCTATTGACAGGAATGTGACAGATGTCGCTGATGCCAACGATAGATGATAGTTATCTATCATGTGGAGTAGATTGGTCAGGCAAATAAGCTCTTGTCAGCGGCAGGGCGTTCTGCCGATAACCGTAACCGAAGATGATAACTGACAATGGGTAAAACGAACGACTGGCTGGACTTTGATCAACTGGCGGAAGAAAAAGTTCGCGACGCGCTAAAACCGCCATCTATGTATAAAGTGATATTAGTCAATGATGATTACACTCCGATGGAGTTTGTTATTGACGTGTTACAAAAATTCTTTTCTTATGATGTAGAACGTGCAACGCAATTGATGCTCGCTGTTCACTACCAGGGGAAGGCCATTTGCGGAGTCTTTACCGCCGAGGTTGCAGAAACCAAAGTGGCGATGGTGAACAAGTACGCGAGGGAGAATGAGCATCCATTGCTGTGTACGCTAGAAAAAGCCTGAATGCAGGCATAAAAATTGGGGGAGGTGCCTATGCTCAATCAAGAACTGGAACTCAGTTTAAATATGGCTTTCGCCAGAGCGCGCGAGCACCGTCATGAGTTTATGACCGTCGAGCACTTGTTACTGGCGCTGCTCAGTAACCCATCTGCCCGGGAGGCGCTGGAAGCGTGTTCTGTGGATTTGGTTGCGCTCCGTCAGGAACTGGAAGCCTTTATTGAACAAACCACACCCGTTCTGCCTGCCAGTGAAGAGGAGCGCGACACACAGCCGACGCTGAGTTTTCAGCGTGTACTGCAACGTGCGGTCTTCCATGTCCAGTCCTCCGGTCGCAATGAGGTTACCGGTGCAAACGTTCTGGTCGCTATCTTTAGCGAACAGGAGTCGCAGGCGGCATATCTGTTGCGCAAACATGAAGTCAGCCGTCTCGATGTGGTGAACTTTATCTCTCATGGCACGCGTAAAGACGAGCCGACACAGTCTTCTGATCCTGGCAGCCAGCCAAACAGCGAAGAACAAGCTGGTGGGGAGGAACGTATGGAGAATTTCACGACGAACCTGAATCAGCTTGCGCGAGTGGGCGGAATCGACCCACTGATTGGTCGTGAGAAGGAGCTGGAGCGTGCTATTCAGGTTCTCTGCCGTCGCCGTAAAAACAACCCGCTGCTGGTGGGGGAATCTGGTGTCGGTAAAACCGCGATTGCGGAAGGTCTTGCCTGGCGAATTGTTCAGGGCGATGTGCCGGAAGTGATGGCTGACTGTACGATTTACTCTCTCGATATCGGTTCTCTGTTAGCGGGCACTAAATATCGCGGCGACTTTGAAAAACGTTTTAAAGCGTTGCTCAAGCAGCTGGAGCAGGACACTAACAGCATCCTGTTTATTGATGAGATCCACACCATTATCGGTGCGGGTGCAGCGTCTGGTGGCCAGGTCGATGCGGCTAACCTGATCAAACCGCTGCTCTCCAGCGGTAAAATTCGCGTAATTGGTTCGACAACCTATCAGGAGTTCAGCAACATTTTCGAGAAAGACCGTGCTCTGGCGCGTCGCTTCCAGAAAATTGATATTACTGAACCGTCGATCGAAGAAACTGTTCAAATCATCAATGGCCTGAAACCGAAGTATGAAGCGCACCACGACGTGCGTTATACCGCAAAAGCGGTGCGTGCGGCGGTAGAGTTGGCGGTGAAATACATTAACGATCGTCATCTGCCGGATAAAGCGATTGATGTTATCGACGAAGCGGGCGCTCGCGCGCGTCTGATGCCGGTCAGCAAACGCAAGAAAACCGTTAATGTGGCGGATATTGAGTCCGTGGTGGCCCGTATTGCACGCATTCCAGAGAAGAGTGTTTCTCAGAGTGACCGCGATACCCTGAAAAACCTCGGCGATCGCCTGAAAATGCTGGTCTTCGGTCAGGATAAAGCCATTGAGGCGCTGACTGAAGCCATTAAGATGGCGCGTGCAGGTTTAGGTCACGAACATAAACCGGTCGGTTCGTTCCTGTTTGCCGGCCCTACCGGGGTCGGGAAAACAGAGGTGACGGTACAGCTTTCGAAAGCTTTGGGCATTGAGCTTCTGCGCTTTGATATGTCCGAGTATATGGAACGCCATACCGTCAGCCGTCTGATTGGTGCGCCTCCGGGATACGTTGGTTTTGATCAGGGGGGGCTGCTGACCGATGCGGTAATCAAGCATCCGCACGCGGTACTGCTGCTGGACGAAATCGAGAAAGCGCATCCGGACGTGTTCAATATTCTGTTGCAGGTGATGGACAACGGTACGCTGACCGATAACAACGGACGCAAAGCGGACTTCCGTAACGTGGTGCTGGTGATGACCACCAACGCCGGGGTACGGGAAACTGAGCGCAAATCCATTGGTCTTATCCACCAGGATAACAGCACCGATGCGATGGAAGAGATCAAGAAGATCTTTACGCCGGAGTTTCGTAACCGTCTCGACAACATTATCTGGTTCGATCATCTGTCAACCGACGTGATCCATCAGGTGGTGGATAAATTCATCGTCGAGTTGCAGGTTCAGCTGGATCAGAAAGGTGTTTCTCTGGAAGTGAGCCAGGAAGCGCGTAACTGGCTGGCTGAGAAAGGTTACGACCGGGCAATGGGCGCTCGTCCGATGGCGCGTGTCATCCAGGACAACCTGAAAAAACCGCTCGCCAACGAACTGCTGTTTGGTTCGCTGGTGGACGGCGGTCAGGTCACCGTCGCGCTGGATAAAGAGAAAAATGAGCTGACTTATGGATTCCAGAGTGCACAAAAGCACAAGGCGGAAGCAGCGCATTAATCTAATTGTCAGGTAGGTTGGTGAAGTCCGTAATCTCGAAAGAGGTTGCGGACTTTTTATTTATGGGGTGGAACGGTGAAAACCCTATTTTTGGAGGTAAAGGTAAGTTGTTGATAATTAGTGCTGCTGGAAAAGGTAAGGATAAAAAAGGGTGACAGCAGGAAAATGAGATGGTTTTGCTTTATTAACAACGGACTAAACGTGTAGTATTTGAGTTCACTGCCGTACAGGCAGCTTAGAAAGGAACAATCTTGCAAAGGCTGTGAAAGTTGGCGTTCACTGCCGTACAGGCAGCTTAGAAATTCACTGGTAACATACTCCACCCGCCCACCATGTTCACTGCCGTACAGGCAGATAAAATGCGAAAAAAAAAGCTCGCACTTTCGTACGAGCTCTTCTTTAAATATGGCGGTGAGGGGGGGATTCGAACCCCCGATACGTTGCCGTATACACACTTTCCAGGCGTGCTCCTTCAGCCACTCGGACACCTCACCAAATTGTTTTGCTGCCTGACCTCATGGGGGGCAACGGGGCGCTACTATAGGGAGTTGGAGTAAAACGGTCAAGAAGAATTTTAATGATAATTATTGTTTGCTCATACTGTAAACAAGTTGTGCAGTATATCTACATCGAGACAAGTTATGGATTTATACTTCCAAAGTACTTCATACATATCACAAAATAAAAAGGCCGGTTAAACCGACCTTTTACTCGTTCTTTCTCTTCGCCCATCAGGCGGTAAAACAATCAGCGACTACGGAAGACAATGCGGCCTTTGCTCAGGTCGTACGGGGTCAGTTCAACAGTCACTTTGTCGCCCGTCAGGATGCGGATGTAGTTTTTGCGCATTTTACCGGAGATGTGTGCAGTAACCACGTGACCGTTTTCTAACTCTACGCGGAACATGGTATTAGGCAACGTTTCAAGAACGGTACCTTGCATTTCAATATTGTCTTCTTTGGCCATCTAATCCTCTGGGGTATCACTACCGTAATTTGAACCGGCAAGATAATGCCGAAGTTCTGTAAATAAGTAAAGATTTGCGCGCTAAATCGCAACAAACAGGTTCGGCACATTACTCCGAAAACACACGGCTAAGCCGCACCAAAAGCGCAACGTATAAGGGAGCGGTGAGATAAACGATGGGCGTTACCTGACGCGAAAAATTCCTTATCGGCAGCGGGGTAATGAGCGTAACCAACTCTGCGACCGCAATTATAACACTCTGGGGAGAAATGTGCCGAAAACATTCATTCTTGTGGTGAAAACAAGCACCGTGGTACCCAGAAATTATTCGGCAATCGTCCGAGGCGCATTTGATTGAGATAATTGAGGTAATCCCGGCGGGGAATTTCGCAGGCACCAAGCGACGCTGTGTGATCGTTAAGTACCTGGCAGTCGATAAGCTTACCGCCATGACCAATAAATTCCTCACAGAATACCAGAAGCGCCGTTTTAGACGCATTTTCCATCCGGCTGAACATGGACTCGCCACAAAATAGCGTTCCCTGGGCCACGCCGTACATACCGCCGACAAGCTCATCTTCACGCCAGACTTCAATAGAGTGGGCATGACCGAGTTCGTGAAGGCGATGGTAGGCTTCGACCACGCCACGCGTGATCCAGGTTCCTTCTTCGCGATCGCTGGCACAGCCTTCAATGACCTGACCAAAAGCGTAATTCATCGTGACTCGATAGGGCGAGCGTTTATGAAATCGCTTCATACTACGGCTGATATGCAGTGATTCTGGCCATAGCACCGCGCGGGGATCGGGCGACCACCAGAGGATGGGGTCGCCTGGAGAAAACCACGGAAAAATACCACGCTGGTAAGCCATTAACAGGCGCGCAGGGCTAAGATCGCCCCCCAGTGCCAGCAGGCCGTTAGGCTCACGTAATGCGCCTTCCGGGGAAGGGAAGGCTATTGAATGGCGAGAAAGCTGAACCAGGCGCATGACCGCAAAACTCCACGCAAGTCGGATCGTTCAATAATAGCTTACAAACCCTGCTTAAACTGGTAATAACGCCCCTGTCGGGCAAGCAGTTCTGCGTGAGTACCTTGCTCAATAATTTGCCCGTTGTCCATCACTATTATCTGTTGGAAACGAGAGAGTCCGCGAAGTCGATGGGTGACCATTAACACCGTTTTCTCACGCATCATTTCTGCAAGCAATTCAAGGATCTGACTTTCGGTTGTGGCATCTAAGCCTTCTGTAGGCTCGTCCAGCAGTACCAGTGGCGCATCATGTAACAGCGCACGGGCGATAGCCAGACGGCGCAGTTCACCACCGGAGAGCTGGCGTCCGCCTTCACCTAACCAACTGTTGAGACCTGCATCCTCGAGCAGCTTCTCCAGACCAACGCGACGCAAGATCTCCGCCAGAGCCTCATCACTACTGCCAGGTGAGGCGAGTAACAGATTATCACGCAGCGGGGCGCTAAACAGATGCACTCGCTGTGGCACAACGCTGATGGTCTGTCGTAGAGTCGCTTCATTCAGGCTGGCTATGGGGCTATCGTTAAGCAAAACCTCGCCCTGTTGCGGGTCCCATGCGCGGGTCAGCAGTTGTAACAATGTTGATTTGCCGCATCCGGTTCGCCCGAGAATCGCTATATGTTCTCCGGCGTTTACCTGAAGAGAAATCCCTTTAAGTGCCTGTTGGGATTGCTCCGGATAAGTGAACTGAACATCCCGTAACGTCAGCGAAACGCGATCGGCAACACGAGTTTGGGTATCAGGGAAGGTGACTTCCGGTTTTTGATCCGTTAAGTCAGTGATCCGTACGGCAGAGGCAATGACTTGCCCCAGATGCTGAAATGCACCCGTTACTGGTGCCAGTGCTTCAAACGCGGCTAACGCGCAGAAGACAAACAGGGCAATTAACGCGCCGGGTTGAGCATTGCCGCCAACGCCGCCAGACGCCATCCACAGCATCAGGATCACCGCTAACGCGCCAATGAGCAGCATTATCGCTTGCGACAATGCGGTGAGTTCAGATTGACGACGTTGCGCTTCCAGCCACTGAATTTCGGTATTCTCTAACTGCGTGCGATAACGATCGCTGGCACCAAAAATGGTCAGCTCAGCTTGCCCTTGCAGCCAGGCCGTCAGTTGTTGGCGATACTGCCCGCGAAGATGAGTCAGATTTTGCCCGGTGCTTTTTCCCGCACGATAAAACAGTGGTGGCATCAGGAAAAGCGTCAGTAACATAATGCCGCCCAGCGTAAAGGCGAGGGTGAAATCAAGGAAACTTAACCCGATTGTCACCACCATAATCACCACAAAAGCGCCTACCAGCGGTGAGATAACGCGCAGGTAAAGATGATCGAGCGTATCAACATCCGCCACCACGCGGTTGAGTAATTCGCCCTGACGATAGCGCGCCAGTCCGGCAGGGGAGAGGGGCAGTAATTTGCTGAAGGTGTAAATGCGCAGATGCTGCAACACGCGGAAAGTCGCATCGTGACTTACCAGGCGTTCAAAATAGCGCCCGGCAGTACGGGTGATTGCTGCGCCACGCACGCCCGCAGCGGGTAGCATATAGTTGAAGCTGTACAGTCCGGCAACCCCCGCAACCGCTGAGGCGGAGAGGAACCAGCCCGAAAGTGTCAACAGACCGATGCTGGCGAGCAGCGTGACAATTGCCAGCACGATACCAAGACTTAACATCCATTTATGACGTTTATACAGTGCCAGATAGGGTAGCAAAGCGCGCATTTAAATCTCCTCCTGACGATGGGCCAGTAATGTGGCGAATGGGCCACCAGCCACACTTAATTCCGCGTAACGTCCTTGCTCAATAATCTGACCATCCTGCATTACCCAAATGACATTCCAGTCAGCAAGATCTTCTAACTGGTGGGTGACCATTAACGTTGTCTGGCGCAGAGAGGCGGCATTAAGCGCCTCCATTACGCGCTGTTCACTGTGAGCATCAAGGCTGGCAGCGGGTTCATCCAACAGTAATAGCGAACAGGGATTCAGTAATGCTCGGGCCACCGCCACGCGCTGCGCCTGCCCCACGGAAAGGCGGGCAGCCTGGTCACCAACAGGCGTATCAACGCCTTGTGGCAGGGGCGGTAGAAACTCACTGACCCAGGCGTTATCCAGTGCTGCTTGTAACTCGTGTTCGTTGGCATCAGGTCGCGCCAGTAGTACGTTATCCCGTAGTGTTGCTGCCGGTAATTGTGGGTTTTGCCCAACCCAGGAGAGATGTTTACGCCATGATTCTGGTGATAAATCGCGTAATTCTATCCCGTTGATTCGTAGCGATCCCTGATATGAGAGAAAACCAGAAAGCGCGTTCAGCAGTGAGCTTTTACCTGAACCGCTGCGACCAACCAACACTGCACGTTGGCCTGCTGGCAAAGTAAAGTTCAGCGGTCCGGCCAGCGTTTTACCTTCTGGTGATGTAATAAACAGCTCCTCGGCTTCAATGGTCACCGGATCGGTCGATGCTAATTCCGCCTCACCACGCTGCGGATGGGCAAGCGGGGTTTCCATAAACGTTTTCAAACTGTCAGCTGCACCAACAGCCTGGGCTTTAGCATGATAAAACGTACCGAGATCGCGTAATGGCTGGAAAAACTCCGGCGCAAGGATCAGGGCCAGAAAACCCGCAGCCAGCGTCACGCCAGTATCGTAGTGACCAAAATCCAGCTCGCCGAGATAGGAAAAACCAAAGTAGACCGCCACCAGCGCAATTGACAGCGAGGTAAAAAATTCGAGAATGCCGGAGGATAAAAACGCCAGCCGTAGCACTTCCATTGTCCGTTGGCGGAAATCTTCCGAAGCAGAACGAATACTTTCAATTTCAGCTTCACCACGACCAAAAATACGCAGTGTTTCCATGCCGCGCAGGCGATCGAGGAAATGCCCACTTAAGCGAGCAAGAGCGAGAAAGTTACGTCGGTTAGCATCGGCAGCCCCCATTCCAACCAGCGCCATAAACAACGGAATTAACGGTGCTGTGCCCAGCAGAATGAGCGCCGCAGCCCAGTTAGAGGGGAAGATCGCCACCACAATCAGCAACGGCACCGACACTGCCAGCGCCATTTGCGGCAGGTAGCGTGCATAGTAATCATGCATATCGTCAATTTGCTCGAGTACCAGCGTCGCCCAGCTCCCCGCCGGTTTACCCTGAATCCACGCTGGCCCTGCTTGTTGCAGACGGTCGAGAACCTGACGGCGGATGGCAAAGCGGATATGCTGCCCGGCGTGATAACCCACCCGTTCGCGTAACCAGACCACCCATGCGCGCAGTACAAAGGTCAGAACCAGTAACGTAAAGGGAAGCAGCAGGGCTTCACGGGGAATATTCTCCATAATCATATGTTGCAGAATTCGCGCCATGAACCAGGCCTGGGCAATGATCAATATGCCGCTCACAAAGCCCAGCAGACGAGAAATATTCAGCCAACGTTGGGAGATGACGCTTTGCTGTTTTAACCAGCGGGTTAACTCTTTTTGACGGGATTTATTCATTGCACGCTTAGCAGGTGAGTTATCAGAATTATTTGCAGAGCAATGTTACAACGAGGAAAAAATAAAGGCGACCCATAGTCGCATGGTGTCGCCTTCTTTACTTTTGTTACTGATTTGTAAAATTATTTTGCGTCAGCTAAACCATCGAGGTAGCGTTCCGCATCAAGTGCTGCCATGCAGCCTGTACCAGCAGATGTAATAGCCTGGCGATAAATGTGATCCATCACGTCGCCTGCGGCAAAGACGCCAGGGATGCTGGTCTGGGTGGCATTACCATGAATACCCGACTGTACTTTGATGTAGCCGTTTTCCAGTTCCAGCTGCCCTTCGAAAATAGCCGTATTCGGGCTGTGACCGATAGCAACAAACAGACCGGCAACGTCGAGTGACTCGATGTTATCGCTGTTTTGCGTATCGCGCAGACGAACGCCAGTGACGCCCATCTGATCGCCGGTCACCTCTTCCAGCGTACGGTTGGTGTGTAGAATGATGTTGCCGTTCTCCACTTTATCCATCAGACGCTTAATAAGGATTTTTTCCGCGCGGAAACCGTCACGGCGGTGAATCAGATGCACTTCCGAAGCGATGTTAGACAGATACAGCGCCTCTTCAACCGCGGTATTGCCGCCGCCGATGACCGCAACTTTCTGGTTGCGATAGAAGAAACCGTCGCAGGTAGCACAAGCAGAAACCCCACGGCCTTTAAAGGCTTCTTCAGATGGCAGGCCGAGATAGCGTGCAGAAGCTCCGGTGGCAATAATCAGCGCGTCGCAAGTATATTCGCCGCTATCGCCAGTCAGACGGAACGGACGATTTTGCAAATCAACTTTGTTGATGTGATCAAAGATGATTTCAGTTTCAAATTTGGTGGCATGTTCGTGCATGCGCTCCATTAATAACGGACCGGTTAGATCGTTTGGATCGCCAGGCCAGTTTTCCACTTCCGTGGTGGTGGTCAGTTGGCCGCCTTTTTCCATGCCGGTAATCAGCACAGGTTGCAGGTTGGCGCGCGCCGCGTAGACAGCAGCGGTGTATCCCGCCGGGCCTGAACCCAGGATAAGCAGTTTACTGTGTTTGGTCGTGCCCATGAGATCCCCATAGTTGTTGGCAGACAATGGGCAGGATTGTAGGGAATTTACAGACGTAAAAAAAGAGTATGACGATTTTGTTAACAATTTGTGCAATCGGCAGCATCGATAAGCAGGTCAAATTCTCCCGTCATTATCACCTCTGCTACTTAAATTTCCCGCTTTATAAGCCGATTAAATGATGAATAAACGCCCCTGTTAATGAATATCTGGCATGTTGTACTAAAAATCGATGTTTTGCTTTGACAATCCCCTGGTGTTTTGCGAAAACATTCGAGGAAGAAAAAAAACAGTATTCTTATATGCGCATAACCATGCATGTAAATACCATGTTTACCGTGCTAGTGAAATCTACGTATGGCGTGGACAGACGCCATTCGTGATGTCGATAGCTGCCACAAGGCAACGGTCTTCTCACCGTAGACCCAGGCATTGCGCGCCGTGAATCTTCATGATTTCGGTCTATCGTGACGGGTAGCGACTCTGAACAGTGATGTTTCAGGGTCAGACAGGAGTAGGGAAGGAATACAGAGAGACAATAATAATGGTAGATAGCAAGAAGCGCCCTGGCAAAGATCTCGACCGTATCGATCGTAACATTCTTAATGAGTTGCAAAAGGATGGGCGTATTTCTAACGTCGAGCTTTCTAAACGTGTGGGACTTTCCCCAACGCCGTGCCTTGAGCGTGTGCGTCGGCTGGAAAGACAAGGGTTTATTCAGGGCTATACGGCGCTGCTGAACCCCCATTATCTGGATGCATCACTTCTGGTATTCGTTGAGATTACTCTGAATCGTGGCGCACCGGATGTGTTTGAACAATTCAATACCGCTGTACAAAAACTTGAAGAAATTCAGGAGTGTCATTTAGTATCCGGTGATTTCGACTACCTGTTGAAAACACGCGTGCCGGATATGTCAGCTTACCGTAAGTTACTGGGGGAAACCCTGCTGCGTCTGCCTGGCGTCAATGACACACGGACATACGTTGTTATGGAAGAAGTCAAGCAGAGTAATCGTCTGGTTATTAAGACGCGCTAACACGGAACAGGTGCAAAATCGGCGTATTTTGATTACACTCCTGTTAATCCATACAGCAACAGTACTGGGGTAACCTGGTACTGTTGTCCGTTTTAGCATCGGGCAGGAAAAGCCTGTAACCTGGAGAGCCTTTCTTGAGCCAGGAATACACTGAAGACAAAGAAGTCACATTGACAAAGTTAAGTAGCGGCCGCCGCCTTCTGGAGGCGTTGCTGATCCTTATTGTCCTGTTTGCCGTCTGGTTGATGGCTGCCTTACTAAGCTTTAACCCTTCGGACCCCAGCTGGTCGCAAACGGCCTGGCATGAACCTATCCATAATTTAGGTGGGATGCCCGGTGCGTGGTTGGCAGATACGCTGTTCTTTATTTTTGGCGTGATGGCTTACACCATTCCCGTCATTATTGTCGGCGGTTGTTGGTTTGCCTGGCGTCATCAGTCCAGCGACGAATACATTGATTATTTTGCCGTTTCGCTACGCATCATTGGCGTTTTGGCGCTCATCCTTACCTCCTGTGGTCTGGCGGCAATCAACGCTGACGATATCTGGTATTTTGCCTCCGGTGGCGTCATTGGCAGCTTACTGAGCACTACGCTACAACCACTGCTACACAGTAGCGGGGGAACTATTGCACTGCTCTGCGTTTGGGCTGCGGGTCTGACGCTGTTCACCGGTTGGTCATGGGTGACCATTGCTGAAAAACTCGGCGGCTGGATTTTAAACATTCTCACCTTCGCCAGTAATCGTACCCGTCGCGATGATACCTGGGTCGATGAAGATGAGTATGAAGATGACGAAGAGTATGAAGATGAAAATCACGGCAAACAGCATGAATCACGCCGTGCCCGTATTCTTCGCGGCGCGCTAGCGCGTCGTAAACGGTTGGCGGAAAAATTCATTAATCCGATGGGGCGGCAAACAGACGCTGCGTTGTTCTCCGGTAAGCGGATGGATGATGAAGAAGAGATTACCTACACTGCACGCGGTGTGGCTGCCGACCCTGACGACGTCCTCTTTTCGGGCAATCGTGCAACGCAGCCAGAATATGACGAGTACGATCCATTATTAAACGGTGCGCCAATTACCGAACCTGTTGCTGTAGCAGCTGCTGCTACCACGGCGACACAAAGCTGGGCTGCACCGGTTGAACCTGTGACTCAGACGCCGCCAGTTGCCTCTGTTGATGTTCCACCTACGCAACCTACAGTAGCCTGGCAGCCTGTACCGGGGCCGCAAACAGGAGAACCGGTTATTGCACCTGCACCGGAAGGTTACCCACAGCAGTCACAATATGCGCAGCCTGCAGTGCAATATAATGAGCCGCTGCAACAACCTGTACAGCCACAGCAGCCGTATTATGCGCCTGCGGCTGAACAACCTGTGCAACAACCTTACTACGCTCCTGCGGCGGAACAACCTGTTCAGCAACCGTATTACGCCCCTGCGCCAGAACAACCGGTGGCAGGTAACGCCTGGCAAGCCGAAGAGCAGCAATCCACTTTTGCTCCACAGTCTACATACCAGACGGAGCAAACTTATCAGCAGCCAGCTGCTCAGGAGCCGTTGTACCAACAGCCGCAACCCGTTGAACAGCAGCCTGTTGTGGAGCCTGAACCCGTTGTAGAAGAGACAAAACCCACGCGTCCGCCGCTTTACTATTTTGAAGAAGTGGAAGAGAAGCGAGCCCGTGAACGTGAACAACTTGCGGCCTGGTATCAACCGATTCCAGAACCGGTTAAAGAACCGGAACCGATCAAATCTTCGCTGAAAGCACCTTCTGTTGCAGCAGTACCTCCAGTAGAAGCCGCTGCCGCTGTTTCTCCGCTGGCATCTGGTGTGAAAAAAGTGACACTGGCGACGGGGGCTGCCGCAACCGTTGCCGCGCCAGTCTTCAGTCTGGCAAATAGCGGTGGACCGCGTCCGCAGGTCAAAGAGGGGATTGGCCCGCAGTTGCCACGACCGAAACGCATCCGCGTGCCAACTCGTCGTGAACTGGCGTCTTACGGTATTAAGCTGCCCTCACAGCGTGCGGCAGAAGAAAAAGCCCGTGAAGCCCAGCGTAATCAGTACGATTCTGGCGATCAGTACAACGATGATGAAATCGATGCGATGCAGCAGGATGAACTGGCACGTCAGTTCGCCCAGACGCAGCAGCAACGCTATGGCGAACAGTATCAACATGATGTGCCCGTGAACACAGAAGATGCAGATGCTGCGGCAGAGGCAGAACTGGCTCGTCAGTTTGCTCAAACTCAACAACAACGTTATTCCGGCGAACAACCGGCTGGGGCGAATCCGTTCTCGCTGGATGATTTTGAATTTTCGCCAATGAAAGCGTTGCTGGATGATGGTCCACACGAACCGCTGTTTACGCCAATTGTTGAACCTGTACAGCAGCCGCAACAACCGATTGCACCGCAGCAACAGTATCAGCAGCCGCAGCAACCAGTTGCGCCGCAGCCGCAGTATCAGCAGCCGCAACAGCCGGTTGCACCGCAGCAGCAATATCAGCAGCCGCAACAGCCGGTTGCACCACAGCCGCAATATCAGCAGCCGCAACAGCCAGTTGCGCCGCAGCCGCAGTATCAGCAGCCACAACAACCGGTTGCGCCGCAGCAGCAATATCAGCAGCCACAACAGCCAGTTGCGCCGCAGCCGCAGTATCAGCAGCCACAACAGCCAGTTGCGCCACAGCCGCAGGATACCCTGCTTCATCCGCTGTTGATGCGTAATGGCGACAGCCGTCCGTTGCATAAACCGACGACGCCGCTGCCTTCTCTGGATTTGTTGACACCTCCGCCGAGCGAAGTGGAGCCGGTAGATACCTTTGCTCTTGAACAAATGGCGCGTCTGGTGGAAGCGCGTCTGGCTGATTTCCGTATTAAAGCCGATGTCGTCAATTACTCTCCGGGGCCAGTTATCACTCGCTTTGAACTTAACCTGGCACCTGGCGTAAAAGCGGCGCGCATTTCTAACTTGTCACGGGACCTTGCCCGTTCACTTTCGACGGTGGCGGTGCGTGTCGTTGAAGTTATTCCTGGCAAACCCTATGTAGGTCTGGAGTTACCGAATAAAAAACGACAAACCGTTTATCTACGCGAAGTTTTGGATAACGCCAAATTCCGCGATAATCCGTCGCCATTAACCGTGGTGCTGGGTAAAGATATCGCCGGTGAGCCGGTGGTTGCCGATCTGGCGAAAATGCCGCACTTGTTGGTTGCGGGGACTACCGGTTCCGGTAAGTCTGTCGGTGTGAACGCGATGATCCTGAGCATGCTTTATAAAGCACAGCCAGAAGATGTTCGTTTCATCATGATCGACCCGAAAATGCTGGAGCTTTCGGTTTATGAAGGCATTCCACACCTGTTAACGGAAGTCGTTACTGATATGAAAGATGCCGCCAACGCGCTGCGCTGGTGTGTTAACGAGATGGAGCGTCGTTATAAACTGATGTCTGCGCTGGGTGTGCGTAATCTGGCGGGTTATAACGAAAAAATTGCTGAAGCCGATAGGATGATGCGTCCGATTCCAGACCCGTACTGGAAGCCGGGTGACAGTATGGATGCCCAGCATCCGGTGCTGAAAAAAGAACCGTACATTGTGGTGTTGGTGGACGAATTTGCCGACCTGATGATGACGGTAGGTAAAAAAGTGGAAGAGCTGATAGCACGTCTGGCGCAAAAAGCCCGTGCCGCGGGTATCCACCTCGTACTGGCAACGCAGCGTCCATCGGTTGATGTTATTACTGGTCTGATTAAAGCGAATATTCCGACCCGTATCGCCTTTACCGTATCCAGTAAGATTGACTCACGTACCATTCTTGATCAGGCTGGCGCGGAATCACTGCTGGGTATGGGGGATATGCTTTACTCTGGGCCGAACTCCACGTTGCCGGTACGTGTTCATGGTGCTTTTGTTCGCGATCAGGAAGTTCATGCCGTGGTGCAGGACTGGAAAGCGCGTGGCCGCCCACAGTATGTTGATGGCATCACCTCCGACAGTGAAAGCGAAGGTGGCGCGGGCGGTTTCGATGGCGCTGAAGAACTGGATCCGTTGTTCGATCAGGCGGTGCAGTTTGTCACTGAAAAACGCAAAGCATCAATTTCTGGCGTACAGCGTCAGTTCCGCATTGGTTATAACCGTGCAGCGCGTATTATCGAACAGATGGAAGCGCAGGGGATTGTCAGCGAACAGGGGCACAACGGTAATCGTGAAGTGCTGGCCCCACCGCCGTTTGACTAATTAATGCATCGTATGCCGGAAAAGGCGCGGTAGCGTCGCATCCGGCACTCTATCAACTGAAAATTCAGTATTTTCTTCTTTCCTCAAGCTGATTATTAGCCTGGAATAGAGAGTAGAGGGAGCTCCCGGTCGGGAGTGACGTAATTTGAGGAATAATGATGAAAAAAATTGCTATCACCTGTGCATTACTCTCAAGTTTAGTAGCAAGCAGCGTTTGGGCTGATGCCGCAAGCGATCTGAAAAGCCGCCTGGATAAAGTCAGCAGCTTCCACGCCAGCTTCACACAAAAAGTGACTGACGGTAGCGGCGCGGCGGTGCAGGAAGGTCAGGGCGATCTGTGGGTCAAACGTCCAAACTTATTCAACTGGCATATGACTCAACCTGACGAAAGCATTCTGGTTTCTGACGGTAAAACACTGTGGTTCTATAACCCGTTCGTTGAGCAAGCTACGGCAACCTGGCTGAAAGATGCCACCGGTAATACGCCGTTTATGCTGATTGCCCGCAACCAGTCCAGCGACTGGCAGCAGTACAATATCAAACAGAATGGCGATGACTTTGTCCTGACGCCGAAAGCCAGCAATGGCAATCTGAAGCAGTTCACCATTAACGTGGGACGTGATGGCACAATCCATCAGTTTAGCGCGGTGGAGCAGGACGATCAGCGCAGCAGTTATCAGCTGAAATCCCAGCAAAATGGGGCTGTGGATGCAGCGAAATTTACCTTCACCCCGCCGCAAGGCGTCACGGTAGATGATCAACGTAAGTAGAGGCACCTGAGTGAGCAATCTGTCGCTCGATTTTTCGGATAATACTTTTCAACCTCTGGCCGCGCGTATGCGGCCAGAAAATTTAGCACAGTATATCGGCCAGCAACATTTGCTGGCTGCGGGGAAGCCGTTGCCGCGCGCTATCGAAGCCGGGCATTTGCATTCTATGATCCTCTGGGGGCCACCGGGTACCGGCAAAACAACCCTCGCTGAAGTGATTGCCCGCTATGCGAACGCTGATGTGGAACGTATTTCTGCTGTCACCTCTGGCGTGAAAGAGATTCGCGAGGCGATTGAGCGCGCTCGGCAAAACCGCAATGCAGGTCGCCGCACTATTCTTTTTGTTGACGAAGTTCACCGTTTCAACAAAAGCCAGCAGGATGCATTTCTGCCACATATTGAAGACGGCACCATCACTTTTATTGGCGCAACCACTGAAAACCCGTCATTTGAGCTTAATTCGGCACTGCTTTCCCGTGCCCGTGTCTATCTGCTGAAATCCCTCAGTACAGAGGATATTGAGCAAGTACTGACTCAGGCGATGGAAGACAAAACCCGTGGCTATGGTGGTCAGGATATAGTTCTGCCAGATGAAACACGACGCGCCATTGCTGAACTGGTGAATGGCGACGCGCGCCGGGCGTTAAATACGCTGGAAATGATGGCGGATATGGCCGAAGTCGATGATAGCGGTAAGCGGGTCCTGAAACCTGAATTACTGACCGAAATCGCCGGTGAACGTAGCGCCCGCTTTGATAACAAAGGCGATCGCTTTTACGATCTCATTTCCGCACTGCATAAGTCGGTACGTGGTAGCGCACCCGATGCGGCGCTGTACTGGTATGCGCGAATTATTACCGCTGGTGGCGATCCGTTATATGTCGCGCGTCGCTGTCTGGCGATTGCGTCTGAAGATGTGGGTAATGCTGATCCACGAGCGATGCAGGTGGCAATTGCGGCCTGGGATTGCTTTACTCGCGTTGGCCCGGCGGAAGGTGAACGCGCCATTGCTCAGGCGATTGTGTACCTCGCCTGCGCGCCAAAAAGCAACGCTGTCTACACCGCGTTTAAAGCCGCGCTGGCCGATGCTCGCGAACGTCCGGATTATGACGTGCCGGTTCATTTGCGTAATGCGCCGACGAAATTAATGAAGGAAATGGGCTACGGGCAGGAATATCGTTACGCTCATGATGAAGCAAACGCTTATGCTGCCGGTGAGGTTTATTTCCCGCCGGAAATAGCACAAACACGCTATTATTTCCCGACAAACAGGGGCCTTGAAGGCAAGATTGGCGAAAAGCTCGCCTGGCTGGCTGAACAGGATCAAAATAGCCCCATAAAACGCTACCGTTAATGTTATCGTTGCGGTAATGTTGTTACTGTATCCCTGTGGTCGCAGGCTGTGGCCACATCTCCCATTTAATTCGATAAGCACAGGATAAGCATGCTCGATCCCAATCTGCTGCGTAATGAGCCAGACGCAGTCGCTGAAAAACTGGCACGCCGGGGCTTTAAGCTGGATGTAGATAAGCTGGGCGCTCTTGAAGAGCGTCGTAAAGTATTGCAGGTCAAAACGGAAAACCTGCAAGCGGAGCGTAACTCCCGATCGAAATCCATTGGCCAGGCGAAAGCGCGCGGGGAAGATATCGAGCCTTTACGTCTGGAAGTGAACAAACTGGGCGAAGAGCTGGATGCAGCAAAAGCCGAGCTGGATGCTTTACAGGCTGAAATTCGCGATATCGCGCTGACCATCCCTAACCTGCCTGCAGATGAAGTGCCGGTAGGTAAAGACGAAAATGACAACGTTGAAGTCAGCCGCTGGGGCACCCCGCGTGAGTTTGACTTTGAAGTTCGTGACCATGTGACGCTGGGTGAAATGCACTCTGGCCTCGACTTTGCAGCCGCAGTTAAGTTGACCGGTTCCCGCTTTGTGGTAATGAAAGGGCAGATTGCTCGCATGCACCGCGCACTGTCGCAGTTTATGCTGGATCTGCATACCGAACAGCATGGCTACAGTGAGAACTATGTTCCGTACCTGGTTAACCAGGACACGCTGTACGGTACGGGTCAGCTGCCGAAATTTGCTGGCGATCTGTTCCATACTCGTCCGCTGGAAGAAGAAGCAGACACCAGTAACTATGCGCTGATCCCAACGGCAGAAGTTCCGCTGACCAACCTGGTGCGCGGTGAAATCATCGATGAAGATGATCTGCCAATTAAGATGACCGCCCACACCCCATGCTTCCGTTCTGAAGCCGGTTCATATGGTCGTGACACCCGTGGTCTGATCCGTATGCACCAGTTCGACAAAGTTGAAATGGTGCAGATCGTGCGCCCGGAAGACTCAATGGCGGCGCTGGAAGAGATGACTGGTCATGCAGAAAAAGTCCTGCAGTTGCTGGGCCTGCCGTACCGTAAAATCATCCTTTGCACTGGCGACATGGGCTTTGGCGCTTGCAAAACTTACGACCTGGAAGTATGGATCCCGGCACAGAACACCTACCGTGAGATCTCTTCCTGCTCCAACGTTTGGGATTTCCAGGCACGTCGTATGCAGGCACGTTGCCGCAGCAAGTCGGACAAGAAAACCCGTCTGGTTCATACCCTGAACGGTTCTGGTCTGGCTGTTGGTCGTACGCTGGTTGCAGTAATGGAAAACTATCAGCAGGCTGATGGTCGTATTGAAGTACCAGAAGTTCTGCGTCCGTATATGAACGGACTGGAATATATTGGCTAATACCCAATTTTTCTGAATCTAAAAAGCGCCTGCGGGCGCTTTTTTTGTCTCCCTTTGATACCGAACAATAATTACTCCTCACTTACACGTAATACTACTTTCGAGTGAAAATCTACCTATCTCTTTGATTTTCAAATTATTCGATGTATACAAGCCTATATAGCGACCTGCTATAGAAATAATTACACAATACGGTTTGTTACTGGAATCAATCGTGAGCAAGCTTGAGTGAGCCATTATGAAAACGAAAATCCCTGATGCGGTATTGGCTGCTGAGGTGAGTCGCCGTGGTTTGGTAAAAACGACAGCGATCGGCGGCCTGGCAATGGCCAGCAGCGCATTAACATTACCTTTTAGTCGGATTGCGCACGCTGTTGATAGTGCCCTTCCGGCAAAGTCAGACGAAAAGGTAATCTGGAGCGCCTGTACAGTTAACTGTGGTAGCCGCTGCCCGCTACGTATGCACGTTGTGGACGGTGAAATTAAATATGTTGAAACGGATAATACCGGCGATGACAACTATGACGGCCTGCACCAGGTGCGCGCCTGTCTGCGTGGGCGTTCCATGCGTCGCCGTGTCTACAATCCGGACCGCCTGAAATATCCGATGAAACGAGTCGGGGCGCGCGGTGAAGGCAAATTCGAGCGCATTAGCTGGGAAGAAGCCTACGACATCATCGCGACCAATATGCAGCGCCTGATCAAAGAGTACGGCAACGAGTCTATCTATCTGAACTATGGTACCGGTACGCTGGGCGGCACCATGACCCGCTCCTGGCCGCCGGGAAATACCCTGGTTGCTCGCCTGATGAACTGCTGCGGCGGTTATCTGAACCATTACGGTGACTACTCTTCCGCGCAAATTGCGGAAGGTTTGAACTATACCTACGGCGGCTGGGCAGATGGTAACAGCCCGTCGGATATCGAAAACAGTAAACTGGTAGTGCTGTTTGGTAATAACCCTGGCGAAACGCGAATGAGTGGCGGTGGGGTGACTTACTATCTTGAACAGGCGCGCCAGAAATCTAATGCTCGCATGATCATCATCGATCCGCGCTATACCGACACCGGTGCCGGGCGCGAAGATGAGTGGATCCCTATTCGTCCGGGAACAGATGCCGCACTGGTTAACGGTCTGGCGTATGTCATGATCACCGAAAACCTGGTGGATCAGGCATTCCTCGATAAATATTGCGTTGGCTACGACGAGAAAACACTGCCAGCCAGTGCGCCGAAAAATGGTCACTATAAAGCTTATATTCTGGGTGAAGGACCCGATGGCGTGGCTAAAACACCGGAATGGGCCTCGCAAATCACCGGTGTTCCGGCAGACAAAATCATCAAACTGGCTCGTGAAATCGGCAGTACCAAACCGGCGTTTATCAGCCAGGGATGGGGCCCGCAGCGTCACGCTAACGGTGAAATCGCAACCCGTGCTATCTCGATGCTGGCGATTCTGACCGGTAACGTTGGTATTAACGGGGGGAACAGCGGCGCGCGCGAAGGTTCATACAGCTTACCGTTTGTCCGTATGCCGACTCTCGAAAACCCGATCCAGACCAGCATTTCTATGTTTATGTGGACCGATGCCATTGAACGTGGCCCGGAAATGACGGCGCTGCGTGATGGTGTGCGCGGGAAAGATAAGCTGGATGTGCCGATCAAAATGATCTGGAACTATGCCGGTAACTGCCTGATTAACCAGCATTCTGAAATCAACCGTACCCATGAAATCCTTCAGGATGATAAGAAGTGCGAGCTGATTGTGGTTATCGACTGCCACATGACCTCATCGGCGAAATATGCTGACATCCTGCTGCCTGACTGCACCGCTTCAGAACAGATGGACTTTGCACTGGATGCATCCTGCGGGAATATGTCTTACGTGATTTTCAACGATCAGGTGATTAAACCGCGCTTTGAATGTAAGACCATCTATGAAATGACCAGCGAACTGGCAAAACGTCTTGGCGTTGAGCAACAGTTTACTGAGGGCCGTACCCAGGAAGAGTGGATGCGGCATCTGTATGCCCAGTCGCGGGAAGCGATTCCTGAACTGCCAACGTTTGAAGAGTTCCGTAAGCAGGGGATCTTTAAAAAGCGCGACCCACAAGGGCATCACGTTGCTTATAAAGCTTTCCGTGAAGATCCGCAGGCAAATCCACTGACCACGCCATCGGGGAAAATTGAGATTTATTCGCAGGCGCTGGCTGACATTGCCGCTACCTGGGAATTGCCAGAAGGTGATGTGATCGATCCACTGCCGATCTACACGCCGGGCTTTGAAAGTTATCAGGATCCGCTGAACAAACAGTATCCGCTGCAGCTTACGGGTTTCCACTATAAATCTCGCGTTCACTCAACTTACGGCAACGTTGATGTGCTGAAAGCAGCTTGCCGTCAGGAAATGTGGATCAACCCGCTTGATGCGCAAAAACGCGGTATCAACAACGGCGATAAAGTCAGGATCTTTAACGATCGTGGTGAGGTTCATATTGAGGCGAAAGTGACGCCACGAATGATGCCGGGTGTGGTCGCACTGGGTGAAGGTGCCTGGTATGACCCGGATACAAAACGTGTCGATAAGGGCGGTTGTATTAACGTACTGACCACTCAACGTCCGTCTCCTCTCGCTAAGGGGAATCCGTCACATACAAACCTTGTTCAGGTTGAAAAGGTGTAAGGAGTAACCGATGACAACCCAGTATGGATTTTTTATTGATTCCAGCCGTTGCACCGGTTGCAAAACCTGCGAGCTGGCCTGTAAAGACTACAAAGATTTGACACCAGAAGTCAGTTTCCGCCGCATTTATGAATATGCTGGCGGCGACTGGCAGGAAGATAACGGTGTCTGGCACCAGAACGTGTTTGCCTACTATCTGTCGATTTCATGTAACCACTGCGAAGATCCGGCTTGTACTAAAGTCTGCCCGAGCGGTGCGATGCATAAACGTGAAGATGGTTTTGTTGTGGTCGATGAAGATGTGTGCATTGGCTGCCGCTACTGCCATATGGCTTGCCCGTATGGCGCACCGCAATATAACGAAACGAAAGGCCATATGACCAAATGCGATGGTTGTTATGACCGTGTTGCGGAGGGGAAAAAGCCGATCTGTGTTGAATCTTGCCCGCTGCGGGCGCTGGATTTCGGCCCTATCGACGAGCTGCGTAAAAAACATGGCGATCTGGCGGCCGTTGCGCCGTTGCCGCGAGCTCACTTTACCAAACCGAATATTGTGATCAAACCCAATGCCAACAGCCGCCCGACCGGGGATACCACTGGCTATCTGGCAAACCCGAAGGAGGTGTGAGATGGGAAGTGGATGGCATGAATGGCCGCTGATGATCTTCACGGTCTTCGGGCAATGTGTAGCGGGTGGTTTTATCGTTCTGGCTTTGGCGCTGCTCAAAGGCGACCTGCGAGCAGAAGCCCAGCAGCGTGTTATTGCCTGCATGTTTGGTTTATGGGTGCTGATGGGCATTGGCTTTATCGCCTCTATGCTTCATCTTGGTTCACCGATGCGCGCCTTTAACTCGCTCAACCGGGTAGGGGCTTCAGCACTGAGTAACGAAATCGCCAGCGGTTCGATCTTTTTTGCTGTTGGTGGCATCGGCTGGTTACTGGCAATGCTGAAAAAGCTGTCACCGGCATTGCGTACGCTGTGGCTGGTGGTGACGATGGTTCTTGGCGTAGTCTTTGTCTGGATGATGGTGCGTGTCTATAACAGCATCGATACCGTACCTACCTGGTACAGCATCTGGACACCGATGGGCTTCTTCCTGACGATGTTCATGGGCGGCCCGTTACTGGGTTACCTGTTGCTGAGTCTGGCTGGCGTCGATGGCTGGGCGATGCGTCTGCTGCCAGCCATTTCTGTACTGGCCCTGGTAGTGAGTGGCGTGGTGTCAGTGATGCAGGGCGCAGAGCTGGCGACTATTCATAGCTCTGTGCAGCAGGCCGCAGCGCTGGTGCCGGACTATGGTGCGCTGATGTCCTGGCGGATCGTGCTTTTGGCTGTTGCCCTGTGCTTGTGGATTGCACCACAGCTAAAAGGTTATCAGCCTGCGGTTCCGCTACTTTCCGTATCATTCATTCTGCTTCTGGCAGGGGAATTAATCGGTCGTGGCGTATTCTATGGTTTGCATATGACCGTGGGGATGGCCGTCGCAAGCTAATCATAACAACCGGGGTTTCGGCCCCGGTTCTCTTTTATTTCTGCTTCGTTAACGTGTCATAACTGGTCATCAAATTACGATAATCAGGAATATGGTTAGAGAACAACGTCGCCAGTCCTTCAATATCATTACGCCAGTCGCGATGCAGCTCGCACGCCACGCCGAACCATGTCATCAATTGCGCACCAGCTTGCGACATGCGATCCCACGCCGAATGCCGGGTAATTTCATTAAAGGTCCCTGACGCGTCAGTCACGACAAAGACGTCAAACCCTTCTTCAATGGCTGAAAGCGCCGGGAATGCCACGCAAACTTCGGTTACCACACCGGCAATAATTAACTGTTTTTTACCTGTCGCTTTGACAGCTTTTACAAAATCTTCGTTATCCCAGGCGTTAATATTTCCCGGGCGAGCAATGTAAGGTGCATCGGGAAACTGTGCTTTCAGTTCTGGAACTAATGGGCCGTTAGGACCGGTTTCAAAACTGGTGGTAAGAATAGTAGGTAAGTTGAAATACTTAGCCAGGTCACCCAGCGCCAGCACGTTATTTTTAAACTTATCGGGTTCGATATCCCGTACAAGGGAAAGTAAACCAGCCTGGTGATCAACAAGCAAAACGGCAGCATCATTTTTATCAAGACGAACATACGGTTTGGTCATCCTCTTCTCCTTTCGAGAGTCAGTGGTACGTCTGAAATCGGTCAGACGCGATGCATTGCTCTGAAAGCATAGACGGGAAATATGAGTTTGCTGTGACCATGAAATTTTTCGACTGAACGAAGCGTATGAAATTTGTGTTAGATCAATAAAAACAATCAGATGAGATTAATCGTCTCTCCAGCATTAGCGTTATGAATGAGTAATATAAATCGATAATACCTCCGCTGCGATATGCGCGTATTTTCACCCATTGACAATGTTTTTGGCGGTGGCATGATGCGCATGAAATTTGAACTTCCTCACGGTTTTAATTCATGTCCACGTATACCCGGCCTGTCATGCTTTTGCTGTCTGGCCTGCTTTTGTTGACTCTGGCGATCGCGGTGTTAAATACACTCGTGCCGCTTTGGCTCGCCCAGGAACACATGTCTACATGGCAGGTAGGCGTTGTCAGCTCATCCTATTTTACCGGCAACCTTGTCGGTACATTGCTGACAGGGTATGTCATTAAACGCATTGGCTTTAACCGCAGCTATTATCTGGCCTCCTTCATTTTTGCCGCTGGCTGTGCCGGCCTTGGCCTGATGATTGGATTCTGGAGCTGGTTGGCTTGGCGTTTTGTCGCCGGCGTCGGCTGTGCCATGATTTGGGTGGTTGTTGAGAGCGCGCTGATGTGCAGTGGGACGTCACGTAACCGTGGGCGTTTGCTTGCTGCGTATATGATGGTTTATTACGTGGGAACGTTTTTAGGCCAGTTACTGGTCAGCAAAGTTTCAACCGAGCTGATGTCCGTATTGCCGTGGGTTACAGGTTTGACGTTGGCAGGAATCTTACCGCTGTTGTTTACGCGTGTCCTGAATCAGCAGACTGAAAACCATGATTCGACGTCAATTACGTCAATGCTAAAACTCCGTCAGGCGCGGCTTGGCGTGAATGGCTGCATTATCTCAGGAATCGTTCTGGGATCTCTATATGGCCTGATGCCGCTGTATCTCAATCACAAAGGGGTGAGCAATGCCAGCATTGGTTTCTGGATGGCGGTACTGGTCAGTGCGGGTATCCTTGGACAATGGCCGATTGGACGTCTGGCGGATAAGTTTGGTCGACTGCTGGTGTTGCGTGTTCAGGTCTTTGTCGTCATTCTCGGCAGTATCGCGATGCTTAGCCAGGCGGCGATGGCCCCAGCGTTATTCATCCTCGGTGCCGCTGGCTTTACGCTATATCCGGTGGCGATGGCATGGGCTTGCGAGAAAGTTGAACATCATCAACTGGTGGCGATGAACCAGGCCTTACTGTTGAGCTATACCGTGGGAAGTCTGCTTGGCCCGTCATTTACTGCCATGCTAATGCAGAATTTCTCCGATAATTTATTGTTTATCATGATCGCCAGCGTATCGTTTATCTATTTGCTGATGCTGCTGCGCAACGCCGGTCATACGCCGAAACCCGTTGCTCACGTGTAAATGAATTCAAGAAGAGTGTGAACTTACTGTTTCACACTCTGCTTTTTTGTTTCTTCTATCTGACTTGCTTTATTCCAAATTTTATTCGTTTAAAAATAAAATGTGCAGCAGGTTATAATTTTGCATTTCGCTATTTCCGCACTTCTTATTTGCCGCGCATAATCCCTCGTTTTACAGATGCCCCTTTAATTTTGGCGAAGGATTTGTCTATGGCTGGGAATGTTCAGGAAAAACAGCTGCGATGGTACAACATTGCGCTGATGTCTTTTATCACTGTCTGGGGTTTTGGCAACGTTGTTAATAACTACGCCAACCAGGGGCTGGTGGTTGTTTTTTCATGGGTGTTTATCTTTGCGCTCTATTTCACACCTTATGCGCTAATTGTTGGTCAGTTAGGCTCGACCTTCAAAGATGGGAAGGGCGGGGTCAGTACCTGGATTAAACACACGATGGGACCCGGACTGGCTTACCTCGCCGCGTGGACCTACTGGGTAGTGCATATTCCCTATCTGGCACAAAAACCCCAGGCAATACTGATTGCGCTCGGTTGGGCGATGAAAGGCGACGGTTCGTTAATCAAAGAATATTCAGTCGTAGCGTTACAGGGGTTAACGCTGGTGCTGTTTATCTTCTTTATGTGGGTTGCTTCACGCGGTATGAAATCGCTGAAAATCGTCGGTTCTGTGGCAGGGATTGCGATGTTTGTTATGTCGCTCCTGTATGTGGCGATGGCGGTAACCGCGCCTGCAATTACTGAAGTGCATATTGCGACCACAAACATTACCTGGGAAACGTTCATTCCTCATATCGACTTTACCTACATTACCACTATTTCAATGCTGGTTTTCGCGGTTGGCGGAGCAGAGAAGATTTCTCCTTACGTTAATCAAACGCGCAACCCAGGAAAAGAATTTCCAAAAGGGATGTTATGTCTGGCGGTGATGGTTGCGGTTTGTGCCATTCTGGGCTCACTGGCGATGGGGATGATGTTTGACTCGCGTAATATCCCGGATGACTTAATGACTAACGGTCAGTATTACGCATTTCAGAAACTGGGCGAGTATTACAACATGGGTAATACTTTAATGGTGATTTACGCCATTGCGAATACCCTGGGACAAGTAGCGGCGCTGGTATTCTCGATTGATGCCCCGCTTAAAGTGCTATTAGGTGATGCTGACAGCAAATATATTCCAGCCAGTTTATGCCGAACTAACGTTTCAGGTACACCTGTCAATGGCTATTTTTTGACGCTCGTACTGGTGGCGATTCTGATTATGCTGCCGACGCTGGGTATCGGCGATATGAATAATCTCTACAAGTGGTTGCTGAATCTTAACTCGGTGGTGATGCCACTACGCTATCTGTGGGTATTTGTTGCATTTATTGCAGTCGTTCGTCTGGCGCAGAAATATAAACCAGAGTATGTCTTTATTCGTAACAGGCCGCTGGCGATGACTGTCGGGATCTGGTGTTTTACCTTTACCGCTTTTGCCTGCCTGACAGGGATTTTCCCGAAAATGGAAGCCTTCACCGCAGAGTGGACTTTTCAGTTGGCGCTGAATATTGCGACGCCATTTGTCCTGGTTGGACTGGGGCTGATATTCCCGTTACTTGCGCGTAAAGCGAATAGTAAATAATTATTGTGGTCGGTGACGCTGACTCTGGCAGATCTGACCCGTTTTTACATAATCGAGAAATGCGCGCAAGCCGCAGGACATATACTGGCGGTTTGGGTAATACATTTGGAAGCTGTGCTGTAAGGGCGCTAGAAATAGAGCCCTGAATTATTTATGCAGCACGGAATAAAAAAGCGGCAACTCAATAAAGTTGCCGTTTTACGGGGAAATTAGAACATTACCTTATGACCGTACTGCTCAAGAATGCCTTTCACGCGTTCCATCGTCTCTTTTTTCGGTGGTTTTACACCGTCGAGCTTGTACTCTTCACCCATCGCCACCCATTTGTGTTTGCCCAGTTCGTGGTAGGGGAGGAGCTCGATTTTCTCAACGTTGCCCATATCACGGGTAAATTCACCGAGGCGATGCGCTGAATCGTCATCGTCAGACCAGCCAGGGACAACAACGTAGCGGATCCACACCTTAACATCTTTGTTCGCCAGATATTTAGCGAACTCCAGTGTACGGTGGTTAGATACGCCAACCAGATTCTGGTGAATTTCGTCGTTCATCTGTTTGAGATCGAGCATGACCAGGTCGGTTACTTCCAGCAGTTCATCAATCACCGGATCGTAACGACGAACAAAACCGTTGGTGTCCAGACAGGTATGAATGCCTTCTTTTTTGCAGGCGCGGAACCAGTCGCGAACGAATTCGGCTTGCAGGATTGCTTCACCACCAGATGCGGTAACGCCGCCGCCGGAAGCGTTCATAAAGTGGCGATAGGTCACCACCTCCTTCATTAAATCTTCAACGGTAACTTCTTTACCGCCATGCGTGTCCCAGGTGTCGCGGTTATGACAATACAGGCAGCGCATCAGGCAGCCCTGGAAAAAGGTGATAAAGCGAATACCCGGGCCGTCTACGGTTCCACAGGATTCAAAGGAGTGAATGCGACCAATAACTGACATTGCGGTGTTTCTCCAGATGTGGCCCATCTGAGGCCGTGTTGGTGCGCAGCTCGAAGGCTACGTCGAGTCTGTTTTGGCAGTCACCTTAAAGTATAGATAGCTGACAAAAAAGGCTCTCGTGCTAAAAAAGGCCCCACTTTCGTGGAGCCTTTATTGTACGCTTTTTACTGTACGATTTCAGTCAAATCTAATTACATAGATTGAGTGAAGGTACGAGTAATAACGTCCTGCTGCTGTTCTTTAGTCAGCGAGTTGAAACGTACTGCGTAGCCAGATACACGGATGGTCAGCTGCGGATATTTTTCCGGGTTTTCCATCGCGTCGAGCAGCATTTCACGGTTCATCACGTTAACGTTCAGGTGCTGACCACCTTCGATGGACGCTTCGTGGTGGAAGTAACCATCCATCAGACCAGCCAGGTTGGTCTTACGAACTTCGTCGTCTTTACCCAGTGCGTTCGGAACGATAGAGAAGGTGTAGGAGATACCATCTTTAGCGTAAGCAAACGGCAGTTTAGCAACGGAAGTCAGAGAGGCTACTGCACCTTTCTGGTCACGACCGTGCATCGGGTTAGCACCCGGCCCGAACGGCGCGCCAGCACGACGACCGTCTGGGGTGTTACCAGTTTTCTTACCATACACAACGTTAGAAGTGATGGTCAGAACAGACTGAGTCGGGATAGCGTCACGGTAGGTGTGCAGTTTCTGAATTTTCTTCATGAAACGTTCTACCAGGTCAACAGCCAGGTCATCTACACGCGGATCGTTGTTACCAAACTGCGGGTATTCGCCTTCGATTTCGAAGTCGATAGCCAGACCGTCTTCGTCACGAATCGGTTTAACTTTCGCATATTTGATTGCAGACAGGGAGTCAGCAGCAACGGACAGACCAGCGATACCACACGCCATGGTGCGGATAACGTCACGGTCGTGCAGCGCCATCAGAGAGGCTTCGTAGCTGTACTTGTCGTGCATGTAGTGGATGATGTTCAGTGCAGTGATGTACTGTTTAGCCAGCCAGTCCATGAAGTGATCCATGCGCTCCATCACTTCATCGTAGTTCAGGAGATCGCCTTTGATCGGTTCAGACTTCGGACCAACCTGCATTTTCAGTTTTTCGTCAACGCCGCCGTTGATTGCGTACAGCATGGTTTTCGCCAGGTTTGCACGCGCACCGAAGAACTGCATTTGTTTACCAACGATCATCGGGCTTACGCAGCAAGCGATAGCGTAGTCATCGTTGTTGAAGTCCGGACGCATCAGGTCATCGTTCTCATACTGCAGAGAAGAGGTGTCGATGGACACTTTAGCGGCGAATTTCTTGAAGTTCAGAGGCAGTTTTTCAGACCACAGAATGGTCATGTTCGGTTCCGGAGACGGACCCATGGTGTACAGGGTGTTCAGGAAACGGAAGCTGTTTTTGGTAACCAGGGTACGACCGTCGAGGCCCATACCACCGATAGATTCGGTTGCCCAGATCGGGTCGCCAGAGAACAGTTCATCGTATTCCGGAGTACGCAGGAAGCGAACCATACGCAGTTTCATGACCAGGTGGTCAACCATTTCCTGCGCTTCTTGTTCGGTGATCTTGCCAGCTTTCAGGTCACGTTCGATGTACACATCCAGGAAGGTGGAGGTACGACCGAAGGACATTGCAGCACCGTTCTGAGACTTAACAGCAGCCAGGTAGCCGAAGTAAGTCCACTGGATAGCTTCCTGAGCGTTGGTAGCCGGACCAGAGATGTCGTAGCCGTATTTCGCAGCCATTTCTTTCATCTGACCCAGAGCGCGGTGCTGTTCAGCGATTTCTTCGCGCAGACGGATAGTCTGTTCCAGGTTTACGCCGTTTTCCAGATCAGCCTGCAGAGAGGTGAACTGAGCGTATTTGTCTTTCATCAGGTAGTCGATACCGTACAGCGCAACGCGACGGTAGTCACCGATGATACGACCACGGCCATAAGCATCTGGCAGACCGGTCAGAACACCGGATTTACGGCAACGCAGGATGTCCGGAGTGTAAACGTCGAACACGCCCTGGTTGTGAGTTTTACGGTATTCAGTGAAGATTTTTTTGATCATCGGGTCCAGTTCGCGGTTGTACGCTTTGCAGGAACCTTCGATCATTTTGATACCACCGAACGGGATAAGAGCACGTTTCAGCGGAGCTTCAGTCTGCAGACCAACAACTTTTTCCAACGCTTTGTTGATGTAGCCAGCGTCGTGAGAGGTGATGGTGGAAGCAACAGCGGTGTCAAAGTCAACTGGCGCGTGAGTGCGGTTTTCCAGTTTAACGCCTTCCATTACTTTGTCCCACAGGGTGGTGGTCGCTTCAGTAGCGCCAGCCAGGAAGGACTCGTCACCCTCGTACGGAGTGTAGTTTTTCTGAATGAAGTCACGGACGTTTACTTCATTCTGCCAGTCACCTTTGGTAAAACCTTCCCAGGCTGTGGCTAACTTTTCATTAAGCTCGGACATGTAACACCTACCTTCTTAAGTGGATTTTTTATTTACTGCGTACTTCGACAACCATTAATGGTGATCGTTTTCACGCAGGTAAATGACCCAGTATGTCAACCCAACCAACAAACCACCGCCGATAATATTACCGATCGTAACCGGAATCAGGTTATCAGTGATGAAGTTCATCACGGTCAGGTGAGAAAAATATTCCGGTGCAGAACCGACAGCGGTCCAGAATTCCGGAGATGCGAAGTCGCGGATTACAATACCCATCGGGATCATAAACATGTTTGCGATACTGTGCTCAAAACCGCTGGCAACAAACATCGCGACCGGCAGCACCATAATGAACGCTTTATCCATCAGGCTGCGGCCAGAATAACTCATCCATACTGCCAGACATACCATTAGGTTTGCCAGGATACCAAGGCAGACGGCCTCAATAAAAGTATGGTGCACTTTGTGGTCGGCGGTTTGTAGGACGTTTAGTCCCCATTGACCATTCGCGGTCATATACTCGCCGGAAAGCCACATTAAAAGTACAAACAGCAGTGCGCCGACCAGATTGCCAAAATAGACATTTAGCCAGTTTTTCGCCAACTGACCCCAGGTGATGCGCCCACTCGCCTTAGCAACAACAATCAACACTGTGGAAGTAAAGAGATCGGCTCCGCAGACAACACAAAGAATCAGCCCCAGAGAGAAGCAAATGCCGCCAACCAGTTTTGCCATGCCGAAGGGCATTGTTCCTGTGCCAGTGGTTGCTGTGATATAGAAGACGAATGCGATTGAGATGAAAACACCAGCGGTAATCGCCAGATAGAAAGTCTTAAGCGGATGTTTCGTTGCTTTATAGACACCTGCCTCTTCGGCCACTTTGGCCATTGCTGCAGGAAGTAAAAGATCAAAAGGGTTGTCAGCTTTCACACTAACTCTCTCTTTATTAAGTCGGCGACGAGATACTAACAAAGCATTATAGATGAGAAATTGATATAGATCATATCTCGCCTGGCTTATAGGCCCGTAACTCGCATGGTTTTTATGCAAATACGGAGTAAATATTTGATTATCCAAATAAAAATAAATTTTAAAAATTAACAAATGAGTTGAATTTTTTCCGCATCCTCCGCTAAAACAGTTAATTAAAAGGGAGCACCAGGCGAATAAAGTAACAATATCGATCGTATTTATTAAATACAAATTACCGATATTTAACTTTATAATTACAATTATTTTATTAATGCAAATATATGTAAAGTGGGGCATTAAAAAAACGCCCCGTAATATAACTCAGACGAATCATTAAGCCTACATTGCGTAGGCTATTTGATTTTATTTTGCCCAGAATGCCGCTTTGGCGCGCTGCAGCTTTTCGTAGGCCTTCAGCAACGATTGATGTGCAGCAAATGCGTGCAGATCGCTATCTACGGGTTGCAGGCCATAAAACGCCGATTCACCGCTCATTGCCGCACTGGCAGCTTCTACGGCGTCTGCGCCATACATACGAACGAAGGCATTCAGATATTGCAGCGGTTGGCGGTCTTCTTCCTGTGCCAGTAATAACAACGTTTGCAGACAGCGATAATAGTTGGCGCGTTCCGGACTGAACACTGATGAGTTAAATTCCATCGTCCATTCAGTCCAGACCAGAGCCTGTTCCAGATCGCCACCAGCCAGCGCCAGCATGGCTTTTAATTCACCGATACGCAGGGTGTACCAACCGTTATCCGGTCCGGTCGCCAGACCCAGTAGTTCACGTACGCGAGTAAAGTCATCAAAACCTTCTTCATCCAGTTGCTCGATGAGGTTCAGGTAATCTTCTTTTTCCCACACACTGCCTGGTAGCGAGAGAATGGTTTCACGTAAATGGCTACCCATACTGTTATTCGCTAACCACAGATCTTCAGCCGGATAAATATCGGACATGCCAGGCACGATAATACGGCAAGCATAAACGCCCAGATGCTCGTAATCGGCAATATAAACTTCTTTATCTTCTTTGTTGAAGATAGCCATCAGCGTAGCAAACTCTTCTTCCGTAGTGCCGGAGAAATTCCAGTCCACAAACGGATAATCGGCATCCTGCTTGAACAGGTCCCAGGAGATTAAACCGCTGGAATCGATAAAGTGCGTTTCGAGGTTGGTATGTTCAGCAACTTCTTCATCATCGAAGGTTGGCGGAGTAAACACATCCAAATCTTTCAGGCCACGACCTTGCAGCAGCTCGGTCACGGTACGTTCCAGTGCTACGCCAAAATCAGGATGCGCACCGAAAGAGGCAAAGCAGGTACCGTTAGCAGGATTGAACAGTACCACGCAAATCACCGGATACTGGCCGCCAAGCGAACCATCATAAGCAAAGATTGGGAAACCTTCTGCTTCCAGCGTTTCGATGGCTTCAACCACCGCTGGGTAACGCGCCAGCACGTCTGCCGGGATTTCCGGCAAGCTGATGCTTTCAGCAATAATGCGGTTTTTCACGTAGCGTTCGAAAACTTCGGACAACCCCTGAACGCGTGCTTCGTTTCGGGTATTGCCAGCGGACATACCGTTAGAAACGTACAGGTTACCAATGATATTCATCGGAATATAAACGATCTGATTGTCGGACTGGCGCGTAAACGGCAGACCGCAAATACCACGATCTTCGTTACCGGATTGTAGGTCAATCAGCATGCTGCCGGTCAGTTCATTCTCCGGATCGTAAAATGCGCGCAGACGGTCATCGAGCAGCCCTTCTGGCACATCGTCATTTTCGCTCAGTGGGAACCATTTTTCGTTGGGATAATGCACGAACGGACCGTTGGCGATGGTTTCGCCCAGCCAGAAATCAGCAAAAAAGTAGTTGGTTGAGAGACGCTCGAAATATTCACCGAGGGCAGAAGCCAGCGCCGCTTTTTTGGTTGCGCCTTTACCGTTGGTAAAACACAGGGCGCACTCTTTGTCGCGAATATGTACAGACCAGACGTTAGGCACCGGATTCAGCCAGGAGGCCTCTTCAATCTGAAAACCGAGGTCTGAAAGTTTTTGCTGGAAGCGTGCGATGGAATCTTCCAGAGCGGCATCTTTGCCGGGGATAAATGTTTGCGTCATGAAAATCACTTTAGTCGTACGGAAAGCGCGCAATAATACGGGTTTTATCTCAAAGGCGCTATCACCGCCGCCATGCCGATGAACTGTTGGCTATGCTTTTAGCGGATAAACCACGATAAGAGCATAAAAATGAAGGCGTTCGATCTCCACCGTATGGCATTTGATAAAGTGCCTTTTGATTTCCTTGGCGAAGTTGCACTACGTAGTCTTTATACCTTTGTACTGGTTTTTTTGTTCCTCAAAATGACCGGACGACGCGGTGTGCGGCAGATGTCGCTTTTTGAAGTGTTAATCATTCTGACGCTGGGATCAGCGGCGGGAGATGTGGCGTTTTATGATGATGTGCCGATGGTCCCGGTACTTATCGTCTTTATTACTCTGGCGTTGTTATACCGCCTGGTAATGTGGTTGATGGCGCACAGTGAAAAACTGGAAGATCTTCTGGAAGGCAAGCCGGTTGTCATTATTGAAGATGGCGAGCTGGCCTGGTCAAAACTCAATAACTCCAACATGACGGAATTTGAGTTCTTTATGGAGCTACGATTGCGCGGTGTAGAGCAGTTGGGGCAGGTACGTCTGGCGATTCTCGAAACCAACGGGCAAATCAGTGTCTATTTCTTTGAAGATGACAAGGTGAAACCGGGTTTACTTATTTTACCCAGTGATTGTACTCAGCGTTACAAAGTGGTACCCGAGTCGGCGGACTATGCCTGCATTCGTTGCAGTGAAATCATTCATATGAACGCGGGGGAAAAACAATTATGTCCGCGCTGTGCAAATCCAGAATGGACGAAGGCAAGTCGGGCAAAACGGGTGACGTGACAGTAAAAACATCGGCTTTTTGCTAATAATCCGAGAGATTCTTTTGTGTGATGCAAGCCACATTTTTGCCCTCAACGGTTTTACTCATTGCGATGTGTGTCACTGAATGATAAAACCGATAGCCACAGGAATAATGTATTACCTGTGGTCGCAATCGATTGACCGCGGGTTAATAGCAACGCAACGTGGTGAGGGGAAATGGCTCAAATCTTCAATTTTAGTTCTGGTCCGGCAATGCTACCGGCAGAGGTGCTTAAACAGGCTCAACAGGAACTGCGTGACTGGAACGGTCTTGGTACGTCGGTGATGGAAGTGAGTCACCGGGGCAAAGAGTTCATTCAGGTTGCAGAGGAAGCCGAGAAGGATTTTCGCGATCTTCTTAATGTCCCCTCCAACTACAAGGTATTGTTCTGCCATGGCGGCGGTCGCGGTCAGTTTGCTGCTGTTCCGTTGAATATTCTCGGTGATAAAACCACTGCAGATTATGTTGATGCCGGTTACTGGGCGGCAAGTGCCATTAAAGAAGCGAAAAAATACTGCACGCCTAATGTCTTTGACGCCAAAGTGACTGTTGATGGTCTGCGCGCGGTTAAACCAATGCGTGAATGGCAACTCTCTGATAATGCTGCTTATATGCATTATTGCCCGAATGAAACCATCGACGGTATCGCCATCGACGAAACGCCAGACTTCGGCAAAGATGTGGTGGTCGCCGCCGACTTCTCTTCAACCATTCTTTCCCGTCCGATTGACGTCAGCCGTTATGGGGTAATTTACGCTGGCGCGCAGAAAAATATCGGCCCGGCTGGCCTGACAATCGTCATCGTTCGTGAAGATTTGCTGGGCAAAGCGAATATCGCGTGTCCGTCGATTCTGGATTATTCCATCCTCAACGATAACGACTCCATGTTTAACACGCCACCGACATTTGCCTGGTATCTGTCTGGTCTGGTCTTTAAATGGCTGAAAGCGAACGGCGGTGTAGCTGAAATGGATAAAATCAATCAGCAAAAAGCAGAACTGCTGTATGGGGTGATTGATAACAGCGATTTCTACCGCAATGACGTGGCGAAAGCTAACCGTTCGCGGATGAACGTGCCGTTCCAGTTGGCGGACAGTGCGCTTGACAAATTGTTCCTTGAAGAGTCTTTTGCTGCTGGCCTTCATGCGCTGAAAGGTCACCGTGTGGTCGGCGGAATGCGCGCGTCTATTTATAACGCCATGCCGCTGGAAGGCGTTAAAGCGCTGACAGACTTCATGGTTGAGTTCGAACGCCGTCACGGCTAATGCCGAAATTTTGCTTAATCCCCACAGCCAGCCTGTGGGGTTTTTATTTCTGTTGTAGAGAGTTGAGTTCATGGAATCCCTGACGTTACAACCCATCGCCCGTGTCGATGGCACTATTAATCTGCCCGGTTCCAAGAGCGTTTCTAACCGCGCTTTATTGCTGGCGGCATTAGCACATGGCAAAACAGTATTAACCAATCTGCTGGATAGCGATGATGTTCGCTATATGCTTAATGCGTTAAAGGCATTAGGGGTAAGCTATACGCTTTCAGCCGATCGCACGCGTTGCGAAATCATCGGTAACGGCGGTCCATTACACGCAAAAAGCGCCCTGGAGTTGTTCCTCGGTAACGCCGGAACGGCAATGCGTCCGCTGGCGGCAGCTCTTTGTCTGGGTAGCAATGATATTGTGCTGACCGGTGAACCGCGTATGAAAGAACGCCCCATTGGTCATCTGGTGGATGCGCTGCGCCTGGGCGGGGCGAAGATCACTTACCTGGAACAAGAAAATTATCCACCATTGCGTTTACAGGGCGGCTTTACTGGCGGCAACGTTGACGTTGATGGCTCCGTTTCCAGCCAGTTCCTCACCGCACTGTTAATGACTGCGCCTCTTGCACCGGAAGATACGGTGATTCGTATTAAAGGCGATCTGGTCTCTAAACCTTATATCGACATCACACTCAATCTGATGAAGACGTTTGGTGTTGAAATTGAAAATCAGCACTATCAACAATTTGTCGTTAAAGGCGGGCAGTCTTATCAGTCTCCGGGTACTTATTTGGTCGAAGGCGATGCATCTTCGGCTTCTTACTTCCTGGCAGCAGCAGCAATCAAAGGCGGCACTGTAAAAGTGACCGGCATTGGACGCAACAGTATGCAGGGTGATATTCGCTTTGCTGATGTGCTGGAAAAAATGGGTGCGACCATTTGCTGGGGCGATGATTATATTTCCTGCACGCGTGGTGAACTGAACGCCATTGATATGGATATGAACCATATTCCCGATGCGGCGATGACCATTGCCACCGCGGCGTTATTTGCAAAAGGCACCACCACGCTGCGCAATATCTATAACTGGCGTGTTAAAGAGACCGATCGCCTGTTTGCGATGGCAACAGAACTGCGTAAAGTCGGTGCGGAAGTCGAAGAGGGGCACGATTACATTCGTATCACTCCACCGGGAAAACTGAACTTTGCCGAGATCGCAACATACAATGATCACCGGATGGCGATGTGTTTCTCGCTGGTGGCGTTGTCAGATACACCAGTGACGATTCTTGATCCCAAATGCACGGCCAAAACATTTCCGGATTATTTCGAGCAGCTGGCGCGGATTAGCCAGGCAGCCTGAATGAACAACGGGCAATAAATAGCCAAATCTTTCTTTATCAAAACGTCGGCACATTGTCGGCGTTTTTTTTCGGACCTTGTGAGTCATTTTGATTAATGGTAGCGTCGCTTGTCAATGTAAGTTGTTGATACATAATATTTATATATGATTAATCAACGGATGATTCACATGAAGAATACTAAATTACTGCTGGCGATTGCGGCCTCTGCAGCATTACTGACAGGGTGTCAAAATACCCACGGTATTGATACCAATATGGCTATCAGCTCAGGTTTAAATGCCTATAAAGCAGCAACGTTAAGCGATGCTGATGCAAAAGCGATTGCCAATCAGGGCTGTGCCGAAATGGACAGCGGCAATCAAGTCGCAAGTAAATCCAGCAAGTACGGTAAACGTCTGGCAAAAATCGCCAAAGCATTGGGTAACAATATTAATGGCACGCCGGTCAACTATAAGGTTTATATGACCAGCGACGTCAACGCATGGGCGATGGCGAACGGCTGTGTTCGTGTCTACAGTGGCCTGATGGACATGATGAACGACAACGAAATTGAAGGCGTTCTGGGTCATGAACTGGGCCACGTCGCGTTGGGTCACTCGCTGGCTGAAATGAAAGCTTCTTATGCGATCGTTGCCGCACGTGATGCGATTTCCGCTACCAGCGGTGTGGCTTCCCAGCTTTCTCGCTCACAATTAGGTGATATCGCAGAAGGCGCGATCAATGCTAAATACTCCCGCGATAAAGAGTCCGAAGCAGATGATTTCTCCTTTGATCTGTTGAAGAAACGTGGCATCAGCACCCAGGGGCTGGTTGGCAGCTTTGAAAAATTGGCCAGCCTGGATGGCGGTCGTACCCAGTCCATGTTTGACTCTCACCCACCATCAACAGAGCGTGCGCAACACATCCGTGATCGTATCGCCTCTGGTAAGTAAATCATTGTCATCTTTCGGGCTGGTCTTCTGCCAGCCCGCTATAATTGCGCAATAAATCCCCATCTGAATACAGACAAAACTGGTTTTTGCACACAACGTTAACGATTTGTGGCGTCGGCGCGTATAATGCGCGCGGTTATGTTAACGGTACGCCTGTTTTAAGGAGATAAAGATGACGGCAATTGCCCCGGTTATTACCATTGATGGCCCAAGCGGTGCAGGGAAAGGCACCTTGTGTAAGGCTATGGCGGAAGCGTTGCAATGGCATCTGCTGGATTCGGGTGCAATTTATCGCGTACTGGCACTGGCGGCATTACATCACCATGTTGATGTTGCTTCGGAAGATGCGCTGGTGCCGCTGGCATCCCATCTGGATGTACGTTTTGTGTCGACCAATGGCAATCTGGAAGTGATCCTCGAAGGGGAAGATGTCAGCGGCGAAATTCGTACTCAGGAAGTGGCGAATGCTGCTTCACAAGTCGCGGCATTCCCACGCGTTCGTGAAGCATTATTGCGTCGCCAACGCGCGTTTCGCGAATTACCAGGCCTGATTGCCGATGGCCGCGACATGGGAACGGTGGTATTCCCTGATGCGCCAGTGAAAATTTTCCTTGACGCCTCCTCGGAAGAACGTGCGCATCGCCGCATGCTACAGTTGCAGGAGAAGGGCTTTAGTGTTAACTTTGAGCGCCTTTTGGCCGAGATCAAAGAACGCGACGACCGCGATCGTAACCGAGCGGTAGCGCCACTGGTTCCGGCAGCCGATGCTTTAGTGTTGGATTCCACCACCTTAAGCATTGAGCAAGTGATTGAAAAAGCGCTACAATACGCGCGCCAGAAATTGGCTCTCGCATAAGCGACCGAATTTGCAGTACCCCCGTTGCAATGGAATGACAGCGGGTATGTTAAACAACCCCATCCGGCATGGAGCCAGGTGGACGTTAAATATAAACCTGAAGATTAAACATGACTGAATCTTTTGCTCAACTCTTTGAAGAGTCCTTAAAAGAAATCGAAACCCGCCCGGGTTCTATCGTTCGTGGCGTTGTTGTTGCTATCGACAAAGACGTAGTACTGGTTGACGCTGGTCTGAAATCTGAGTCCGCCATCCCGGCTGAGCAGTTCAAAAACGCCCAGGGCGAGCTGGAAATCCAGGTAGGTGACGAAGTTGACGTTGCTCTGGACGCAGTAGAAGACGGCTTCGGTGAAACTCTGCTGTCCCGTGAGAAAGCTAAACGTCACGAAGCCTGGATCACGCTGGAAAAAGCTTACGAAGATGCTGAAACTGTTACCGGTGTTATCAACGGCAAAGTTAAGGGCGGCTTCACTGTTGAGCTGAACGGTATTCGTGCGTTCCTGCCAGGTTCTCTGGTAGACGTTCGTCCGGTGCGTGACACTCTGCACCTGGAAGGCAAAGAGCTTGAATTCAAAGTAATCAAGCTGGATCAGAAGCGCAACAACGTTGTTGTTTCTCGTCGTGCCGTTATCGAATCCGAAAACAGCGCAGAGCGCGATCAGCTGCTGGAAAACCTGCAGGAAGGCATGGAAGTTAAAGGTATCGTTAAGAACCTCACTGACTACGGTGCATTCGTTGATCTGGGCGGCGTTGACGGCCTGCTGCACATCACTGATATGGCCTGGAAACGCGTTAAGCATCCGAGCGAAATCGTCAACGTGGGCGACGAAATCACTGTTAAAGTGCTGAAGTTCGACCGCGAACGTACCCGTGTATCCCTGGGCCTGAAACAGCTGGGTGAAGATCCGTGGGTAGCTATCGCTAAACGTTATCCGGAAGGTACCAAACTGACTGGTCGCGTGACCAACCTGACCGACTACGGCTGCTTCGTTGAAATCGAAGAAGGCGTTGAAGGCCTGGTACACGTTTCCGAAATGGATTGGACCAACAAAAACATCCACCCGTCCAAAGTTGTTAACGTTGGCGATGTAGTGGAAGTTATGGTTCTGGATATCGACGAAGAACGTCGTCGTATCTCCCTGGGTCTGAAACAGTGCAAAGCTAACCCGTGGCAGCAGTTCGCGGAAACCCACAACAAGGGTGACCGTGTTGAAGGTAAAATCAAGTCTATCACTGACTTCGGTATCTTCATCGGCCTGGACGGCGGCATCGACGGCCTGGTTCACCTGTCTGACATCTCCTGGAACGTTGCAGGCGAAGAAGCAGTTCGTGAATACAAAAAAGGCGACGAAATCGCTGCAGTTGTTCTGCAGGTTGACGCAGAACGTGAACGTATCTCCCTGGGCGTTAAACAGCTCGCAGAAGATCCGTTCAACAACTGGGTTGCTCTGAACAAGAAAGGCGCTATCGTAACCGGTAAAGTAACTGCAGTTGACGCTAAAGGCGCAACCGTAGAACTGGCTGACGGCGTTGAAGGTTACCTGCGTGCTTCTGAAGCATCCCGTGACCGCGTTGAAGACGCTACCCTGGTTCTGAGCGTTGGCGACGAAGTTGAAGCTAAATTCACCGGCGTTGATCGTAAAAACCGCGCAATCAGCCTGTCTGTTCGTGCGAAAGACGAAGCTGACGAGAAAGATGCAATCGCAACTGTTAACAAACAGGAAGATGCAAACTTCTCCAACAACGCAATGGCTGAAGCTTTCAAAGCAGCTAAAGGCGAGTAATTCTCTGACTCTTCGGGATTTTTATTCCGAAGTTTGTTGAGTTTACTTGACAGATTGCAGGTTTCGTCCTGTAATCAAGCACTAAGGGCGGCTACGGCCGCCCTTAATCAATGCAGCAACAGCAGCCGCTTAATTTGCCTTTAAGGAACCGGAGGAATCATGACCAAGTCAGAATTGATAGAAAGACTTGCCACCCAGCAATCGCACATTCCCGCCAAGACGGTTGAAGATGCAGTAAAAGAGATGCTGGAGCATATGGCCTCGACTCTTGCGCAGGGCGAGCGTATTGAAATCCGCGGTTTCGGCAGTTTCTCTTTGCACTACCGCGCACCACGTACCGGACGTAATCCGAAGACTGGCGATAAAGTAGAACTGGAAGGAAAATACGTTCCTCACTTTAAACCAGGTAAAGAACTGCGCGATCGCGCCAATATTTACGGTTAAGTTTTTACTCAAACTTGAACGCGAGAAAAGCACCTGTCGGGTGCTTTTTTCATTTCTCTAATCTGGAACTGGAAGCTGCCTCGCAGAGTTTTGAGCAGTTTTCACCCTCTCGTTAAATTCTTCTGAACGTGCCTCGGGGAACGCAAAATTCCCACCAGACAACCGCTCAACAAAGTTGCACACTTTCCATAAACAGGGAGGGGTGCATGAAAATAACGACAGTCGGCGTATGCATAATTTGCGGAATTTTTCCGTTGCTGGTTTTGCCCCAATTGCCTGGGACATTAACCCTTGCGTTTCTGACTGTCTTCGCCTGCGTACTGGCATTTATTCGTGTTAAAGCCGTCCGTTATATCGCGCTGACGTTGCTGTTTTTCGTTTGGGGCATATTAGCAGCAAAGCAAATTTTGTGGGCAGGAGAAACCTTAACTGGCGCGACGCAGGATGCAATTGTTGAGATCACTGCTACTGACGGTATGACCACTCATTACGGTCAAATTACTCATCTACAAGGTCGACGTATATTCCCTGCGCCAGGCCTCGTGCTGTATGGCGAATATCTTCCGCAAGCGGTTTGTGCTGGACAACAATGGTCAATGAAACTCAAAGTTCGTGCAGTTCATGGCCAACTTAATGATGGCAGCTTTGATAGCCAGCGTTATGCCATTGCCCAGCATCAGCCGCTCACCGGCCGTTTTCTGCAGGCAAGTGTCATTGAACCGAATTGTAGTTTGCGTGCAAAGTATCTGGCGTCATTACAAACAACGCTGCAACCCTATCCGTGGAATGCGGTTATTCTTGGTTTAGGTATGGGGGAACGGTTATCCGTCCCCAAAGAAATCAAAAATATCATGCGCGATACTGGAACGGCGCATTTAATGGCGATATCGGGATTGCACATCGCTTTTGCGGCGTTGCTGGCAGCCGGACTCATTCGCAGTGGACAAATTTTTCTGCCTGGGCGCTGGATCCACTGGCAAATGCCATTAATTGGCGGAATCTGCTGTGCTGCTTTTTATGCCTGGCTGACGGGAATGCAACCTCCTGCATTTCGTACCGTGGTGGCGCTTGCTACGTGGGGAATGCTTAAGTTAAGTGGGCGACAGTGGAGTGGCTGGGATGTATGGATATGTTGTCTGGCGGCAATTTTGCTGATGGATCCTGTTGCCATTCTCTCGCAAAGTTTATGGCTCTCTGTCGCTGCGGTCGCGGCACTGATTTTTTGGTACCAGTGGTTTCCCTGTCCGGCGTGGCAACTGCCGCCGGTATTGCGTGCGGTTGTTTCCCTCATGCATCTGCAACTGGGAATCACACTCCTGCTTATGCCCGTGCAAATCGTCATATTTCATGGCATTAGTCTGACCTCGTTTATTGCAAATCTATTTGCAATTCCCCTGGTGACATTTATCACGGTTCCGTTGATCCTCGCCGCGATGGTTGCGCATTTAAGCGGGCCGTTAATTCTGGAGCAAGGGTTATGGTTTCTTGCCGACCGGTCTTTGGCTTTACTTTTCTGGGGGTTAAAGAGTTTGCCGGAAGGGTGGATCAACATTGCTGAACGTTGGCAATGGCTAACATTTTCCCCATGGTTCTTACTGGTGGTATGGCGATTAAACGCCTGGCGAACGTTGCCAGCAATGTGTGTGGCTGTAGGCTTGCTGATGTGCTTGCCGCTGTGGCAAAAACCTCGACCTGACGAGTGGCAAGTGTACATGCTTGATGTCGGGCAAGGGCTGGCAATGGTCATTGCGCGAAACGGCAAAGCGATTCTCTATGACACGGGACTGGCCTGGCCCGAAGGGGATAGTGGGCAACAACTGATTATCCCCTGGCTCCACTGGCATAATCTTGAACCGGAAGGCGTTATTTTGAGTCATGAACATCTGGATCACCGGGGAGGGCTGGACTCAATATTGCACACATGGCCGATGTTATGGATCCGAAGTCCGTTAAACTGGGAACATCATCAGCCCTGTGTGCGTGGCGAAGCGTGGCAATGGCAAGGATTGCGTTTCAGCGCGCACTGGCCTTTACAAGGTAGCAACGATAAAGGAAATAACCATTCCTGTGTGGTTAAGATTGATGACGGGACGAATAGCATTCTTCTAACCGGTGATATTGAAGCCCCCGCTGAACAAAAGATGCTAAGCCGTTACTGGCAGCAAATGCAGGCAACATTACTTCAGGTACCTCACCATGGCAGTAATACCTCATCATCGTTGCCATTAATTCAGCGAGTGAATGGAAAAGTGGCACTCGCATCGGCATCGCGCTATAACGCATGGCGACTGCCCTCAAGCAAAGTTAAACATCGCTATCAACAACAGGGTTATAAGTGGCTTGATACTCCACATCAGGGTCAAATAACGGTCAATTTTTCAGCGCAAGGCTGGCGGATTAGCAGCCTCAGAGAGCAAATTTTACCTCGTTGGTATCATCAGTGGTTTGGCGTGCCAGTGGATAACGGGTAGAATATGCGGCTATTTCAACAAATGCTGGTTTTTTGAATGCATAACGACAAAGATCTCTCTACGTGGCAGACATTCCGCCGACTGTGGCCAACCATTGCGCCTTTTAAAGCGGGTCTGATCGTGGCGGGCGTAGCGTTAATCCTCAACGCAGCCAGCGATACCTTCATGTTATCGCTCCTTAAGCCACTTCTTGATGATGGCTTTGGTAAAACAGATCGCTCCGTGCTGGTGTGGATGCCGCTGGTGGTGATCGGGCTGATGATTTTGCGTGGTATCACCAGCTATGTCTCCAGCTACTGTATCTCCTGGGTATCAGGAAAGGTGGTAATGACCATGCGTCGCCGCCTGTTTGGTCACATGATGGGAATGCCGGTTTCATTCTTTGACAAACAGTCAACGGGTACGCTGTTGTCACGTATCACCTACGATTCCGAACAGGTTGCTTCTTCCTCTTCCGGCGCACTGATTACTGTTGTGCGTGAAGGTGCGTCGATCATCGGCCTGTTCATCATGATGTTCTATTACAGTTGGCAACTGTCGATCATTTTGATTGTGCTGGCACCGATTGTTTCGATTGCGATTCGCGTTGTATCGAAGCGTTTTCGCAACATCAGTAAAAACATGCAGAACACCATGGGACAGGTGACCACCAGCGCCGAACAAATGCTGAAAGGCCATAAAGAAGTATTGATTTTCGGTGGTCAGGAAGTGGAAACGAAACGCTTCGATAAAGTCAGCAACCGAATGCGTCTTCAGGGGATGAAAATGGTTTCAGCCTCTTCTATCTCTGATCCGATCATTCAGCTGATCGCCTCTTTGGCGCTGGCGTTTGTTCTGTATGCGGCAAGCTTCCCAAGTGTCATGGATAGCCTGACTGCCGGTACGATTACCGTTGTTTTCTCTTCAATGATTGCACTTATGCGTCCGCTGAAATCGCTGACCAACGTTAACGCCCAGTTCCAGCGCGGTATGGCGGCTTGTCAGACGCTGTTTACCATTCTGGACAGTGAGCAGGAGAAAGACGAAGGTAAGCGCGTGATCGAGCGTGCGACTGGCGACGTGGAATTCCGCAATGTCACCTTTACTTATCCGGGACGTGATGTGCCCGCATTGCGTAACATCAACCTGAAAATTCCGGCAGGGAAGACGGTTGCTCTGGTTGGACGCTCTGGTTCAGGTAAATCAACCATCGCCAGCCTAATCACACGTTTTTACGATATTGATGAAGGCGAAATCCTGATGGATGGTCACGATCTGCGCGAGTATACCCTGGCGTCATTACGTAACCAGGTTGCTCTGGTGTCGCAGAATGTCCATCTGTTTAACGATACGGTTGCCAACAACATTGCTTACGCAAGGACTGAACAGTACAGCCGTGAGCAAATTGAAGAAGCGGCGCGTATGGCCTACGCCATGGACTTCATCAATAAGATGGATAACGGTCTCGATACAGTGATTGGTGAAAACGGCGTGCTGCTCTCTGGCGGTCAGCGTCAGCGTATTGCTATCGCTCGAGCCTTGTTGCGTGATAGCCCGATTCTGATTCTGGACGAAGCTACCTCGGCGTTGGATACCGAATCCGAACGTGCGATTCAGGCGGCACTGGATGAGTTGCAGAAAAACCGTACCTCTCTGGTGATTGCCCACCGCTTGTCTACCATTGAAAAGGCAGACGAAATCGTGGTCGTCGAGGATGGTGTCATTGTGGAACGCGGTACGCATAACGATTTGCTTGAGCACCGCGGCGTTTACGCGCAACTTCACAAAATGCAGTTTGGCCAATGATCGAAAAAATCTGGTCTGGTGAATCCCCTTTGTGGCGGCTATTGCTGCCACTCTCCTGGTTGTATGGCCTGGTGAGTGGCGCGATCCGTCTTTGCTATAAACTAAAACTGAAGCGCGCCTGGCGTGCCCCCGTACCGGTTGTCGTGGTTGGTAATCTCACCGCAGGCGGCAACGGAAAAACCCCGGTCGTTGTCTGGCTGGTGGAACAGTTGCAACAGCGCGGTATTCGCGTGGGGGTCGTATCGCGGGGATATGGTGGTAAGGCTGAATCTTATCCGCTGTTATTGTCGGCAGATACCACCACAGCACAGGCGGGTGATGAACCTGTGTTGATTTATCAACGCACTGGCGCGCCCGTTGCGGTTTCTCCCGTGCGTTCTGATGCGGTAAAAGCCATTCTGGCGCAACACCCTGATGTGCAGATCATCGTAACCGACGACGGTTTACAGCATTACCGTCTGGCGCGTGATGTGGAAATTGTCGTTATTGATGGTGTGCGTCGCTTTGGCAATGGTTGGTGGTTGCCGGCGGGGCCAATGCGTGAGCGAGCGGGGCGCTTAAAGTCGGTTGATGCGGTAATCGTCAACGGCGGTGTCCCCCGCAGCGGTGAAATCCCCATGCATCTGCTGCCGGGTCAGGCGGTGAATTTACGTACCGGTACGCGTTGTGACGTTGCTCAGCTTGAACATGTAGTGGCGATGGCGGGGATTGGACATCCGCCGCGCTTTTTTGCCACGCTGAAGATGTGTGGCGTACAACCGGAAAAATGTGTACCGCTGGCCGATCATCAGTCTTTGAATCATGCGGATGTCAGCGCGTTGGTAAGCGCCGGGCAAACGCTGGTAATGACTGAAAAAGATGCGGTGAAATGCCGGGCCTTTGCAGAAGAAAATTGGTGGTATTTGCCTGTAGACGCACAGCTTTCAGGTGATGAACCAGCGAAACTGCTTGCGCAACTAACCTCGCTGGCTTCTGGCAACTAGTTACGCCGCGGCAGCGTTCGATTGATGGAGTCATGAATGTCGCTGCCGCACCTCTCTCTTGCTGATGCGCGTAATCTTCACCTCGCCGCGCAAGGCCTGTTAAACAAACCCCGCCGTCGAGCGTCGTTGGAGGATATTCCGGCAACGATCTCCCGCATGTCCTTGCTGCAAATCGATACCATTAATATTGTTGCCCGTAGCCCATATCTGGTGCTTTTCAGTCGTCTGGGAAATTATCCTGCCCAGTGGCTGGATGAGTCTCTGGCGCGTGGCGAATTAATGGAATACTGGGCGCATGAAGCCTGCTTTATGCCGCGTAGCGATTTTCGTCTTATTCGCCACCGCATGCTGGCACCTGAAAAAATGGGCTGGAAATACAAAGACGCCTGGATGCAGGAACATGCGGCGGAAATTGCACAGTTAATTCAGCATATTCATGATAAGGGGCCGGTACGTTCAGCCGATTTCGAGCATCCTCGTAAAGGGGCGAGCGGCTGGTGGGAGTGGAAGCCGCATAAACGACATCTGGAAGGTTTATTTACTGCCGGAAAGGTGATGGTGATTGAACGGCGCAACTTCCAGCGCGTTTATGATTTAACTCACCGTGTCATGCCTGACTGGGATGATGAGCGCGATCTCGTTTCGCAAGCAGAAGCAGAAATCATCATGCTGGATAACAGTGCGCGTAGCCTGGGCATATTCCGCGAACAGTGGCTGGCAGATTACTATCGGCTGAAACGTCCGGCACTGGCGGCTTGGCGCGAAGCGAGGGCTGAACTGCAGCAAATCATTGCTGTGCATGTTGAAAAATTGGGCAATCTTTGGCTGCATGCTGATTTGCTGCCGCTACTCGAGCGTGCGCTCGCCGGAAAGCTCACTGCAACGCACAGCGCGGTACTTTCGCCTTTTGATCCTGTTGTCTGGGATCGCAAACGCGCAGAGCAGCTTTTTGATTTTAGCTACCGGCTGGAGTGCTATACCCCAGCGCCGAAACGCCAGTATGGCTATTTTGTTCTGCCGTTATTACATCGTGGGCAATTAGTTGGGCGAATGGATGCCAAAATGCATCGCCAGACAGGCATCCTTGAAGTTATCTCTCTGTGGTTACAGGAAGGCATTAAACCAACGACAACGCTGCAAAAAGGGTTACGTCAGGCGATTACTGATTTCGCTAACTGGCAGCAGGCAACGCGGGTGACATTAGGACGCTGCCCGCAAGGCCTCTTTACTGATTGCCGCACCGGCTGGGAAATAGACCCCGTCGCATAAATGATTATGATAAGATTTATGCATTCATAACCCGATCCATCTGGAGGAACTATGGATCATCGTCTGCTTGAAATCATTGCCTGCCCGGTTTGCAACGGAAAACTTTGGTATAACCAGGAAAAACAAGAACTTATTTGCAAACTGGACAACCTGGCTTTCCCGCTGCGCGATGGCATTCCAGTGTTGCTGGAAACGGAAGCCCGCGTGCTGACTGCTGATGAGAGTAAATCATGAGTTTTGTGGTCATTATTCCCGCGCGCTACGCGTCCACGCGTCTGCCCGGTAAACCATTGGTTGATATTAACGGCAAACCCATGATTGTTCATGTTCTTGAACGCGCGCGCGAATCAGGTGCCGAGCGCATCATCGTGGCAACCGATCATGAGGATGTTGCCCGCGCTGTTGAAGCCGCTGGCGGTGAAGTATGTATGACGCGCGCCGATCATCAGTCAGGAACAGAACGTCTGGCGGAAGTTGTCGAAAAATGCGCATTCAGCGACGACACGGTGATCGTTAATGTGCAGGGGGATGAACCGATGATCCCTGCGACAATCATTCGTCAGGTTGCTGATAACCTCGCTCAGCGTCAGGTGGGTATGGCGACTCTGGCGGTGCCAATCCACAATGCGGAAGAAGCGTTTAACCCGAATGCGGTGAAAGTGGTTCTCGACGCCGAAGGGTACGCACTGTACTTCTCTCGCGCCACCATTCCGTGGGATCGTGATCGTTTTGCAAAAGACCTTGAAACCGTAGGCGATAACTTCCTGCGTCATCTTGGTATTTATGGCTACCGAGCAGGCTTTATCCGTCGTTATGTTACCTGGCAGCCAAGTCCGTTAGAACATATCGAAATGTTAGAGCAGCTTCGTGTTCTGTGGTACGGCGAAAAAATCCACGTTGCTGTCGCCCAGGAAGTTCCTGGCACAGGTGTGGATACCCCTGAAGATCTCGAGCGCATTCGCGCTGAAATGCGCTAATTTCACTTCACGACACTCCAGCCAATTTTGGGAGGAGTGTCGTACCGTTACGATTTTCCTCAATTTTTCTTTTCAACAATTGATCTCATTCAGGTGACATCTTTTATATTGGCGCTCATTATGAAAGCAGTAGCTTTTATGAGGGTAATCTGAATGGAACAGCTGCGTGCCGAATTAAGCCATTTACTGGGCGAAAAACTCAGTCGTATTGAGTGCGTCAATGAAAAAGCGGATACGGCGTTGTGGGCTTTGTATGACAGCCAGGGAAACCCAATGCCGTTAATGGCAAGAAGCTTTAGTACGCCCGGAAAAGCCCGACAACTGGCATGGAAAACCACCATGCTGGCAAGAAGTGGGACTGTCCGTATGCCGACTATTTATGGTGTGATGACGCATGAAGAACACCCCGGCCCCGATGTCCTGCTACTGGAGCGGATGCGTGGTGTTTCGGTGGAGGCACCAGCCCGAACACCAGAACGCTGGGAACAACTCAAAGATCAAATCGTTGAAGCCTTACTGGCCTGGCACCGTCAGGACAGTCGCGGTTGCGTCGGCGCGGTCGACAATACTCAGGAAAATTTCTGGCCCTCATGGTACCGGCAACATGTTGAAGTGCTATGGACCACGCTCAATCAGTTCAATAACACCGGTCTAACGATGCAGGATAAGCGGATCCTGTTTCGTACTCGCGAATGTCTCCCGGCATTATTTGAAGGCTTTAACGACAATTGTGTGCTGATTCACGGTAACTTCTGTTTACGCAGCATGCTGAAAGATTCGCGCAGCGATCAGTTACTGGCGATGGTCGGGCCGGGACTAATGCTTTGGGCACCGCGAGAATACGAACTGTTCCGACTAATGGATAATTCTCTGGCAGAAGATTTGCTCTGGAGTTACCTGCAACGCGCGCCAGTGGCGGAGTCGTTCATCTGGCGGCGTTGGTTGTATGTGTTATGGGATGAAGTTGCGCAACTGGTTAATACCGGACGATTTAGTCGGCGCAACTTCGATCTGGCATCAAAATCACTCTTGCCGTGGCTCGCCTGACGAACCTTTTAGCCACTGCCAGATGCGGCCAAGCGTTTCATAGCCAACACGATCGCTATGCATCAACCAGACCGGAGAAGGGATTGCCCGTTCCCACGGGTTAAGCGGCGAGTCGATGGCCAACTGATTCGCCGGGGCTGGTAGCGGATTTAACCCTTCCTGCTGAAAAAAGATCATCGCCCGCGGCAGATGTGATGCGGAGGTCACCAGCAGGAAAGGTGCGTCACCAATCGCCTGTTTCACTGCTGCAGCTTCTTCTTCGGTATCTTTTGGCAAATCCAGGGTGATAATTTGCTCGCGCGGCACGCCCAGCGATTGCGCAACTCTGGCACCAACTTCGGCTGTGCTCACCGTATTGGTTTTAGCTACGCCTCCCGTGAAGATCAGTTTTGATCCCGGATTTTCGCGCCATAAGCGAATACCTTCATTCAGGCGTGGCAGACTGTTATTGATTAAATTCGAGCTTGGTGCCCACTGCGGGTTCCAGGTATAACCACCTCCGAGCACCACGATATAGTCCACTTTTTGCGAATTATTCCATGTCGGATAGGTGCTTTCGATGGGACGCAGCAGGCGGTCGGCTACCGGTTGCAAACTCAATAACAAGAGTGCCAGCCACCCAATGCTAATAAAAATCTTCCCGGTTTTTTGAAAACGGCTAAACCACAGCAGCGCCAGGCCAGCGCCAATAATTAACAACATCAGCGGAAGTGGCAGCAGCATACCGCCGATCACTTTTTTCAGTGTAAAAAGCATCCTTTCTGGTTCCTTTTTTGACCATATAGCAAGGGATCGCCAGCGATATTACACCAGACGGGTTCATTCTCGCCGTGGCTGTGACAAAATAGCGTCTTTATCAGAAAACGTCTTAGCCAACCGGTGGAGAAAGCAATGCAGGATCGCAATTTTGATGATATTGCGGAAAAGTTTTCCCGTAACATTTACGGCACCACCAAAGGGCAGCTTCGACAGGCTATTCTGTGGCAGGATCTCGATCGCGTGCTGGCGGAAATGGGCCCGCAAAAACTGCGTGTGCTGGATGCTGGCGGTGGAGAAGGGCAGACCGCAATCAAAATGGCTGAGCGCGGGCATCAGGTCATTTTATGCGATCTTTCTGCGCAGATGATCGACCGCGCAAAACAGGCGGCAGAAGCAAAAGGTGTGAGCGACAACATGCAATTTATACATTGCGCCGCTCAGGATGTTGCTTCGCATTTGGAAACGCCCGTTGATCTGATATTGTTCCATGCGGTGCTCGAGTGGGTGGCCGATCCCCGCAGCGTATTACAGACCCTGTGGTCAGTGTTGCGTCCAGGCGGTGTGTTGTCGTTAATGTTCTACAATGCGCACGGCTTGCTGATGCATAACATGGTCGCCGGGAATTTTGATTACGTGCAGGCGGGAATGCCGAAAAAGAAAAAACGGACGCTTTCGCCAGATTATCCACGCGACCCGGCGCAGGTTTATCTGTGGCTGGAAGAAGCTGGTTGGCAAATTATGGGTAAGACAGGCGTTCGTGTGTTTCATGATTATCTGCGCGAGAAGCACCAGCAGCGCGACTGCTATGAAGCATTACTTGAATTAGAAACGCGTTATTGCCGTCAGGAACCGTATATTACCCTGGGGCGTTATATTCATGTCACCGCGCGCAAACCGCAGAGCAAGGATAAAGTATGAGTGAATTTTCCCAGACAGTCCCCGAACTGGTTGCCTGGGCCAGAAAAAATGACTTCTCCATCTCGCTGCCGGTAGACCGACTCTCTTTTCTGCTGGCGGTTGCCACGCTGAACGGCGAGCGTCTGGATGGTGAGATGAGTGAAGGCGAGCTGGTGGATGCATTCCGCCATGTGAGTGATGCGTTTGAGCAAACCAGCGAAACCATCGGCGTGCGCGCCAACAACGCGATCAACGACATGGTGCGTCAACGTCTGCTGAACCGCTTTACCAGCGAGCAGGCGGAAGGGAACGCAATTTACCGTCTGACGCCGCTCGGCATCGGCATTACTGACTACTACATCCGTCAGCGCGAGTTTTCTACGCTGCGCCTTTCTATGCAGTTGTCGATTGTGGCGGGTGAGCTCAAACGCGCGGCAGATGCCGCCGAAGAGGGCGGTGATGAATTTCACTGGCACCGTAATGTTTATGCGCCACTGAAATATTCGGTAGCAGAAATTTTCGACAGTATCGACCTAACGCAACGTCTGATGGACGAACAGCAGCAGCAGGTGAAGGACGATATCGCCCAGTTGCTGAACAAAGACTGGCGGGCGGCGATCTCCAGCTGTGAATTGTTGCTTTCAGAAACTTCCGGCACGCTGCGTGAATTGCAGGATACGCTGGAAGCGGCAGGCGATAAATTGCAGGCCAACCTGTTACGCATTCAGGATGCGACGATGACCCATGACGATCTGCATTTTGTCGATCGTCTGGTGTTCGATCTGCAGAGCAAACTTGACCGTATTATCAGCTGGGGCCAGCAATCCATCGACTTGTGGATTGGCTACGACCGCCACGTACACAAATTTATTCGTACTGCGATCGATATGGATAAAAACCGCGTCTTTGCTCAGCGGTTACGTCAGTCGGTACAAACCTATTTTGATGAGCCGTGGGCGCTAACTTATGCCAATGCCGATCGTCTGCTGGATATGCGTGACGAAGAGATGGTACTGCGCGATGAAGAAGTGACTGGGGAACTTCCTGAGGATCTGGAGTACGAAGAGTTTAATGAGATCCGCGAACAGCTGGCGGCGATCATCGAAGAACAACTTGCCGTGTACAAAACCAGACAAGTGCCGCTGGATCTTGGTCTGGTGGTACGCGAATATCTGTCACAGTATCCGCGTGCACGTCACTTTGACGTTGCGCGCATTGTTATTGATCAGGCGGTACGTCTTGGCGTAGCGCAAGCAGATTTCACCGGACTGCCAGCGAAATGGCAGCCGATTAATGATTACGGAGCCAAGGTACAGGCGCATGTCATCGACAAATATTGAACAAGTGATGCCGGTTAAGCTGGCGCAGGCGCTGGCGAATCCGTTATTTCCGGCGCTGGACAGCGCCTTACGTTCAGGCCGCCATATTGGCCTCGACGAACTGGATAATCATGCATTCCTGATGGATTTTCAGGAATATCTGGAAGAGTTTTACGCGCGTTATAACGTTGAGCTTATTCGCGCACCGGAAGGGTTCTTCTATTTACGCCCACGTTCCACCACTCTTATCCCGCGTTCCGTCTTGTCGGAACTGGATATGATGGTCGGGAAAATCCTCTGTTATCTTTATCTCAGCCCGGAGCGGCTGGCGAATGAGGGGATTTTCACCCAGCAGGAACTGTACGATGAACTGCTCACCCTGGCCGATGAAGCGAAACTGCTGAAACTGGTGAACAACCGTTCAACCGGTTCAGACGTTGACCGGCAGAAGTTGCAGGAGAAAGTACGTTCTTCGCTCAACCGTCTGCGTCGTTTGGGTATGGTGTGGTTTATGGGCCACGACAGCAGCAAGTTCCGCATTACCGAATCGGTGTTCCGCTTCGGAGCCGATGTGCGTGCTGGCGACGATCCCCGTGAAGCACAGCGTCGCCTGATTCGTGATGGTGAAGCAATGCCGATTGAAAATCATCTGCAACTCAACGATGAAACCGAAGAGAGTCAGCCAGATAGCGGAGAGGAAGAATAATGATTGAACGCGGTAAATTTCGCTCACTGACGCTGATTAACTGGAACGGCTTTTTTGCCCGAACTTTTGACCTTGACGAGCTGGTCACGACGCTTTCTGGCGGTAACGGGGCGGGTAAATCCACCACCATGGCGGCGTTCGTTACTGCGCTGATCCCCGACCTGACCCTGCTGCATTTCCGTAACACTACGGAAGCCGGGGCCACCAGCGGTTCGCGCGATAAAGGTCTGCACGGTAAGCTGAAAGCGGGTGTCTGTTATTCGATGCTCGACACCATTAACTCGCGCCACCAGCGCGTGGTGGTCGGTGTGCGTCTGCAACAGGTTGCCGGACGCGATCGTAAAGTGGATATCAAACCATTTGCCATTCAGGGACTGCCGATGTCGGTGCAGCCGACGCAGTTGGTGACCGAAACTCTGAACGAACGTCAGGCGCGCGTGCTGCCGCTTAACGAGCTGAAAGACAAGCTCGAGGCGATGGAAGGCGTGCAGTTTAAACAGTTCAACTCCATTACCGATTACCACTCGCTGATGTTCGATCTGGGCATCATCGCGCGTCGTCTGCGCTCCGCATCTGACCGTAGCAAATTCTATCGTCTGATCGAAGCTTCGCTGTACGGCGGGATCTCCAGCGCCATTACGCGCTCTCTGCGCGACTACCTGTTGCCGGAAAACAGCGGCGTGCGGAAAGCGTTCCAGGACATGGAAGCGGCGCTGCGCGAAAACCGCATGACGCTGGAAGCGATTCGTGTCACCCAGTCGGACCGCGACCTGTTTAAGCATCTGATTAGCGAAGCCACCAACTACGTGGCGGCGGACTACATGCGTCACGCCAACGAGCGCCGTGTCCATCTCGACAAAGCCCTGGAGTTTCGTCGCGAGCTACACACTTCGCGTCAGCAACTGGCGGCTGAGCAGTACAAACACGTCGATATGGCGCGTGAGCTGGCAGAGCACAACGGTGCCGAAGGCGATCTGGAAGCAGATTATCAGGCGGCCAGCGATCACCTGAACCTGGTGCAAACCGCACTGCGTCAGCAGGAGAAGATCGAACGTTACGAAGCGGATCTCGATGAGCTGCAGATCCGTCTGGAAGAGCAAAACGAAGTGGTGGCAGAAGCCATCGAACGCCAGGAAGAGAATGAGGCTCGTGCGGAAGCTGCCGAACTGGAAGTGGACGAGCTGAAAAGCCAGCTTGCTGACTACCAGCAGGCGCTGGACGTCCAGCAAACGCGCGCGATCCAGTATAACCAGGCGATTGCTGCGCTTAATCGTGCCAAAGAACTGTGCCATCTGCCGGACTTAACCGCCGACAGCGCCGCCGAATGGCTGGAAACCTTCCAGGCGAAAGAGCTGGAAGCGACTGAAAAAATGCTCTCTCTTGAGCAGAAAATGAGCATGGCGCAAACCGCGCACAGCCAGTTTGAGCAGGCTTATCAGCTGGTGGTGGCAATCAACGGCCCGCTGGCGCGTAACGAGGCGTGGGATGTCGCTCGCGAACTGCTGCGCGAAGGGGTCGATCAGCGTCACCTGGCAGAGCAGGTTCAGCCGTTGCGGATGCGCTTAAGCGAACTGGAACAGCGTCTGCGTGAGCAGCAAGAAGCTGAGCGTCTGCTGGCAGATTTCTGCAAACGTCAGGGCAAGAATTTTGATATTGATGAACTGGAAGCTCTGCATCAGGAGCTGGAAGCACGCATTGCCTCTCTTTCCGATAGCGTCTCTAACGCCCGAGAAGAGCGGATGGCACTGCGCCAGGAGCAGGAACAGCTGCAGTCTCGCATTCAGAGTTTGATGCAGCGTGCGCCGGTTTGGCTGGCTGCGCAAAACAGTCTCAACCAGTTGAGCGAACAGTGCGGCGAAGAGTTCTCCTCCAGCCAGGATGTCACCGAATATCTGCAACAGTTGCTGGAGCGTGAGCGCGAAGCCATTGTTGAACGCGATGAAGTAGGCGCGCGCAAAAACGCCGTCGATGAAGAGATCGAACGTTTAAGCCAGCCAGGTGGTTCTGAAGACCAGCGTTTGAATGCGCTGGCGGAGCGTTTTGGCGGCGTGCTGCTGTCAGAAATTTATGACGACGTTAGCCTGGAAGATGCGCCGTACTTCTCAGCGCTGTATGGCCCGTCACGCCACGCCATCGTGGTGCCAGATCTGTCACAGGTAACCGAACACCTGGAAGGCTTGACCGATTGCCCGGAAGATCTCTATCTGATCGAAGGGGATCCGCAGTCATTCGATGACAGCGTGTTCAGCGTTGATGAGCTGGAAAAAGCGGTGGTGGTGAAAATCGCCGATCGTCAGTGGCGTTATTCACGTTTCCCGGAAGTGCCGCTGTTTGGTCGTGCTGCGCGTGAAAGCCGTATTGAAAGCCTCCATGCCGAGCGTGAAGTGCTTTCCGAACGCTTCGCCACGCTCTCCTTTGATGTACAGAAAACCCAGCGTCTGCATCAGGCGTTCAGCCGCTTTATCGGCAGCCACCTGGCGGTGGCGTTTGAGTCTGATCCGGAAGCCGAAATCCGTCAACTGAACAGCCGTCGCGTCGAACTGGAGCGGGCGTTGAGTAATCATGAAAATGATAACCAGCAGCAGCGTATTCAGTTTGAGCAGGCGAAAGAGGGTGTTACGGCGCTGAACCGCATTCTGCCGCGTCTCAACTTGTTGGCTGATGACAGCCTGGCGGATCGCGTCGATGAAATCCGCGAACGTCTGGATGAAGCCCAGGAAGCCGCGCGTTTTGTTCAGCAGTTCGGTAATCAACTGGCGAAACTGGAACCGATCGTTTCGGTATTGCAGAGTGACCCGGAACAGTTCGAACAATTAAAAGAAGATTACGCGTACTCTCAGCAGATGCAGCGCGATGCCCGTCAGCAGGCGTTTGCCCTGACGGAAGTGGTGCAGCGTCGTGCGCACTTTAGCTACTCTGACTCGGCAGAAATGCTTAGCGGTAACAGCGATCTCAACGAAAAACTGCGTGAGCGTCTGGAACAGGCGGAAGCGGAGCGTACCCGCGCGCGTGAAGCGTTGCGCGGACACGCAGCGCAGTTGAGTCAGTACAACCAGGTGCTGGCTTCGCTGAAAAGTTCTTACGACACCAAAAAAGAGCTACTCAACGATCTGCAACGTGAATTGCAGGATATCGGCGTGCGTGCTGATAGCGGGGCAGAAGAGCGGGCGCGTATTCGCCGTGACGAGTTGCACGCGCAACTGAGCAATAACCGTTCACGCCGCAATCAACTGGAAAAAGCGCTTACCTTCTGCGAAGCAGAGATGGACAACCTGACCCGCAAACTGCGCAAGCTGGAGCGGGATTACTTTGAGATGCGCGAGCAGGTAGTGACCGCGAAAGCGGGCTGGTGTGCAGTCATGCGCATGGTGAAAGATAACGGCGTTGAGCGCCGCTTACACCGTCGTGAGCTGGCTTATCTCTCCGCTGATGATTTGCGTTCCATGTCGGATAAGGCGTTAGGTGCGCTGCGTCTGGCGGTGGCGGATAACGAACATCTGCGCGACGTGCTGCGTATGTCGGAAGATCCAAAACGTCCGGAACGTAAAATTCAGTTCTTCGTGGCGGTTTATCAGCATCTGCGTGAACGTATTCGTCAGGATATTATTCGTACCGATGATCCGGTGGAAGCTATCGAACAGATGGAGATCGAACTTAGCCGTCTGACCGAAGAGTTAACCTCCCGCGAACAGAAACTGGCGATCAGTTCCCGCAGCGTGGCGAACATTATTCGCAAAACCATTCAGCGCGAGCAGAACCGTATCCGTATGCTCAACCAGGGCTTGCAGAGCGTATCGTTTGGCCAGGTGAACAGCGTGCGTCTCAACGTGAACGTGCGTGAAACGCACGCCATGCTGCTGGATGTGCTCTCTGAACAGCATGAGCAACATCAGGATCTGTTTAACAGCAACCGTCTGACCTTCTCGGAAGCGCTGGCGAAACTGTATCAACGTCTTAACCCGCAGATTGATATGGGGCAGCGCACGCCGCAGACCATCGGTGAAGAACTGCTGGATTACCGCAACTATCTGGAAATGGAAGTTGAGGTTAACCGTGGTTCCGATGGCTGGCTGCGCGCAGAATCTGGCGCTCTGTCGACCGGTGAGGCGATTGGTACCGGTATGTCGATTCTGGTGATGGTGGTACAGAGTTGGGAAGATGAATCTCGCCGCCTGCGCGGTAAAGATATCTCTCCTTGCCGTCTGCTGTTCCTTGATGAAGCAGCGCGACTGGATGCTCGTTCCATCGCCACGCTGTTTGAATTGTGTGAGCGTTTGCAAATGCAGCTCATCATCGCAGCGCCGGAAAATATCAGTCCGGAAAAAGGCACCACCTATAAACTGGTACGTAAAGTCTTCCAGAATACCGAACACGTTCACGTCGTCGGCCTGCGTGGCTTTGCACCGCAACTCCCTGAAACGCTTCCAGGAACTGACGAAGCGCCTTCCCAGGCGAGCTAAGATTGAGGCGGCAGCGATGCCGCCTTTCCTGTTTCTGAAAACTCCGTTTCTGCACTAAAAAAGTGCCACATTCTGGCGCGCTTTTCTTTAAACTTCTTTACATTAGGTTATGTAAAAACGTATCGGCGTTTATATACTGAAGATAAGCCTGATGAGTAACAGGCTTGCTCGTCATACTTTCGTGAGTATTGGCGTTGTACAGGCAAGTCGTAAAATAACAGCCTGGCTATTCAGAGTATGATAAAAACAGGGGGCAAGGGATGTTGCTTAATATGATGTGTGGTCGTCGGCTGTCGGCAATCAGTTTGTGCGTGGCCGTAACATTCGCTCCACTGTTCAATGCGCAGGCCGATGAGCCTGAAGTAATCCCTGGCGACAGCCCGGTGGCTGTCAGCGAACAGGGCGAGGCACTGCCGCAGGCGCAGGCCACGGCAATAATGGCGGGGATCCAGCCATTGCCTGAAGGTGCGGCAGAAAAAGCCCGCACGCAAATCGAATCTCAATTACCTGCAGGCTATAAGCCGGTTTATCTTAACCAGCTTCAACTGTTGTATGCCGCACGCGATATGCAACCCATGTGGGAAAACCGTGATGCTGTTAAAGCCTTCCAGCAACAGCTGGCAGAGGTGGCGATTGCCGGTTTCCAGCCGCAGTTTAATAAATGGGTAGAGTTACTGACCGATCCTGGTGTTAACGGGATGGCACGCGACGTCGTGCTCTCTGATGCGATGATGGGCTATCTCCATTTCATTGCAAATATTCCGGTCAAAGGCACTCGCTGGCTATATAGCAGTAAACCTTATGCGCTTTCAACGCCGCCGCTTTCGGTGATTAACCAATGGCAGCTGGCGCTGGATAAAGGTCAATTGCCGACGTTTGTTGCAGGTCTGGCACCGCAGCATCCGCAATATGCAGCGATGCATGAATCGTTACTGGCCTTACTCAGTGACACCAAACCGTGGCCCCAACTGACCGGCAAAGCAACGTTGCGCCCAGGGCAGTGGAGTAACGACGTACCGGCGTTGCGCGAAATATTGCAACGCACAGGCATGTTGGACGGGGGGCCGAAAATTACTCTACCTGGCGATGACACGCCAACTGACACGGTAGTCAGCCCATCCGCTGTTACTGTTGTAACAGCAGAAACTAAGCCGATGGACAAGCAAACGACGTCTCGTAGTAAACCTGCGCCTGCCGTTCGTGCCGCCTACGATAATGAACTGGTGGAAGCCGTTAAACGTTTTCAGGCATGGCAAGGATTGGGAGCAGATGGCGCTATTGGCCCGGCAACGCGTGACTGGTTAAACGTAACGCCCGCCCAGCGTGCTGGCGTGTTGGCACTCAACATCCAGCGATTGCGCTTGCTGCCAACAGAGCTTTCTACCGGGATCATGGTTAACATTCCGGCCTATTCGCTGGTCTACTATCAGAACGGCAATCAGGTGCTGGATTCGCGAGTCATTGTCGGTCGCCCCGATCGCAAAACGCCGATGATGAGCAGTGCACTTAACAACGTAGTGGTAAACCCGCCGTGGAACGTACCACCAACTCTGGCACGCAAAGATATTCTGCCGAAAGTGCGCAACGATCCGGGATATCTCGAAAGCCATGGCTATACGGTGATGCGCGGCTGGAACAGCAGAGAAGCGATTGACCCATGGCAGGTTGACTGGTCTACAATCACGGCCTCGAATTTACCGTTTCGCTTCCAGCAGGCTCCAGGCCCACGGAACTCGCTGGGGCGCTATAAATTCAATATGCCGAGTTCAGAGGCCATTTATTTGCATGACACGCCGAACCACAATCTGTTCAAGCGTGATACACGCGCATTGAGCTCAGGCTGTGTACGAGTGAATAAAGCTTCCGATCTGGCGAATATGCTGTTGCAGGATGCAGGATGGAATGACAAACGTATTTCTGATGCGCTGAAGCAGGGCGATACGCGTTACGTCAATATTCGGCAGTCGATTCCGGTGAATCTCTACTACCTGACTGCCTTTGTTGGTGCAGATGGTCGTACCCAGTATCGTACAGATATTTACAATTATGATCTGCCTGCGCGATCCAGCTCGCAAATCGTATCGAAAGCGGAACAATTAATCAGGTAAATGAAGCAGTTCGGGGAAATCAGTTGTCGTAATAATTAGCATGATCGGGGGCGATTCTCTGCAGCCCCCGTCACTGCTGGGGTTGAGTCATCTTGACGTCAGCTTTACTGACGGTTAAGGTGCCTCTTGTGCGCCAGAAGTGCATATAAACGATAACATTGACCTGTAGACTTGATTATCATGGACAAATTCGACGCTAATCGCCGCAAACTGCTGGCGCTTGGTGGCGTTGCACTCGGTGCCGCCATCCTGCCGACCCCTGCGTTTGCAACACTCTCTACCCCACGCCCGCGCATTTTGACACTCAATAATCTTCATACCGGAGAGTCAATCAAAGCGGAGTTTTTCGATGGCAGAGGCTATATTCAGGAAGAATTGGCAAAACTTAACCATTTTTTCCGCGATTACCGCGCGAACAAAATAAAGTCCATCGACCCAGGATTGTTCGATCAGTTGTATCGCCTGCAAGGGTTATTAGGCACCCGCAAACCGGTGCAACTCATTTCCGGTTATCGTTCCATTGATACCAACAATGAACTACGCGCCCGCAGCCGTGGAGTAGCGAAGAAAAGCTATCACACGAAAGGGCAGGCGATGGATTTCCATATTGAAGGTATCGCGTTAAGCAATATTCGCAAAGCCGCGTTATCTATGCGCGCAGGTGGTGTAGGATATTACCCACGTAGTAACTTTGTGCATATTGATACCGGGCCAGCACGGCACTGGTAGTAATCGCTTAACGAAACAGGGGCAGTATGAACTATCGTATTATTCCGGTCACCGCATTCTCCCAGAACTGTTCATTGATCTGGTGTGAACAAACCCGACTGGCCGCACTGGTCGATCCTGGCGGCGATGCGGAAAAAATCAAACAGGAAGTTGATGCCAGCGGCCTGACACTGATGCAGATCCTGCTGACTCATGGTCATCTGGACCACGTTGGCGCAGCGGCGGAACTGGCGCAACATTACGGCGTGCCGGTTTTTGGCCCGGAAAAAGAAGATGAGTTCTGGCTGCAAGGCTTGCCTGCGCAAAGTCGTATGTTTGGTCTGGAAGAGTGCCAGCCGCTGACGCCAGATCGTTGGCTGAACGAAGGCGATACCATCAGCATAGGGAATGTGACTTTACAGGTGTTACATTGCCCTGGGCATACGCCGGGTCATGTCGTGTTTTTTGATGAGCGGGCAAGGCTGCTGATTTCTGGCGACGTTATTTTCAAAGGCGGAGTAGGGCGCAGTGACTTTCCGCGTGGCGATCATAATCAACTGATTTCTTCAATCAAAGATAAATTGCTGCCCCTGGGGGATGAAGTGACATTTATTCCGGGTCACGGACCATTATCAACTCTTGGTTACGAACGCCTGCATAATCCCTTCCTGCAAGACGAAATGCCCGTCTGGTAAAGACGTATAAAAAAGCCCGCTTTCACAGCGGGCTTCGTTTAACTAGCCTTTACAGCACGGCCACAATCGCTTCGCACAGCGGAGCCATGTTATCTGGCGTCATCCCGGCCACGTTCACACGACCAGAAGCCACTGCATACACGCCAAACTCTTCGCGCAGACGCAGCACTTGTTCTTTTGTCAGGCCACTGAAGGAGAACATGCCGTTCTGTTTGATGATAAAGCTGAAGTCGCGATTTGCGCCTTTTTCCTGCAGCGTATTGACGAACAACTGACGCATACGCTGAATACGCTGGCGCATATCAGTCAGCTCTTGTTCCCAAATCGCACGTAACGCATCGTTGCTCAGGATGGTGGCAACAACAGAAGCGCCGTGTGCTGGTGGGTTAGAGTAGTTAGCGCGAATCGCCGCTTTCATTTGGCTGAATGCGCGATCAACGGTCTCACTGTCAGCAGCAACCAGAGTACAAGCGCCAACACGCTCGTTGTACAGGCCAAAGTTTTTAGAGTAGGAACTGGCAACAATCAGCTCTTTATGCATAGCCGCGAAAGCGCGCAGTCCTTCAGCATCTTCTTCCAGACCACGGGCAAACCCCTGGTAAGCGAAGTCAAACAGCGGTAACCAGCCTTTCTCAACGGAAAGTTGTGCCAGTGTCTGCCATTGTTCCAGCGTAGGGTCGATACCGGTTGGGTTATGGCAGCAGCCATGGAACAGCACTACGTCGCCAGCCTGAGCTTCGTTCAGGCTGTTAATCAGTGCATCGAAGTCAAGGGTGTGATTTTCCGCATCATAATAAGCGTATTCACGAACTTCCAGACCTGCAGAGTTAAAGACGCTCTTATGGTTCGGCCAGCTTGGGTTGCTCACCCACACACGCTTAACGCTGGTATTTTTTGCCAGGAAATCGGCAGCCACGCGTAGTGCGCCAGTGCCACCCGGAGTCTGTGCCGTGCGAGCACGTTTGTCATTGATCAGGGCGCTACCTTTACCAAACAGCAGTTCCTGAGTGCAGCGACCAAATTCAGGGATGCCGTCAATGCCGAGGTAATTTTTGGTGGTTTCATTTTCGAGCAAATACTGTTCAGCCTTTTTCACGCTGGTCAGTACCGGGGTTTTGCCCGTCTCATCTTTATAGACACCAATCCCGAGGTTAATTTTGCCGGGACGTTCATCGGCACGAAACAGATCGGCCAGGCCCAGAATCGGGTCGGCAGGAGCGGCGGTAATGTTCTCAAACATGACGAGGTTCCATTATGGTTACAGAAGGGAAGTCCGCTATCAGGGTAACGGGAGATTTACAAAATTCCAACTATTACTGATGAAAACGCAGGCTGTTTTTGCAAGACGTGAGATTGCTCTGGAAGGCATAAAAAAAACAGGACCAAAGTCCTGTTTTTTCGGCATTTAACAAAGAGGTGTGCTATTAGAACTGGTAAACGATACCCACAGCAACGGTGTCGTCAGAACCTACGCCCAGTTTGTTGTCAGAATCGATCTGGTTGATGATGTAGTCAACATAGGTGGACATGTTTTTGTTGAAGTAGTAGGTTGCGCCCACTTCAAAGTAGTTCACCAGATCAACATCACCGATACCTTCTACGTCTTTCGCTTTAGATTTGGTGTAAGCGATGGACGGACGCAGACCGAAATCGAACTGGTATTGCGCAACTAACAGAACGTCTTGCGTTTTGTTGGCGAAGCCGCCTTCAATTGGCGTAGCGTTACGGGTTTCACCGTAGTTCGCTGCCAGGTAGATGTTGTTCGCGTCATACTTCAGACCAGTTGCCCACTGTTCAGCTTTTTTACCCTGACCGCGGAATTCGGCTTCCTGGGCGTCGGTACGGTCTGCTGCACCGTAAGCACCTACGATACCAAAGCCTTCGAATTCGTAGCTGATAGAGCCACCGACGCCGTCGCCGTTGGAACGCTCAGGAATACCAGCACGTTCGTTTTTGCCCAGGTACTGAACGGCAAAGTTCAGGCCGTCAACCAGACCGAAGAAGTTGGAGTTACGATAGGTAGCAACGCCGCCTACACGACCAACGAAGAAGTCATCGCTGTATGCCGTGTCACCGCCGAACTCAGGCAGCATATCGGTGTAACCCAGTGCGTCGTAAACCACACCGTAGTTACGACCGTAGTCGATAGAACCCGCATCAGCGAATTTCAGACCTGCGAATGCCAGACGAGTTTTGTTACCTTTCTGGGCATCAGCGCCTTCAGAGTTGTTACCCTGGAAGTTATATTCCCACTGACCGTAGCCGGTCAGATCGGAATTGATTTGTGTTTCCCCTTTAAAACCAAGACGGGCATAAGTTTTGTCGCCGTTTCCGCCGTAACTGTTTACACCATTGTCTTTAGAAAAATAATGCAGACCGACAGCTTTACCGTACAGATCTACTTTGTTGCCATCTTTGTTATAGATTTCTGCAGCGTTTGCAGTACCTGCTACTAACAGAGCAGGGACGATCACTGCCAGAATATTGCGCTTCATCATTATTTATTACCCTCATGGTTTTTTTATGACACCTGCCACTGCCGTCAATAAGTTCTGTCAATAAAAATTTACGGAACTATTGATGAGAGTTTGGTGTCTTTATGTGTCTGCAGGCATCTTTCCATTCAAACTAACGTTTCGCTACCGTGAAAGTGCTACAAAGATAAAGATTTGGTTTCAAAAAGAAAAAATATGTAACTAAAAGTAAAATTTAAGGAACTTTGTGAACACCGTCATATTTCCATAGAAGCGTGATGATATTTACAGCAATTTTTATCTATTTATATGATTTCCTTATATTTAAATTAACTAAAAGGAAATTTTGTTTCTGATGGAAACTTTATCGACCTGGCACTAAATCCTCGTTCAGACATCCAGAACGCCAAAAAATAGTATGAAAATTGTGCTATCAGCTAAGAAAAAACTAATCCGCAATAAGAATGCGGATTATTTTTTGTGCGCAAATGTTGCAGTGTAATATTCCGTAACAGGATGATCGTTATGGCGGGGTTGCAAATAGATTGCTTGACTTAACAAACAGATAACTTGACAGAAAGGATAAAAAAAGAGCCAGCGGGCGCTGGCTCTTGAAGACGCTAAATTAGAAGCTGGCGTTACGCGGAGTACGTGGGAACGGAATCACATCACGCACGTTTTGCACACCAGTTACGTAAGCAATCAGGCGTTCAAAACCAAGACCGAAACCTGAATGCGGAACAGTACCGTAGCGACGCAGATCGCGATACCACCAGTAATCTTCTTTATTCAGGCCCATTTCCAGCATACGCTCGTCCAGCACGTCCAGACGTTCTTCACGCTGGGAGCCACCAATGATCTCACCGATGCCCGGAGCCAGAACGTCCATAGCCGCAACGGTTTTACCGTCTTCGTTAAGGCGCATATAGAACGCTTTAATATCTTTCGGATAGTTTTTAACCACTACCGGTGCTTTAAAGTGTTCTTCCGCCAGATAACGCTCATGCTCAGAAGAGAGATCAACGCCCCAGTAAACCGGGTTTTCAAACTTCCTGCCGCAGTTTTCGAGAATGGTCACTGCGTCGGTGTAATCCACCTGCGCAAAATCGGCTTCAATGAAGCGTTCCAGACGTGAAACGGCATCTTTATCTACGCGTTCAGCGAAGAATTTCATGTCGTCAGCGCGTTCTTCGAGAACCGCTTTGAAGACATATTTCAGCATGGCTTCAGCCAGACCCGCGATATCGTTCAGGTTAGCAAACGCCACTTCCGGCTCCAGCATCCAGAATTCCGCCAGGTGACGGCTGGTGTTGGAGTTTTCAGCACGGAAAGTCGGGCCGAAGGTATAAATTTTGGATAATGCGCAAGCGTAGGTTTCGCCGTTCAACTGGCCAGATACGGTCAGGAAAGACTCTTTACCAAAGAAGTCTTTGTCGAAATCCACTTTGCCCTGATCGTTAAGCGGCAGGTTTTCCAGATCCAGCGTAGAAACGCGGAACATTTCGCCAGCCCCTTCGGTATCAGACGCAGTAATCAGTGGCGTTGAAACCCAGAAGAATCCCTGCTCGTTAAAGAAGCGATGCAGCGCCTGCGCCAGCGTATGGCGAACGCGCGCGACGGCACCAATCAGGTTTGTGCGCGGACGCAGGTGAGCGACTTCACGCAGATACTCAATGCTGTGGCGTTTTGCCGCCATCGGGTAAGTGTCTGGATCTTCAACCCAACCAGCAACTTCAACTTTGCTGGCCTGAATTTCAAATTGTTGCCCCTGGCCCGGCGACGCCACGACTTTACCCGTCACAATGACCGAGCAGCCGGTGGTCAGACGCAGGACGTCTTCATTGTAATTGGGCAGAGAATTATTGATGACAGCCTGTACAGGATCAAAGCAGGAACCGTCATAAACGGCGAGGAAGGAGATGCCAGCTTTTGAATCTCGGCGGGTACGTACCCATCCGCGCACGGTGACTTCGCTGTCAACGGCTACGCGGCCCTGGAGTACGTCGGCTACAGGCACAACGCTCATAATATTCTCTCTGTTAATAGTCGGAAAAAATAAACACTTGTCCACCCGTAAATGGGGGGATACCTATGTTACCTGGCATCTGCAATCAGACAAGCAGAATTCGCAAATGCAGCGAAAGATTTCGGAATTAAAGGTAAAAAAAGGGAGCCGATTAGCTCCCTGATGATATTAACTGGCTTTTTTAATATGCGGAAGGTCGAATGCTTTGCGCAGTGCCCGAACAAACGCTTTATCATGGCAGATAGTTTTGCCAGGGCTGTCAGAAAGTTTCGCCACCGGTTTACCGTTACACTCAACCAACTTAATGACAATATTCAGGGGTTTTACCTGGGGGATATCGCAGGTCAGGCGAGTCCCAATACCAAAACTTAATTGCACGCGGGAAGAGAAATGGCGGTATAGCTCAACCGCTTTGCGTAAATCCAGATTGTCAGAGAAAACCAGCGTTTTACTCTGTGGATCAATTCCCAGCTTCTCATAATGTGCAATGGCTTTTTCACCCCATTCAACCGGGTCGCCAGAGTCATGACGCAGGCCCTGATAGCGACTGGCGAACTCGACACCGAAATCACGCAGGAAAGCATCCATAGTGATGCAGTCGGTTAATGCAATGCCAAGTTGGTCGGGATATTCTTCCAGCCAGGCAGCAAGTGCAGCTCGCTGGCTGTTGGCTAGATCCGGGCTGATTTGCTGATGCGCCTGGAACCATTCGTGTGCCTGTGTTCCCATCGGCGTGAGGGAAAGCCGGCGCGCCAGATCATAGTTGCTGGTGCCCACGAACCAGGATTCCTGTTGCAGACGCTTAACGATGGTTTCTTGTACTTCGCGAGAAAAACGGCGGCGGGTGCCAAAATCCATCAGATGGAAGCGCGACATATCAAGACCGGCGGTTAATGCCGAGAAGTCGACTAATTTGCTTTCCAGCGTGTCGAGGGCTTGCGCAACGTCGGTCTGCGGTGAGCGATAGCGATGTACCATTTCACTGATAACCGCCAGCAAAGGAACTTCCCAGAGAATGACTTCACGCCACGGGCCGCTTAAACGAATATCCAGCTTGCCATTATCGTTGGATACGGTGACTTGTTCCGGGTTAAAGCGGAACTCGCGTAACCAGTTAAGATAGTCGGCCTGAAAGAAAGGCAGGGCAGAGAGCCACTGATATTCATCATCCTGCAGGCGCAGGTGCTGCATCGCCTGAACCTGTTCACGAATAGCATCGGCATAAATACCCAGCAGATCGTCACCTCGGCAACGAAACTCCGCCGCGACATGCACATCGTAATAGTGATGAAACACGGCTTGCTGCATATGCAACTTATAAGCATCTGTATCCAGCAACGAGTGCAGAACAGGAGAAGCGAATTGTGTCATAGGTGCGCAGTAGCGTCCTCGTACAGGAGCGTTTAGTACAATAAACATCTTCAGGAACTGCTGGAGTATACCTTGTTTCGCAATTTATTGAACCCCGATCACACCATATGCCACCTTTCTGGTCGATGGCATTACGCGGTGTATGTTATAAAAATGTAGCAATAAAGGCGTTTGTACCTGAAAAGATGAAGATTCTGCATAGCGCGATTTACGCAACAGGAATAGACTGAACACCAGACTCTATAAAAGATGCTAAAGGTTATTTATGACTCAACAGCCACAAGCCAAATACCGTCACGATTATCGTGCGCCGGATTACCAGATTACTGATATTGACTTGACCTTTGACCTGGACGCGCAAAAGACGGTCGTTACCGCGGTCAGCCAGGCTGTCCGTCATGGTGCATCAGATGCTCCGCTTCGTCTTGATGGCGAAGATCTTAAACTGGTTTCTGTTCATATTAATGATGAGCCGTGGACCGCCTGGAAAGAAGAAGAGGGCGCACTGGTCATCAGTAATTTGCCGGAGCGTTTTACGCTTAAGATCGTTAATGAAATTAGCCCGGCGACGAATACCGCGCTGGAAGGGCTTTATCAGTCAGGCGATGCGCTTTGCACCCAGTGTGAAGCCGAAGGTTTCCGCCATATTACGTATTATCTCGACCGCCCGGACGTGCTGGCGCGTTTTACCACCAAAATTATTGCCGATAAAACCCAATATCCCTTCCTGCTTTCCAACGGTAACCGCGTTGCGCAAGGCGAACTGGAAAACGGACGTCATTGGGTACAGTGGCAGGACCCGTTCCCTAAACCGTGCTACCTGTTTGCGCTGGTGGCAGGCGACTTCGACGTGCTGCGCGACACCTTCACCACGCGTTCTGGTCGCGAAGTTGCGCTGGAGCTGTACGTCGATCGCGGCAACCTTGATCGTGCGCCGTGGGCGATGACCTCGCTGAAAAACTCCATGAAATGGGATGAAGAGCGCTTCGGCCTGGAGTATGACCTCGACATCTATATGATCGTCGCGGTGGATTTCTTCAATATGGGCGCAATGGAGAATAAGGGTCTGAATATCTTTAACTCCAAATATGTGCTGGCCCGCACCGATACCGCCACCGACAAAGATTACCTCGATATTGAACGCGTTATCGGCCATGAATATTTCCATAACTGGACCGGTAACCGAGTGACCTGCCGCGACTGGTTCCAGCTCAGCCTGAAAGAAGGTTTAACCGTCTTCCGCGATCAGGAGTTCAGCTCTGACCTTGGTTCTCGCGCGGTAAACCGTATCAACAACGTGCGCACCATGCGCGGATTGCAGTTTGCGGAAGACGCCAGCCCGATGGCGCACCCGATCCGCCCGGATATGGTCATTGAGATGAACAACTTCTACACCCTGACCGTTTACGAGAAGGGCGCGGAAGTGATTCGCATGATCCACACCCTGCTGGGCGAAGAAAACTTCCAGAAAGGGATGCAGCTCTATTTCGAGCGCCATGATGGCAGCGCGGCAACCTGCGACGACTTTGTTCAGGCGATGGAAGATGCGTCGAATGTCGATCTCTCTCATTTCCGCCGTTGGTACAGCCAGTCCGGTACGCCGGTTGTGACCGTCAAAGACGACTATAATCCGGAAACCGAGCAGTACACCCTGACCATCAGCCAGCGTACGCCTGCTACGCCGGATCAGGCAGAAAAACAGCCGCTGCATATTCCGTTTGCCATCGAACTGTATGACAACGAAGGCAAAGTGATCCCGTTGCAAAAAGGCGGTCATCCGGTGAATTCGGTGCTGAACGTCACCCAGGCGGAACAGACCTTTGTCTTTGATAATGTCTACTTTCAGCCAGTGCCTGCGCTGCTGTGCGAATTCTCTGCGCCAGTAAAACTGGAATATAAGTGGAGCGATCAGCAACTGACCTTCCTGATGCGTCATGCGCGTAATGATTTCTCCCGTTGGGATGCGGCGCAAAGCCTGCTGGCAACCTACATCAAGCTAAACGTCGCCCGTCATCAGCAAGGGCAGCCGCTGTCTCTGCCGGTGCATGTGGCTGACGCTTTCCGCGCGGTGCTGCTCGATGAGAAGATTGATCCGGCGCTGGCGGCAGAAATCCTGACGCTGCCTTCTGTCAATGAAATGGCTGAACTGTTCGATATCATCGACCCGATTGCTATTGCCGAAGTACGCGAAGCACTCACTCGTACTCTGGCGACTGAACTGGCGGATGAGCTGCTGGCTATTTACAACGCGAATTACCAGAGCGAGTACCGTGTTGAGCATGAAGATATTGCAAAACGCACTCTGCGTAATGCCTGCCTGCGCTTCCTCGCTTTTGGTGAAACGCATCTGGCTGACGTGCTGGTGAGCAAGCAGTTCCACGAAGCAAACAATATGACTGATGCGCTGGCGGCGCTTTCTGCGGCGGTTGCTGCACAACTGCCATGCCGTGACGCGCTGATGCAGGAGTACGACGACAAGTGGCATCAGGACGGTCTGGTGATGGATAAATGGTTTATCCTGCAAGCCACCAGCCCGGCGGCGAATGTGCTGGAGACGGTGCGCGGTCTGTTGCAGCATCGCTCATTTACCATGAGCAACCCGAACCGCATTCGTTCGTTGATTGGCGCGTTTGCGGGCAGCAACCCGGCAGCGTTCCATGCCGAAGATGGCAGCGGTTATCAGTTCCTTGTGGAAATGCTTACCGACCTCAACAGCCGTAACCCGCAGGTGGCATCGCGCCTGATTGAGCCGCTGATTCGCCTGAAACGTTACGATGCCAAACGTCAGGAGAAAATGCGCGCGGCGCTGGAGCAGTTGAAAGGGCTGGAAAATCTCTCTGGCGATCTGTACGAGAAGATAACCAAAGCACTGGCTTAATAAATAACCGAATGGCGGCAATAGCGCCGCCATTTGGAGAATTTACCCCTGTTTTCTCAGGCGAGTTTCAGATTCACCACGCTTCATCACCCGCTGCAATACTTCCGCTTCCAGCTCTGCTAATCGTACCGACCCTAACCGACGCGGACGGGGGATATCCACTGTTAAATCCAGACCAATTTTTCCCTCTTCAATTAACAACACCCGGTCAGCCATTGCTACCGCTTCGCTCACATCATGCGTCACCAGCAAAACGGTAAAACCGTGCTTCTGCCAAAGCGACACAATCAAATCCTGCATCTCGAGTCGCGTTAAAGCGTCCAGCGCACCGAGTGGTTCATCAAGTAACAATAAACCCGGTCGATGAATCAGCGCCCTTGCCAGCGCCACACGTTGTTTCTGCCCGCCAGAAAGTGCGGCAGGCCATTCCCCCGCGCGATTCTCCAGTCCTACCGCAGCCAGAGCCTGACGCGCCGCATCGCGCCACTGGCCTTTAAGGCCTAACCCAACGTTATCAATCACCGATTTCCACGGCAGCAGACGCGCATCCTGAAACATCATTCGCGTGTCTTCCTGAATTTCAGCCAGCGGTGTGGTGCCCGCTAACACATCGCCAGCGGTTGGCGTTTCCAGACCTGCCAGCAGGCGCAGCAGGGTACTTTTGCCACCACCGCTGCGGCCCACCACCGCCACAAACTGACCTGCCGGAATATGTAAATCCAGTTGGTTCAGGACGATATTTTCCGCGTAATGTTTGCTTACTGCATTGAGCAACAATGGTGTGCCCTGGTTCAGACGAGCAGTATTCATACCGTGGCCTCCTTCAAATGATAAGTCGGGTTCCAGCGCAACCAGAGACGCTCTAACAGCTGCGCGCTGACGTCAGCAAGTTTGCCGAGCAGGGCGTAAAGAATAATAGCGACTACCACCACGTCCGTTTGCAGAAACTCCCGCGCATTCATCGCCAGATAACCAATGCCGGAATTGGCAGAAATAGTTTCGGCAACGATCAGCGTCAGCCACATCAGGCCCAAAGCAAAACGCACACCGACCATAATTGAGGGCAGGGCACCAGGCAGGATCACATGGATAAACAGCGGTATGCCGGATAATCCATAGCTACGTGCCATCTCCACCAGCCCACGGTCGATATTACGGATGCCATGCCAGGTGTTGATATAAATGGGGAATAGCGTACCGAGCGCCACCAGAAAGATTTTTGCGGATTCATCAATGCCAAACCACAAAATCACCAGCGGGATCAGCGCCAGATGCGGCACGTTGCGCAACATCTGAATGGAGGTATCCAGCAGCCGTTCTCCCCAGTGCGACAGCCCGCTAATCAGTCCCAGAATCAAGCCCAGCGATCCGCCAATTGAAAAGCCAATCAACGCCCGCCAGGAGCTGATCGCCAGATGCTGCCACAGTTCGCCGCTGGCAGAGAGCGTCCAGAACGCCATCACCACTCCTTCCGGTGAGGGCAAAATACGCGTCGATAGCCAGCCAACCGAGGAGGCCAGTTGCCACACCGCCACGATGCCCACCGGTAAAAACCAGGGGGCAACGCGCAATAACCACTTCTTCACTGGCGTTGCCATCATCGTGTTCCTTAGCTTTGCGCGACTTTACGGGGGATAAAATCATTCGCCACCGCTTCGCCTTGCGGATTCAGCGGTTGTGGCTGGGGAATTTCCGGGATGGCGACATCCAGATGTGGGAACAGTAACTCGCCGACCCGATACGCTTCTTCCAGATGCGGGTAGCCCGAAAGCACAAAACTGTCGATGCCAAGTGCAGCGTATTCGTTGATTCGCGCGGCGACCGTAGGACCATCGCCCACCAGCGCCGTCCCGGCACCGCCGCGCACTAAGCCAACACCCGCCCATAAATTGGGGCTGATCTCCAGATTGTCGCGCTTGCCGTTATGTAGCGCCGCCATTCGCTGTTGTCCTACGGAATCCGTGCGGGCGAATGCGGCCTGTGCTTTGGCGATAGTTTCATCATCAAGATGCGAGATTAACCGCTCGGCGGCCTGCCACGCTTCGTCGTTGGTTTCACGAACAATCACATGCAGACGAATACCGAAACGAATTTTGCGTCCATGCGCGGCAGCTTTCGCCCGCACTTGTTCGATTTTCTCTTTTACCAGTTCCGGTGGTTCGCCCCAGGTGAGGTAGAGATCAACTTGTTCTGCCGCCAGCTCCTGGGCGACATCTGACGATCCGCCAAAGTAAAGCGGAGGATAAGGCTGTTGAATCGGCGGGAAGAGCAGTTTGGCTCCGCGTACATGAATATGTTTGCCGTTGAAATCCACTGTCTCGCCAAGCAACAACCGCCGCCAGACCTGGGTAAATTCTGCCGAGGCTTCGTAACGCTCGCTATGATCAAGGAACACGCCGTCGCCTGCCAGTTCTTGGGGATCGCTGCCTGTGACCAGGTTAAACAACGCACGTCCGTTAGAGAGACGGTCAAGCGTGGCGGCCTGGCGGGCGGCAACGGTAGGCGATGTAACACTGGGGCGCAGGGCGACAAGAAACTTCAGCCGTTGTGTCACCGGGATCATCGACGCCGCCACCAGCCACGCATCTTCACACGATCGCCCCGTCGGGATCAGCACACCGGTATAGCCCAGACGATCCGCCGCTTGCGCAATTTGTTGCAGATAACCGTGATCAACCGGGCGTGAACCTTCTTCCGTTCCCAGATAATGCCCGTCACCGTGGGTCGGTAAAAACCAGAACATATTCAGACTCATAATTGTTTTCCTTCCAGTTGAGTGGGTTGCCAGATGCGCTGGCGAATATCGACTTTTTTCGGCACCAGACGGTTTTCATAAAACAGATCTGCCGTTTGCTGCTGTAAGGCGGCAACTTCAGCGCTCAACGGTTTGATGGTGGTGGGAGGACGATGATCCAGATACGAGGCAATAACCGGTGCCGGTAAGCCCATCGTTTTTGCCAGTAAAGCGATGCTTTGTTCGCGCTGGCTGCGGGTTAACGCATCGGCCTCACTAAAGGTTGTCAGCACACCCTGAATAAAAGCGCCGTTTTTTTCTGCGTAGGGACGGGCTGCCAGATAAAACGAACCTGTTTGATTGAGATCGGTGCCGTCTTTCAGCACCCGCACGCCGCCCTGTAATAATGCAGCGGAGTAGTAGGGATCCCAGATAGCCCATGCGTCGACGTTACCTTGCTGGAACGCGGCGCGGGCATCGGCAGGCGTCAGGTAAGTGGGCTGGATATCCGTGAATTTAAGCCCGGCCTGGCGTAGTGCGCGTAGTAAAAGATTGTGCGAGCTGGAACCTTTCTGAAAGGCAACTTTATAACCTTTAAGATCGGCTACGGTTTTGATTGGGCTGTTATCTGCCACCAGAATCACTTCGGCTTTGGGCTTCGGCGGCTCGACGCCCACGTACACCAAATCAGCCCCGGCAGCCTGGGCAAAGATTGGCGGAATATCCCCGGTACTGCCGAGATCAATACTGCCAACGTTTAACGCCTCCAGCATCTGTGGGCCAGCCGGGAACTCCACCCAGGAGATTTTTGTTTGCGGATAGCGTTTTTCCAGTAATTGGTGGCTTTTTGCCAGCACCATACCAATACTGCCTTTCTGATAGCCAATTCGTAACGCCTCTGGCGAAGACTCTGCAGCAACCGCAAGTGTAGAGACGCTAAGTAAGCCCGCCAGCGCCAGTTTAATGAGCTTACGCATGGGCATTACCTCGCAGAGACAGAAGGTCAGGAACCTGAACATCCCGACGGTGCAATGCCTGCCAGAAAGTTTCTAGCGCGGTATCAAGACGGGTTTGCAGATTTGGCGTGAATAGCGGCTTGTGCTGGTAATCAATCACCTGCGAGTCATCGGCAAACACGCCGTGCAGGATCTCCTGGGCTTTCAACGCACTTAAAACTGGCTTTAGGGCATAATCGACCGCCAGTAGATGAGCCACTGTGCCGCCCGTCGCCAGCGGCAACACGACTTTGCCTTGCAGCGCGCGTTCTGGCAGCAGGTCGAGGAGCGTTTTCAGTGCGCCGGAATAGGCGGCTTTGTACACAGGTGTAGCGACTATCAGCCCATCGGCCTGTTGCAGCTGTTCAGTGAAGGTCTTGAGTGCCGGACTATCGAAACGGGCATAGAGCAAATCTTCCGGGGCGAAGTTTTGCAGATTCCAGTGATAAACTTCCACATCCAGGCCATTCAGTTTTTCCCGCGCATATTCCAGCAAGGAGCTGGAGCGAGAAGGAAAGCGAGGACTTCCTGCCAGGGTGATGACACGCATACTCTCTCCTTATAACCAATTGTTCTTGTTTTGTTAACATTGATAACAATTCGGTCAGTCTGTCGGAGAGACAAGAGAATGCCAAATATAAATTTTGTGTATCTTTTTCTGAAAATAAGCTAAAGAAAGGGCTTTATATATCACGCATATTTATTTATTGGATAGTCATTAGATGTTGAATCAATGAATTACTCGTTCAGTTAATATTTAAGTATTCATGAAATCTATAAATTAAAAATTTGTCACTTATTGGATTTAGTATTCTTGATTTAAATGGCGGGCAATTATTGTTATTATTAAGTCTAATGTCATTTAAAGGCATTATCATATTTACGAAGAGATCAGGATGATAACGATGAAAAAAAGTGTATTGACGGCGTTTATAACTGTGGTATGTGCAACGTCCAGCGTTATGGCTGCTGATGATAATGCTATCACGGATGGCTCAGTAACATTTAATGGTAAAGTTATTGCTCCAGCTTGTACTCTGGTAGCTGCGACGAAAGATTCCGTGGTGACTTTGCCAGATGTTAGTGCCACGAAGTTGCAAACCAATGGTCAGGTTTCTGGCGTGCAAACTGATGTGCCAATTGAATTAAAAGATTGTGATACTACCGTAACAAAAAATGCAACGTTCACCTTTAATGGCACTGCGGATACTACTCAGATTACAGCGTTTGCTAACCAGGCCTCATCTGATGCTGCTACAAACGTGGCCCTGCAAATGTATATGAATGATGGTACAACGGCCATCACGCCAGACACAGAAACCGGGAACATTTTGTTGCAAGATGGAGATCAGACGTTGACTTTTAAAGTTGATTATATCGCTACGGGTAAAGCGACGTCAGGTAATGTCAATGCGGTAACAAATTTCCATATTAATTATTATTAATATCAGCCATTAATTTTTTATTAATTAATACCCTTCCAGTGTCCTGGAGGGGATATTCATTTTTTTAAGAGTGACTATTTATGAAAACTTGCATAACAAAGGGAATTGTGACCGTAAGTTTAACGGCAATATTACTCAGCTGTTCGTTCACATGGGCGGCAGGTAAAGGTGGGGTCGGACTTGCAGCAACACGTCTTGTTTATTCGGAAGGTGAAGAGCAAATTTCACTGGGTGTACGTAACACCAGTCCGGATGTTCCTTATCTGATTCAGTCATGGGTGATGACACCAGATAATAAAAAGTCAGCGGACTTTATTATTACACCACCGCTATTTGTGCTGAATCCGGCAAACGAGAACCTGCTACGCATTATGTACATTGGCGCGCCGTTGGCGAAAGACAGAGAAACTCTTTTCTTCACCAGCGTACGGGCAGTCCCTTCAACAACGAAGCGGGAAGAAGGCAATACCCTGAAGATTGCCACACAAAGCGTCATCAAACTTTTCTGGCGACCAAAAGGTTTAGCGTATCCCTTAGCCGAGGCTCCGGCGAAACTACGTTGCACTTCGTCAGCTGACATGGTTACGGTCAGTAACCCAACACCTTATTTCATTACCCTGACAGACCTGAAAATAGGTGGAAAAGTAGTTAAAAATCAAATGATTTCCCCCTTTGATAAATACCAATTCTCTCTGCCAAAGGGTGCCAAAAACAGCAGCGTAACGTACCGAACTATCAATGACTACGGGGCGGAAACGCCGCAACTCAACTGTAAATCGTAATTCGTCTTCATTTAAGAGAGCGAGATGTATAGAACTCAACGACAACACAGCCTGTTAAGCTCTGGTGGAGTGCCATCGTTTATTGGTGGGCTGGTGGTGTTTGTGTCGGCAGTGTTCAATGCACAAGCTGAAACCTGGTTCGATCCAGCCTTTTTCAAAGATGATCCCTCAATGGTGGCTGATTTGTCTCGTTTCGAAAAAGGGCAAAAAATAACGCCAGGGGTTTATCGAGTCGATATTGTTCTGAATCAGACAATTGTAGATACGCGCAACGTCAATTTTGTTGAGATAACGCCAGAGAAGGGGATTGCCGCCTGTTTGACGACTGAAAGCCTGGATGCAATGGGCGTGAATACTGATGCGTTTCCGGCTTTTAAACAACTGGATAAACAAGCGTGTGCGCCATTGGCGGAAATTATTCCGGATGCCAGCGTAACTTTTAATGTGAATAAACTCCGTCTGGAAATTTCAGTACCGCAAATCGCCATCAAAAGTAACGCTCGTGGTTATGTCCCCCCTGAACGTTGGGATGAAGGGATCAACGCGCTATTACTGGGATATTCATTTAGCGGGGCTAACAGTATTCATAGCAGCGCAGGTAGTGATTCTGGCGACAGCTATTTTCTGAATTTAAACAGTGGCGTTAATTTAGGCCCATGGAGATTGCGCAACAATTCAACATGGAGTCGCAGTAGTGGCCAAACCGCAGAATGGAAGAATCTCAGCAGCTATTTGCAGCGGGCGGTGATTCCATTAAAAGGCGAACTGACCGTCGGTGATGATTATACGGCAGGCGATTTTTTTGATAGCGTCAGCTTTCGTGGCGTGCAGCTGGCGTCAGATGACAACATGCTGCCAGACAGCTTGAAAGGGTTTGCGCCAGTGGTGCGTGGTATCGCCAAAAGCAATGCACAGGTAACGATTAAGCAAAATGGTTACACCATCTATCAAACTTATGTTTCGCCTGGCGCTTTTGAGATTAGTGATCTCTACTCTACGTCGTCGAGTGGTGATTTGTTGGTTGAAATCAAAGAAGCTGACGGTAGTGTCAATAGTTACAGTGTGCCCTTTTCCAGCGTGCCATTACTCCAGCGTCAGGGACGCATCAAATATGCGGTGACGCTGGCGAAATACAGAACCAATAGTAATGACCAGCAAGAAAGTAAATTTGCTCAGGCCACGCTGCAATGGGGTGGGCCGTGGGGAACGACCTGGTATGGCGGAGGGCAATATGCTGAATATTACCGTGCCGCTATGTTTGGTCTGGGTTTTAACCTCGGCGATTTCGGAGCAATTTCGTTCGACGCGACCCAGGCTAAAAGTACGCTGGCAGACCAAAGTGAACATAAAGGGCAGTCATATCGTTTTCTGTATGCCAAAACGCTCAACCAATTGGGCACCAACTTTCAATTGATGGGCTACCGCTATTCGACGTCGGGTTTCTACACCCTTTCCGACACTATGTATAAACACATGGATGGCTACGAATTTAATGACGGTGATGATGAAGATACGCCAATGTGGTCGCGTTATTACAATTTGTTTTACACCAAACGTGGCAAACTGCAGGTCAACATCTCCCAGCAATTAGGCGAGTACGGTTCGTTTTATTTAAGCGGTAGCCAGCAAACTTACTGGCATACCGATCAACAGGATCGGCTATTACAGTTTGGCTACAACACGCAAATTAAAGATCTCTCGCTGGGGGTTTCCTGGAACTACAGTAAGTCCCGTGGTCAACCTGACGCTGACCAGGTGTTTGCACTTAATTTTTCCCTGCCGCTCAATCTGTTGCTCCCCAAAAGTAATGATAGCTATACCAGGAAAAAAAATTACGCCTGGATGACCTCTAATACCAGTATCGATAATGAAGGGCATTCCACACAGAACCTCGGGTTAACCGAGACATTGCTGGATGACGGCAACCTGAGCTACAGCATACAACAGGGGTATAACAGCGAGGGGAAAACGGCTAATGGTAGCGCCAGTATGGACTACAAAGGGGCGTTTGCAGATGCTCGAGTGGGCTACAACTACAGCGATAATGGCAGTCAACAACAACTGAACTACGCTCTTTCAGGCAGTTTAGTTACCCATTCACAAGGCATTACCCTGGGGCAATCGCTGGGAGAAACTAACGTTCTGATTGCCGCGCCAGGCGCAGAGAATACTCGTGTGGCGAATAGCACTGGGCTGAAAACTGACTGGCGCGGATATACCGTTGTCCCTTATGCCACTTCTTATCGGGAAAATCGAATCGCACTTGATGCGGCGTCGTTAAAACGTAATGTGGATCTTGAAAATGCAGTAGTAAACGTGGTTCCCACCAAAGGGGCGTTGGTTCTGGCGGAGTTCAATGCCCATGCGGGTGCAAGGGTATTAATGAAAACATCAAAGCAGGGTATACCGCTGAGATTTGGTGCAATGGCAACGCTGGATGGCGCACAAACAATTAGCGGTATCATTGATGATGATGGTTCGCTCTATATGTCTGGTTTGCCGGCGAAGGGAACGATAACTGTACGCTGGGGCGACGCTCCCGATCAAATTTGTCATATCAGTTACGAGCTTACCGAACAACAAATTAACGCTGCGATTACGCGGATGGATTCAGTATGCGAATAATTTCAGGGGATAGTAGTGTGTTAAGACTCCGGCTTCTTTTGACTGCTGTTTTAATGCTGTGGGGATTTCATGCCGCCGCTTATACCGGGCAGTGTCATACCACTCAGGGGAATCCGTATATTGGCGTCAATTTTGGCGTTAAAACCCTGGAGGAGGAAGAGAATACGGCTGGAAAAGTCAAAGATGAATTTTATCAGTGGAGTGAATCGAATGATTATTATGTTTCCTGCGATTGCGATAAAGACAATGTCAGAAGTGGTCTATGGGCATTCGCTGCGGATTCTCCGTTAGTTTATTTGGGCGACAACTGGTACAAAATTAACGATTATCTTGCCGCAAAGGTGCTATTAGGAGTGAAAGGTAACACACCTTCGGCCGTACCTTTTGAAAATCTCGGTACAGGAAGTGATACCCGATGGCATATTTGCGATCCCGGTGGTCAACGTTTGGGCGGCAAGGGGGCAAGCGGCAATAGCGGAAGTTTTTCACTGAAAATATTGCAGCCGTTTGTCGGTTCGGTCGTCATTCCTCCTATGGCACTGGCGCGACTATATGAGTGTTACAACATACCCGCAAGTGATTCCTGCACGACGACAGGTACACCGGTTTTAGTGTATTACCTGTCTGGTACGATTAATTCACTTGGCTCATGTTCTGTCAATTCTGGAGAGACAATAGAGGTTGATTTGGGGGATGTATTTGCTGCCAATTTCCGTGTTGTAGGGCATAAACCGCTTGGATCCAGAACGGCAGAACTCTCAATTCCAGTCAGGTGTAATACCGGAAACGCAGAGCTGGTTAATGTTAATTTGAGTCTGACGGCAACCAGTGATCCCGATTATCCTCAGGCAATCAAGACATCACGACCAGGTGTCGGTGTTGTGGTCACCGACAGCCAAAACAACATTATTTCGCCTGCCGGTGGCACACTGCCGCTATCCATCCCTGACGACGCGGACAGCTTCGCTCGAATGAATGTTTATCCGGTCAGCACGACAGGTGTACCACCGGAAACCGGGAGCTTTGAAGCCACAGCAACGGTGAGAATAAACTTTGACTGATATGTGAACGTATGAAAAAGAACACAATATTTCAAGTCGTTATCTTATCATTCACTTTGCTTTATATGCATGTCGGGATAGCTGGACCTGAACAAGTCAGTATGCATATTTATGGTAATGTGGTCGATCAGGGCTGTGATGTTGCCACCAAAAGTGCATTACAAAATATTCATATTGGTGATTTTAATATCAGTGATTTTCAGACCGCGAATACCGTAAGCACTGCTGCTGATTTGAATATCGATATCACCGGTTGTGCCGCTGGTATTACTGGCGCGGACGTCCTTTTTAGCGGCGAGGCTGACACCCTTGTGCCGACACTGCTCAAATTAACTGACACAGGCGGAAGCGGTGGTATGGCAACGGGGATTGCTGTGCAAATTCTTGATGCGCAAAGTCAGCAAGAAATCCCGCTCAATCAGGTCCTACCTCTTACGCCCTTAAAAGCCGGGGATAACACACTCAAATATCAACTTCGTTATAAGTCCACAAAGGCGGGAGCAACGGGCGGTAATGCGACGGCGGTTCTCTATTTTGATCTGGTTTACCAGTGAAGGAGTGATGTTGAAACAGATAATCTGGATTCTGTTCTTACTGGGATTAACGGGGGGCTGTGAGCTATTTGCCCATGATGGCACGGTCAACATTAGCGGATCGTTTCGCCGTAATACATGCGTGCTGGCACAGGATAGCAAGCAAATCAATGTGCAGTTAGGCGACGTTTCGCTGACACGTTTTTCTCATGGGAATTATGGCCCGGAGAAATCGTTCATCATTAATTTGCAGGATTGCGGAACAGATGTCAGCACGGTTGACGTCACCTTTTCAGGAACCCCCGACGGAGTACAGAGCGAAATGCTGTCCATTGAAAGTGGTACGGATGCAGCCAGTGGGCTGGCAATTGCAATTCTGGATGATGCGAAGATATTGATTCCGCTTAACCAGGCGAGTAAAGACTACAGCCTACATAGCGGTAAGGTGCCATTAACTTTTTATGCGCAATTGCGACCTGTTAATAGTGATGTGCAGTCGGGTAAAGTGAATGCCAGCGCGACATTTGTACTTCATTATGACTAATACGTGGAACAGATTGGCGCTCTTGATTTTCGCCGTTTTATCGCTGCTGGTGGCGAGTGAATTGCAGGCAGGAGTGGTGGTCGGCGGAACGCGATTTATCTTTCCGGCAGACAGAGATTCGATATCTATTTCACTGACTAATACCAGTCAGGAATCCTGGCTTATTAACAGTAAAATCAATCGCCCAACGCGTTGGGCTGGGGGTGAAGCGTCGACAGTACCAGCACCATTACTGGCCGCTCCGCCACTTATTCTCCTGAAGCCCGGTACTACAGGCACATTGCGCTTGCTGAGAACGGAAAGCGACATCTTGCCCGTGGATCGCGAAACGCTATTTGAGTTAAGCATTGCCAGCGTGCCATCCGGCAAAGTTGAAAATCAGAGCGTAAAAGTGGCGATGCGCTCGGTATTTAAACTGTTCTGGCGACCCGAAGGTTTGCCGGGCGACCCGCTGGAAGCTTATCAACAATTACGCTGGACACGGAATTCGCAGGGTGTACAACTCACTAACCCAACGTCTTACTACATTAACCTGATTCAGGTGAACGTAAATGGTAAAGCGTTAAGTAATGCGGGAGTTGTGCCGCCTAAAAGCCAGCGTCAGACAAGCTGGTGTCAGGCAATAGCACCGTGTCATGTCGCCTGGCGGGCGATAAATGATTACGGTGGGTTGAGTGCAAAGAAGGAGCAAAATCTGCACTGAAACAGGTTCGGAAAACGTTTGCGTTTTTTTTGCCGCAGGTCAATTCCCTTTTGGTCCGAACTCGCACATAATACGCCCCCGGTTTGCACACCGGGAATCCAGGAGAGTTCATGTACTACCCCTTCGTTCGTAAAGCCCTTTTCCAGCTCGATCCAGAGCGCGCTCATGAGTTTACTTTTCAGCAATTACGCCGTATTACCGGAACGCCGTTTGAAGCACTGGTGCGGCAGAAAGTGCCTGCGAAACCTGTTAACTGCATGGGCCTGACGTTTAAAAATCCGCTTGGTCTGGCAGCCGGTCTTGATAAAGACGGGGAGTGCATTGACGCGTTAGGCGCGATGGGATTTGGATCGATCGAGATCGGTACCGTCACGCCACGTCCCCAGCCAGGTAATGACAAGCCGCGTCTCTTTCGTCTGGTAGATGCCGAAGGTTTGATCAACCGTATGGGCTTTAATAATCTTGGCGTTGATAACCTCGTAGAGAACGTAAAAAAAGCCCATTATGACGGCGTTCTGGGTATTAACATCGGCAAAAATAAAGATACGCCGGTGGAGCAGGGTAAAGATGACTATCTGATTTGTATGGAAAAAATCTATGCCTATGCGGGATATATCGCCATCAATATTTCATCGCCAAATACCCCAGGATTACGCACACTGCAATATGGTGAAGCGCTGGATGATCTCTTAACCGCGATTAAAAATAAGCAAAATGATTTGCAAGCGATGCACCATAAATATGTGCCGATCGCAGTGAAGATCGCGCCGGATCTTTCTGAAGAAGAATTGATCCAGGTTGCCGATAGTTTAGTTCGCCATAATATTGATGGCGTTATTGCAACCAATACCACGCTCGATCGTTCTCTGGTTCAGGGAATGAAAAATTGTGATCAAACCGGTGGCTTAAGTGGTCGTCCGCTTCAGTTAAAAAGCACAGAAATTATTCGCCGCTTGTCACAGGAATTAAACGGTCGCTTACCGATCATCGGTGTTGGCGGCATTGACTCGGTTATCGCTGCGCGTGAAAAGATTGCTGCGGGGGCCTCACTGGTGCAAATTTATTCTGGTTTTATTTTTAAAGGTCCGCCGCTGATTAAAGAAATCGTTACCCATATCTAATTATTTCTTCGAATTCCTCTTTATAAGATAATCAGGGCTTTATTTTAAGCCCTGGTTGTTTTATATTCATCACTGTTGCTTATTTAGACATTTTGTACTTTTATTGTTGAGGTTATTAAGCGAAGCGACAATGGATTGTGTTGCTGCGGTTTTATAGGGTAGGGGAGAGGCAAATGCGAATTAAACCAGACGATAACTGGCGTTGGTATTACGATGAAGAGCACGATCGAATGATGCTCGATTTAGCCAATGGTATGCTATTTCGCTCACGTTTTGCGCGCAAAATGTTGACTCCAGATGCCTTTTCTCCCGCAGGCTTTTGCGTTGACGACGCCGCGCTCTATTTCTCATTTGAAGAAAAATGCCGCGATTTTAATTTATCTAAAGAACAAAAAGCCGAACTGGTGCTTAATGCGCTGGTAGCAATTCGTTATCTCAAACCGCAAATGCCGAAAAGCTGGCATTTTGTTTCCCATGGTGAAATGTGGGTGCCCATGCCGGGCGATGCGGCCTGCGTTTGGTTGAGCGACACTCACGAGCAAGTCAATTTGCTGGTCGTTGAATCTGGCGAAAATGCCGCACTATGCCTGCTGGCACAACCCTGCGTTGTTATTGCGGGTCGCGCGATGCAGTTGGGCGACGCCATCAAAATCATGAACGACAGGCTGAAACCGCAGGTTAATGTTGACAGCTTCAGCCTCGAACAGGCAGTTTAACGCGTCAGCTTAAGTGCAGTCTTCGGTACACAACTACAGCAAAGAATAGTGCCATCATCACCCATTGCTGATTTTTTCAGCGGCGTGACTTCGCCTTCTAAAAGCTGAACACGGCAACTTCCACAAATGCCCGCGCGGCAAGAATAAGGGATACGAATTCCCTGATTTTCTAATTGCTCCAGCAGCACCTGTTGGTTATTTCCACGAAATGCCTGTCCCTGCCAGTCAATATCTACGTTTGCGTCCGGTTGTTGCGTGATGTTGGCAGTATCATCGGCGGCACCTGCGCCGTAAATTTTAGCTGGAGCCGTTGCCAGAATTTCCACCTCATCGCCAACGCGAATCACGCCGCTATTACGGGCAATTAAATTCTGACCAAAATCGACATCGCCGTTATCCTGGGCAGTACGGAAAGATTGCAGCGTTTTTAATGGTTCGCCTGCCGGATGTTTTTGCCCTTTTTCTGGGCTGACGGTGGTGAAAATACAGCGGCTACAAGGCTTAACCACATCAAACACGACATCACCAATGCGAATCACTTTCCAGCTATCTTCTTCCCAGGTCGATGCACCGGAAACCACCAGATTGGGGCGGAATTGCTCCATTTTTACACTGGCCGGACAACGTTGTTGGAGATCACGTAACGAGGCCTCGTTAGCAAGAAGGTAAGGATAGCCATCAGCAAATGACAGGGGTACAGTGTTGTGGCGTTTCACGCGCCGGGTCATTTGTGGCCCCACCCAGCGTAATTGCACTTCGCGGGAGAAAAATCCACTTAGCCATTTGTTGATCGCGTCTGGCGCAATTCGCGCGGTAAAATGTGTGCCCCAAACTTCGGTTGGTGCGTCTTGTGTGGCGAAATCAGCAAAACGAACATATGCGCTACTGCCATCTGGTGCGGTGAGATGCAAGCCATCATGCACAGGTGAAGGAATAAACCGTACCATCTGGGGAAACTGGCGAGCAGTAATAAACGTACCGTCAGGTTCCGTGATCATAAAGATGCGATCGAAGGCCAGACCACTGACATCTGCCAGAGCATGTGTAAGACCAATGCCGCGCATCGATTTAACAGGATGAATAAAAAGCCGGGTTAATGTCGCCACGGTGCGGTCCTCAAATGAAAATAAGCCCTCAACTTTATGACATGACGCGCTTATTAGCTATAATGCGCAACAATTTTCTTAGAGTAAAAGTGACGATATGAATTCTCTGTTTGCCAGTACGGCCCGTGGGCTGGAAGAGCTGTTAAAAACTGAACTGGAAAACCTGGGGGCCGTTGAATGCCAGGTGGTTCAGGGTGGGGTCCATTTCAAGGGCGACACACGGCTTGTTTACCAGAGCCTGATGTGGAGCCGCCTGGCCTCGCGTATTATGTTGCCGCTGGGCGAGTGTAAGGTTTACAGCGATTTAGACCTCTATCTCGGTGTTCAGGCGATCAACTGGACAGAGATGTTTAATCCTGGCGCGACCTTCGCTGTCCACTTCAGTGGTTTGAATGACACCATACGCAACAGTCAGTACGGTGCGATGAAAGTGAAAGACGCGATCGTCGATGCTTTCACGCGGAAAAATCTGCCGCGTCCAAATGTTGATCGCGATGCGCCGGATATCCGCGTTAACGTCTGGCTGCATAAAGAAACTGCCAGTATCGCCCTTGATCTCAGTGGTGATGGTTTACATCTGCGTGGCTATCGCGATCGTGCTGGTATTGCGCCGATCAAAGAAACCCTGGCAGCCGCGATTGTTATGCGATCCGGCTGGCAGCCAGGAACACCGCTGCTCGATCCGATGTGTGGTTCCGGTACGTTGCTGATTGAAGCGGCGATGCTGGCGACCGATCGCGCACCAGGCTTGCACCGTGGACGTTGGGGCTTTAGCGGCTGGGCACAGCATGATGAAGCCATCTGGCAGGAAGTGAAAGCAGAAGCGCAAACTCGCGCCCGTAAAGGCCTGGCGGAGTACAGCTCCCATTTCTACGGTTCGGACAGCGACGCACGGGTGATTCAACGTGCGCGCACTAACGCCCGTCTTGCGGGGATTGGTGAACTGATCACCTTTGAGGTGAAAGATGTCGCGCAACTGGCCAATCCGCTGCCGAAAGGGCCGTACGGTACAGTGTTGAGCAACCCGCCATACGGTGAACGTCTGGACAGCGAACCGGCGCTGATTGCGCTGCATAGTCTGCTGGGCCGAATCATGAAAAACCAGTTCGGTGGCTGGAATCTCTCTTTGTTTAGTGCCTCGCCGGATCTGCTCAGCTGCCTGCAGCTGCGTGCAGACAAACAGTACAAGGCGAAAAACGGCCCGCTGGACTGCGTACAGAAAAACTACCATGTTGCCGAAAGCACACCAGACAGCAAACCGGCGATGGTAGCGGAAGACTACGCTAACCGCCTGCGTAAGAACCTCAAAAAATTCGAGAAGTGGGCTCGCCAGGAAGGGATTGAATGTTACCGCCTGTATGACGCCGATCTGCCGGAATATAACGTTGCCGTTGATCGTTATGCCGACTGGGTGGTGGTGCAGGAGTATGCGCCGCCAAAAACTATTGATGCGCACAAAGCGCGTCAGCGTCTGTTCGATATTATCGCTGCAACCATTTCGGTACTGGGGATTGCGCCAAACAAACTGGTGCTGAAAACCCGTGAACGCCAGAAGGGCAAAAATCAGTACCAGAAACTGGGCGAGAAGGGCGAGTTTCTCGAAGTCACCGAATATAACGCTCACTTGTGGGTGAACCTGACGGATTACCTCGATACCGGTCTGTTCCTCGATCACCGTATCGCCCGTCGTATGCTCGGTCAGATGAGCAAAGGCAAAGATTTCCTCAACCTGTTCTCTTATACCGGCAGCGCCACCGTGCACGCGGGATTAGGCGGTGCACGCAGCACCACCACCGTGGATATGTCGCGTACTTATCTGGAGTGGGCAGAACGCAACCTGCGTCTGAATGGCCTAACCGGGCGTGCGCATCGCCTGATTCAGGCCGATTGCCTGGCGTGGCTGCGTGAGGCAAATGAACAGTTCGATCTGATCTTTATCGATCCGCCAACCTTCTCTAACTCAAAACGAATGGAAGATGCGTTTGATGTTCAGCGCGATCATCTGGCGCTGATGAAAGATTTGAAACGTCTGCTGCGTGCTGGTGGGACGATCATGTTCTCGAACAACAAACGCGGTTTCCGTATGGATCTCGACGGTCTGGCGAAACTGGGACTGAAAGCACAAGAAATTACGCAAAAAACGCTCTCCCAGGATTTCGCCCGTAACCGCCAGATCCACAACTGCTGGCTGATTACCGCAGCCTGAAAGGAATAGTAATGTCATTAATCAGTATGCATGGCGCATGGCTGTCGTTCAGCGACGCGCCGCTTCTCGATAACGCAGAACTGCATATCGAAGATAACGAACGTGTTTGTCTGGTAGGTCGTAACGGCGCAGGCAAATCGACGTTAATGAAGATCCTCAACCGTGAACAGGGGCTGGATGACGGTCGCATTATTTACGAGCAAGATTTGATTGTAGCTCGTCTGCAACAGGATCCGCCGCGTAACGTTGAGGGTAGCGTTTATGATTTCGTTGCCGAAGGCATTGAAGAACAAGCGGAATACCTGAAACGCTATCACGATATTTCGCGCCTGGTGATGAACGACCCGAGCGAGAAAAATCTCAACGAACTGGCGAAGGTTCAGGAACAGCTGGATCACCACAACCTGTGGCAACTGGAAAACCGCATCAACGAAGTGCTGGCGCAACTGGGATTAGATCCTAATGTTGCGCTGTCGTCGCTTTCCGGCGGCTGGTTGCGTAAAGCGGCATTAGGACGCGCGCTGGTGAGCAATCCGCGCGTATTGCTGCTCGACGAACCGACTAACCACCTGGATATCGAAACCATCGACTGGCTGGAAGGGTTTCTCAAAACCTTCAATGGGACAATTATTTTCATTTCCCACGACCGTTCGTTTATCCGCAATATGGCGACGCGCATTGTTGATCTCGATCGCGGCAAGCTAGTGACCTATCCAGGGAATTACGACCAGTATCTGCTTGAAAAGGAAGAAGCCCTGCGTGTGGAAGAACTACAAAATGCCGAGTTCGATCGCAAACTGGCGCAGGAAGAGGTGTGGATCCGCCAGGGGATCAAAGCGCGCCGTACCCGTAATGAAGGCCGCGTACGCGCCCTGAAAGCAATGCGCCGTGAACGTAGCCAGCGCCGTGAGGTCATGGGGACGGCAAAGATGCAGGTGGAAGAAGCCAGCCGCTCCGGAAAGATCGTTTTCGAAATGGAAGACGTTTGCTACCAGGTTGACGGTAAGCAACTGGTGAAAGATTTTTCTGCCCAGGTTCTACGTGGCGACAAAATTGCCCTGATTGGCCCGAATGGGTGCGGCAAAACCACGCTGCTGAAACTGATGCTCGGTCAGCTTCAGGCGGACAGCGGGCGTATTCACGTTGGCACCAAACTGGAAGTGGCTTATTTCGATCAGCACCGTGCGGAACTGGATCCCGATAAAACGGTGATGGATAACCTTGCCGAAGGTAAGCAAGAGGTGATGGTTAACGGCAAGCCACGCCACGTATTGGGCTATTTGCAGGACTTCCTGTTCCATCCGAAACGGGCGATGACGCCGGTACGTGCGCTTTCTGGCGGTGAGCGGAACCGCTTGCTGCTGGCGCGTTTGTTCCTCAAACCAAGCAACTTATTGATTCTTGACGAACCGACCAACGATCTTGATGTCGAAACGCTGGAACTGCTGGAAGAACTGATCGACAGCTACCAGGGCACGGTATTGCTGGTAAGCCACGATCGTCAGTTTGTCGATAACACCGTTACAGAATGCTGGATCTTCGAAGGCGGCGGTAAAATTGGTCGTTATGTCGGCGGTTATCATGATGCCCGTGGTCAGCAAGAGCAGTATGTGGCGCTCAAACAGCCTGCGGTGAAAAAAACCGAAGAAGCCGCCGCGGCAAAAGCAGAAACTGTAAAACGCAGCAGTAGCAAACTAAGCTATAAATTGCAGCGCGAACTGGAGCAGCTACCGCAATTGCTTGAAGATCTGGAGGCGAAGCTGGAAGCCCTACAGACGCAGGTGGCGGATGCTTCCTTCTTCAGTCAGCCGCATGAGCAGACACAAAAAGTGCTCGCTGATATGGCTGCTGCAGAGCAGGAGCTGGAGCAAGCCTTTGAACGCTGGGAGTATCTTGAAGCGTTAAAAAATGGTGGCTGATCGCAAAATAGTCGATTTAAACAGAGACAGCTGACAACGGTAAAATTGCCTGATGCACTGGGTTTATCAGGCATGAAAACCAACACTTTGTTAGTCATCTGTAAAATAGCGCATCATTAAGGAGTACCAATGTGCGAACATCATCATGCCGCGAAGCACATCCTGTGCTCGCAGTGTGACATGCTGGTGGCGTTACCGCGCCTTGAGCATGGTCAGAAAGCGGCATGTCCCCGGTGTGGCACAACGTTAACCGTGGCGTGGGATGCCCCTCGGCAGCGTCCCACCGCCTATGCGTTGGCTGCACTGTTCATGCTGTTGCTGTCCAACTTGTTTCCTTTTGTGAATATGAACGTTGCAGGAGTTACCAGTGAAATTACATTACTGGAAATTCCCGGCGTGCTTTTTTCTGAGGACTACGCCAGCCTCGGCACCTTTTTCCTGTTGTTTGTGCAACTGGTTCCCGCGTTTTGTCTGATAACCATTCTGTTACTGGTGAATCGCGCGGAATTACCGGTCCGTTTAAAAGAGCAACTGGCACGGGTGCTTTTTCAACTCAAAACCTGGGGAATGGCGGAAATTTTCCTCGCGGGAGTGCTGGTCAGTTTCGTTAAACTGATGGCCTACGGCAGCATTGGTGTCGGCAGTAGCTTTCTCCCCTGGTGTTTATTTTGTGTCCTGCAACTGCGCGCCTTTCAGTGCGTTGATCGTCGCTGGTTATGGGACGATATCGCCCCGATGCCAGAACTGCGCCAGCCGCTAAAACCTGGCGTCACGGGGATACGTCAGGGGCTGCGTTCTTGCTCCTGTTGTACGGCAATCCTTCCTGCTGATGAACCCGTATGCCCGCGCTGTGGTACTAAAGGGTACGTTCGGCGTAGAAACAGCCTGCAGTGGACACTCGCGCTGCTTGTAACGTCCATCATGCTGTACCTTCCGGCTAATATTTTGCCCATCATGGTGACGGATTTATTAGGCTCGAAGATGCCATCGACGATTCTCGCTGGGGTCATCCTGTTATGGAGCGAAGGATCTTATCCCGTCGCTGCGGTTATCTTTCTGGCCAGTATTATGGTGCCAACGTTAAAGATGATCGCCATAGCGTGGTTGTGTTGGGATGCCAAAGGGCATGGCAAGCGCGACAGTGAAAGAATGCATTTGATTTATGAAGTTGTTGAGTTTGTAGGCCGCTGGTCGATGATTGACGTTTTCGTTATCGCGGTGCTCTCGGCGCTGGTGCGTATGGGAGGTTTAATGAGTATTTATCCGGCAATGGGTGCATTAATGTTTGCTTTAGTCGTCATAATGACAATGTTTTCTGCTATGACGTTTGACCCGCGTTTGTCGTGGGATCGTCAACCTGAATCAGAGCATGAGGAGTCCTGACAGTATGGAATCTAATAATGGGGAAGCCAAAATCCAGAAAGTGAAGAACTGGTCTCCCGTGTGGATATTTCCTATCGTCACGGCGCTCATTGGGGCCTGGGTTCTTTTTTATCATTACAGCCATCAGGGGCCGGAAGTGACTCTGATCACCGCGAATGCGGAAGGAATAGAAGGTGGTAAAACCACCATTAAAAGCCGTAGCGTTGACGTCGGCGTGGTTGAAAGCGCCACACTGGCTGATGATTTGACGCACGTTGAAATCAAAGCGCGGCTGAATTCCGGTATGGAAAAATTGCTGCATAAAGATACCGTCTTTTGGGTGGTGAAACCGCAGATTGGTCGAGAAGGGATTAGCGGCCTGGGAACGCTGCTGTCTGGGGTTTATATCGAACTGCAGCCAGGCGCAAAAGGCAGCAAAATGGATAAATACGATTTGCTGGACTCGCCACCGTTGGCCCCGCCTGATGCGAAAGGTATCCGTGTGATTCTCGATAGCAAAAAAGCCGGGCAGCTCTCGCCAGGAGATCCCGTGCTGTTCCGTGGCTATCGGGTAGGTTCGGTTGAAACCAGCACCTTCGATACGCAAAAACGCAATATCAGCTATCAACTGTTCATCAATGCACCTTATGACCGACTGGTGACCAGCAATGTTCGCTTCTGGAAAGATAGTGGCATTGCGGTTGATTTGACGTCAGCGGGAATGCGTGTGGAGATGGGCTCATTGACAACGCTGCTTAGTGGCGGTGTCAGCTTTGATGTGCCGGAAGGTCTGGATTTAGGGCAGCCAGTGGCACCGAAAACAGCTTTCGTTTTGTATGATGATCAGAAGAGCATTCAGGATTCGTTGTACACCGATCACATTGATTATCTGATGTTCTTTAAGGATTCGGTACGCGGTCTGCAACCGGGAGCTCCGGTAGAATTCCGGGGTATTCGCCTGGGTACCGTAAGCAAAGTGCCATTCTTTGCGCCGAATATGCGTCAGACATTTAACGATGATTACCGTATTCCGGTACTGATTCGTATCGAGCCAGAGCGGCTGAAAATGCAGCTTGGAGAAAATGCGGATGTTGTTGAGCACCTTGGCGAATTGTTGAAACGTGGTTTACGCGGATCGCTGAAAACCGGAAACCTGGTCACTGGCGCACTGTATGTTGATCTCGATTTCTATCCAAATACGCCTGCAATAACCGGTATTCGTGAATTTAATGGTTATCAGATTATCCCGACCGTTAGCGGCGGTCTGGCGCAAATCCAGCAACGACTGATGGAAGCGTTGGATAAGATCAACAAACTGCCATTGAATCCGATGATTGAACAGGCAACCAGTACGCTTTCTGAAAGTCAGCGCACAATGAAAAACCTGCAAACGACGCTGGATAGCATGAACAAGATCCTCGCCAGCCAGTCGATGCAGCAGTTACCGACGGATATGCAGTCAACGTTGCGTGAATTGAATCGCAGTATGCAGGGCTTCCAGCCTGGCTCCGCAGCCTACAACAAGATGGTGGCGGATATGCAGCGACTTGATCAGGTGTTGCGAGAACTGCAACCGGTGCTGAAAACGCTCAACGAGAAGAGTAACGCGCTGGTATTTGAAGCGAAGGACAAAAAAGATCCAGAGCCGAAGAGGGCGAAACAATGAAAAAGTGGCTAGTGACGATTGCAGCACTGTGGCTGGCCGGATGCAGCTCCGGCGAAATTAATAAAAACTATTACCAGTTACCTGTGGTGCAGGGCGGTACACAAAGTACCGCCAGCCAGGGTAATCGCCTGTTATGGGTAGAGCAGGTCGCTGTTCCTGACTATCTGGCCGGAAATGGTGTGGTTTATCAAACCAGTGATGTGAAGTATGTGATTGCCAACAACAACTTGTGGGCCAGCCCGTTGGATCAACAGTTGCGCAACACTCTGGTTGCCAACCTGAGCACGCAACTGCCCGGCTGGGTGGTTGCCTCCCAGCCTCTGGGAAGCGCCCAGGATACGCTCAATGTTACCGTAACGGAGTTTAACGGGCGATATGATGGCAAGGTCATTGTCAGTGGTGAGTGGCTGTTGAACCACCAGGGACAACTGATCAAACGTCCGTTCCGTCTGGAAGGGGTGCAAACTCAGGATGGTTACGATGAAATGGTTAAAGTGCTGGCCAGTGTCTGGAGTCAGGAAGCCGCTTCTATTGCGCAAGAGATAAAGCGTCTACCGTAATCATAAAGATTTGTAAATATAACCGCCTCCGGTATGTTGCCTGAGGCGGTTTTTTTGTCTCTAACGTGCGGAAAAAGTTGTTCCTCTTCACATTTTTTGTACAACTGACATGCCCGTGTAGCTCACAAATATGACAGTGGCGTGAATTTTGCGCATTGACGGCAGTTATGATTCGCGGTATTGCTTAACTGTGATTGCACATTTAGTAATCACTGTTTTCTTTTCCACCAGAAACCAGTATGAGGGAAACGAGGCATGAAGAGACAAAAACGAGATCGCCTGGAACGGGCACATCAACGTGGTTATCAGGCCGGCATAGCCGGACGCTCAAAAGAAATGTGTCCCTATCAGACGCTGAATCAAAGGTCACAATGGCTGGGAGGCTGGCGAGAAGCCATGGCGGACAGGGTAGTAATGGCCTGATTCTGTCTCTTTAAAAAGAAACCTCCGCATTGCGGAGGTTTCGCCTTTTTATACTCTGTCTGATTATTATCAGAAGGCAGACGTATCCTGGAACAGACCGACTTTCAGGTCGCTGGCGGTATAGATCAGACGACCATCAACCAGCACTTCGCCATCTGCCAGACCCATAATCAGACGACGATTAACAATGCGTTTAAAGTGAATACGGTAGGTCACTTTTTTCGCTGTCGGCAGTACCTGACCAGTGAATTTCACTTCGCCAACGCCCAGCGCGCGGCCTTTACCTTCGCCGCCCAGCCAGCCGAGGTAGAACCCTACCAGCTGCCACATTGCGTCCAGGCCCAGGCATCCCGGCATAACCGGATCGCCGATAAAGTGGCATCCGAAGAACCACAGATCCGGATTGATATCCAGCTCTGCTTCAACATACCCTTTGTCGAAGTTACCACCCGTTTCGGTCATTTTGACCACACGGTCCATCATCAGCATGTTCGGTGCTGGCAATTGCGGGCCTTTAGCGCCAAACAGTTCACCGCGACCAGAGGCAAGAAGGTCTTCTTTTGTATAGGATTCGCGTTTATCTACCATGTTCTCTGTAAGCCTTATTTTATTGAAGCACGCAGGATAGCTAACACGTGTACGCTGAACAAGTCCGATCAGTTCGGAATAAACCAGTTCAGCCAACGTAATGGCCATGGAAAACGGTGACGTCCTTCCTGTTGCGATGCTTGTGCGATACGTTCCTGGATGGTTTGCATCAGCGTCGTTTGGCCTTCGCCATCCCACACCAGATTTAATAATAACGGCAGTGCGTCAGTCACATCGTCTACTGCCCAGATGGTGAATTTGCCTTCTTCTACCGCTTTCACCAGTTCACTGTGAAGACTTAAATGGCGAACGTTAGCAGTGGGGATAATGACACCTTGTTTCCCCGTTAACTCACGTTGCTGGCAAATAGCAAAGAAGCCTTCGATTTTCTCATTTAAACCACCGACTGGCTGGGCGCGACCGAACTGATCGACTGAACCTGTGATAGCGATACTCTGATTCACCGGCACATCGGCGAGGGCGCTGATCAGGGCGCAGAGTTCAGCCATCGAGGCACTATCGCCATCCACTTCACTGTATGACTGCTCAAATGTCAGCGATGCTGAGAAGGGGATCTGTTGCTCAAGCTGTAGTTCCGACATCAGGAACGCTTGCATGATCATCATCCCTTTCGCATGGATATTGCCGCCAAGCTCCGCTTTGCGTTCGATGTCGGTGAATTCACCATCGCCAATATGCACAACGCAGCTAATGCGAGAAGGTTCGCCAAAAGTGCGTGGATGACCCGGAAATTCAATGACCGAAAGGGCGTTAATTTGCCCGATGCGTTCGCCTTCGGTTTCAATCAGGATTTGCTCCTGAAGGATCTCATCCTGCATGCGTTCAGCGAGGAAACCTTCACGCCATTCACGCTGCTGCAGCATTAAGTTTAGCTGCTCGCCGGAGAAGGTGTCGCCATCGCACAGGGAGGCGACCTCTTTACACTGGCGGAGGATCCACTGCGGGCTAAGCGGAAGTGTTTCTTGTTCACCGGTGTAGCGGGCTGCTTCGCGGATAAGTACCGGCCAGGCATCCGCTCCCGGTGCAGGTAAGTGATTATGTCTTGCGGTCAATGTTACCCAGCGACACCACTGGCTTACTGACTCCGCATCGACAATCTGCAGAGTATCTTCAAATTCGCTATAAATAGCCTGCTCTGAAAGCTCTGGTTCCATCTCCTGGAAATCAGCCAATGATTCGCGTTCGCCTACCAGAATGACTTTCAGCTTCAATGGCATCGAAGGCACAGAGACGGGGAGAGGGCGCGACTCATCAAACGCAACCCAGTCAAAACGCTCGCGGTTAACGATATTTTTCAGCCGCATCCACAGCAGAGGTTGCGCCAGCAGTGTACGCAAAGAGATGATGAGAATACCGCCATTTGCCTGATGCACCAGACCTGGCTGCAGGGTAATGTCGCCATTAAACTGGCGCAGGCAGCCAAAGAGTTGTTCCGCTTCTACCCAGTCGGCAGCGACAACTTGCGTTAAAGTCGCAAAATTATCATCTGCACTCACTGCGTTACGTAAACGGATGGTGTGCCCGGAAACCTCATAGTGACCGCCCACCAGTTGGCCTGCATCGCTTTGTAGCGCACGCGCGGCATCGGCAATAAGATTCAGATACTCAGACTCTTCCGGGGCCTTCGCCAGCATAAAAGAGGAGGATGCTCGCGTATGCAGCAACTGCTCCAGCGCAAATTGCAGTCGCGGTTGAGTATCACTGAATAAAGGATCGTTTTCGTCAATTAAATGTGGCTGAGCAAATATTTCCTGATAGCTATCGGTATCAGGAACCAGGTCACGCCATGCAAGTTTCGTAATGGTCAAAGTTGATGTTTTTTAGTCTGTTGTCAAAGCCGCGATTATACCGTAACCGGCACTACAGCACACGTAGAAAGCACCGACAATACTCCTGGCATGGGCGTTAAAGCTCACAGGATGGAGATTCTTTTCTTCACTGGCCCAAAAAGCTGATATTCTGTAAAGAGTTACACGGTAACATTGAGATCGCTATGAAATATCAACAACTTGAAAATCTTGAAAGCGGTTGGAAATGGAAGTATCTGGTGAAGAAGCATCGCGAAGGGGAGTTAATCACCCGTTATATAGAAGCCAGTGCCGCCCAGGAAGCCGTCGATGTGTTGCTCTCGCTGGAAAATGAACCCGTGCTGGTAAATGGCTGGATTGACAAGCATATGAATCCGGAACTGGTCAATCGCATGAAGCAAACCATTCGGGCCAGACGGAAGCGCCATTTTAATGCGGAACACCAGCATACGCGCAAAAAATCGATCGATCTGGAATTTATTGTCTGGCAACGTCTGGCTGGTCTTGCGCAGCGTCGCGGTAAAACGCTTTCTGAAACGATTGTTCAGCTGATTGAAGATGCGGAAAACAAAGAGAAATACGCGAATAAAATGTCTTCTCTGAAGCAGGATCTACAGGCATTGCTGGGTAAGGAATAACTGTCAAAAGTCACTTCAATTTACTAAAGGCGAAAAAAACCCCGCAGCTGCGGGGTTTTTTACCAGACGAGAACTTAAGCCTGCGGCTGAGTTACAACGTCTTTGATACCTTTAACTTCGATCTCTACGCGACGATCCGGAGCCAGGCAGTCGATCAGTGCAGCACGCTGTTTCACGTTGTCACAGGTGTTGCCAGTAACCGGGTTGGATTCGCCCATACCACGTGCGGAGATTTTGTCTGCCGGGATACCTTTAGAGATCAGGTAATCAACAACGGACTGAGCACGACGCTCGGACAGAGCCTGGTTGTAAGCGTCAGAACCGATGCGGTCGGTGTAACCCAGAACAACTACGGAACCGTCTTTCGGATCCAGGTTGCTCAGCTGGCTGTACAGCTGATCCAGAGCAGCCTGACCTTCCGGTTTCAGGGTTGCTTTGTTGAAGGTGAACAGAACGTCAGACTTCAGAGTGAAGTGCTTGGTCTGTACTTCCGGTGCCGGAGCTGGAGCCGGAGCAACTACTGGAGCTGCTTCGCCCTGACCGAAACGGTAGGAAACACCCAGGCTCAGCATGCCGTTGTCCGGACGAGTACCGATGGTGTGTGCGTCACCGATGTTGTTGGTCCACTGGTATTCCAGACGGGTAGCGATTTCAGGAGTGATCGCGTACTCAACACCGCCAGCGAAAACCGGAGAAACGCCGGTGTCGTGGTTTTTACCATCAAAGTTGGATTTAGTGTCTGCACGCCATACCATACCACCCAGACGAGTGTATACGTCCAGATCGTCAGTGATTGGGTAACCCAGTTTAGCGGTCAGCTGAACGCCCTGAGCTTTATATGCACCGTTTTCAACGCTGCCTTTGTATGGCATACGACCTAACCAGTCATAACCCATTTCAAAGCCAACATACGGGTTAACCTGGTAACCACCAAAAGCACCAGCGCCCAGTTGGTTTTCATGGGTCGGACCATTGTTGTTGATGAAACCAGTGTCATGGTACTGGGACCAGCCCAGTTTAGCACCAGTGTACCAGGTGTTATCTTTCGGAGCGGCCTGCGCTACGGTAGCGAAACCAGCCAGTGCCACTGCAATCGCGATAGCTGTCTTTTTCATTTTTTGCGCCTCGTTATCATCCAAAATACGCCATGAATATCTCCAACGAGATAACACGGTTAAATCCTTCACCGGGGATCTGCTCAATATTAACTCTACCGATATCTTCGGCTTATGCCGAGCACCCCTGGCGATGTAAAGTCTACAACGTAGTTGAAAACTTACAAGTGTGAACTCCGTCAGGCATATGAAAAAAAAGTCTTGTATAAGGTACGTTTAATCTTTTTTGTCAGCGACAATTTACAGAAGAAAATCGCGGAAACCGCTTCAGACAAGCCTCTGCAAGGAAAATTAGTCACGACTGAAAGCATTGGCTGGGCGACAAAAAAAGTTCCAGGATTAATCCTAAATTTACTTAATGATACAAATTAGAGTGAATTTTTAGCCCGGAAAGTTGTCTCGTTGCGTGAGAGGATGCGCTTACCGGACGCATAATAAACCCCATAGCGTTACCTTCATTTGCCGCATCAACAAGTTCAGCATGCTCTTCTTCAGTCAAATCCCCTGCCAACCAACCGATCACCACGCTGTAATTGCCCGTGCGTAAAGCGCGAACCATTGACTCAACGGTGTGGCAAGGGGAGAGCTGGCTAATCTGCATTACTTTCGTTAAGGGTAGCCCAGATGCCTGAACCCATTCGCGACTCAGTTTTTGTTGCGGTGTTAACCAGAGTTGCCAGCGCGATTGCTGACCGAGTTGCTGTAACAATGGCAACAGTAGAAGTTGCGTCATCATGGGCTGATCTTCGCGATAGACAACTTCACTGATAAGCCCGGCTGTAGTGTTTTCCGTAGAGACACGCGCAATTTTACTTGCTGCGGATGAGAACGACGAAGCACGATGTGCATAGCCTGAAGTGTACATAATCAATCCAGCCCTGTGGGTTACTGTATGAATATACAGTACATCCGGTGACGACAAAGATCAACCCTATTTTCGGAAAGAGCCTCGCAAATTTTGTCGTTGGTGACGGGAAAACATAAATTAATCTTGCCCCTTAAGAATAAGTTGCCTATTTTCGTAGTTAACGGATCCGTTAATGTGAATCATTCTTTTATGTTATGATTTTAAAAGGAATTTTATGAAAAGCCTCTCCTATAAGCGGATCTATAAATCACAAGAATACCTGGCAACGTTGGGCACAATTGAATACCGATCATTGTTTGGTAGTTACAGCCTGACCGTTGACGACACGGTGTTTGCGATGGTTTCTGATGGTGAGTTGTATCTTCGGGCTTGTGAGCAAAGTGCACAGTACTGTGTAAAACATCCGCCTGTCTGGCTGACATATAAAAAGTGTGGCCGATCCGTTACCCTCAACTACTATCGGGTTGATGAAAGTCTATGGCGAAATCAACTGAAGCTGGTGCGTCTGTCGAAATATTCTCTCGATGCAGCGCTGAAAGAGAAAAGCACGCGCAATACCCGGGAAAGACTGAAAGATTTGCCCAATATGTCTTTTCATCTGGAAGCGATTCTCGGGGAGGTGGGGATTAAGGATGTACGGGCGTTACGTATACTAGGGGCAAAAATGTGTTGGTTGCGACTGCGGCAGCAAAACAGTCTGGTGACAGAAAAGATTCTGTTTATGCTTGAAGGGGCCATTATCGGCATTCATGAAGCTGCGCTCCCGGTGGCACGCCGCCAGGAGCTTGCAGAATGGGCTGACTCTCTTACGCCGAAACAGGAGTTTCCTGCGGAACTTGAGTAATCTTGCGTTGCAGACGACCAATCTCTGGCAGTAATGCAATCAATAACCCAACTTGTTGTACGACCAGAGGTTCTTTGCTGTCTGCCCGTGGTTCAAGTTGCTGCATCCGCTGTTTCAGGCCAGCTAATGCCTGATTGACGCGTTCTTCATCAGCAGGTTGATGATGTAACGCGTCATCAACATAGCAAACTGCGTCATCAAGAAACGCCAGAATTTCAGGATTAGTTAACTGCTCCCGGTGAGCACCGAGGGCTGAGATATAGCTGGTAAACGTATGGTTAAGGCACAGCAACCGAAACGCGGCCTCACGAATTTGCGGGGTAACGTTCGGCTCGCTGGACATATTTGATACCACCGACGCCAGTTCAGCATCACGGTTGTGTGCATCGCGGCGGGCAATACGATACGCCAGACGGTTATCACGCCCCTGATGGTATTGCTCCAGTATGGCATCGAGATAGCGACAGTTGGCCTCGGTGGCACGTTCGAGCATGCGCGGCAGATTGCGAAACTTCCAGTCAGGCCAGATGTAGCTCACCGCCGCCCACGCAATGGCACAACCAATCAGCGTATCGATTACGCGAGGTAACGCCACTTCAAAACCTTCACCCAGCAAGTTAAAACAAAGTAGCACCAAAAGTGTGATGAACATCGTTGCATGGGCGTATTGCACGTTACGGAAGGCAAAAAAGAGCACGCCGGTAATAACCAGTAGCACCAGTTGCCCTTCCAGTGACGGTACAAACCACAGTACAGGAATGCCAATGGCGATACCGACCAGCGTCCCAATAATCCTTAACTTCAGGCGGTGGCGAGTGGCGTTATAGTTTGGCTGGCAGACAAACAAACTTGTCAGCAAGATCCAATACCCGTGATGCATTCCGGTTATCTGAATGATGGCGTAGCCGAAGCACAACACCAGCGACATTCTTACCGCATGACGGAAGAGGGCGGATTCCGGCGTGAAGTGACGGCTAAGACGCAGCCAGATATCACTCAATCCGTGCGGGCTGTCATCAGCGAGCTCATTTTCGTCATTATTATGGGGCAGTGCCTGGGCCTGTTCTGATTCAATTGTTGCCAGTTGGGCATCAATGGCGCGTAAATTGTTCAGCAAAAATCCCAGTGTTTTGAGTAAATCGGCAGGTGCGCCGTTATCGCGCATCCGCTCCAGCGCAGCATCAATATGCGTAAAAGCGCGCTCGAAATGCGGATCATGTTGATAAGGCTGACGCAACAAAATACAACGTGACAGTTGCTGGCACGCCTGGCCCTGCATCGACATCAGCCGCTGAAAACGGAACAGCACGTCGCTGTGGCGAAAATGTTCACGCAATGTTTGATATTGAATATGAGAAGAGCTGGCACGCTCGTGAATATCCTGCGCGACAAAGTAATAATGCAGTGTGCGACGCGTTCCCCGTTGACCACGATCGCCACGTAAGCGGGTCAGCAGCGAGAGTTTCGTCTGATTCAATGTCGCCATCAGTTGACCGTTGGCGAGAGCCAAATCGTACAGCGGTGCCTGGCTTTCATCTTCAATATCAGGATCAAACATGCGCGACTTGAGCTCAAGATAACGCGCCAGTTGTTCATAGCAACGCGCCAGGTTGTCCTGCAGCGGGCGGACCGGGAACAGCAGATGACCAATAAGTGTCAGGACGTTGTACCAGACGGCACCGGCCAGCAGATACATCGGCTGCTGATACCAGTGCTCATACAGTGACGTCCCCAACATAGTGTAAATGGCGATCAGTAACGCACCGAAGGCAATTGTTGCATAGCGTTGACCCAGACCGCCGAGCAAAATGAAGCCGCTGGTTGAGAGCGTTAAGCCAATCGCAAATAGCCAGGGCCAGGGAAACAGCAGTTCTACTGAGGCCGAGGCGATAAAAAAGCAGAACAGCGTAATGATGAGGTTACGCAAACGTCCCGCCAGTCGGTCATCGAGATCGGTCAGCGCCGCTGCCACCATCCCCAGCGTCAGCGGAATCGTCAGTTTTACATCACCCAGCCACCACGGAAACGCTGTGGTTCCACAAAGCGCAATAAAAATACGCGCGTAATACAGCCAGGCGCTGTTCCAGGTATAGCGTTTGAGCAAAGGACTTAGCATAAAGGCCATATTAGTGGATTATTCAAAACGACGACGTGCATTGGCTTCACGCGCAGCTTGCGCTGTTTCTACCGATACCACGCGACGACCGACCGGCCATAGTGCAATAGCGGCAATTTTAAAGTTCGCAATGCCGACAGGAATGCCAATGATGGAAATACATTGTGCGATGCCCGTTGCAATGTGCATCAGGCATAACCACCAGCCAAAGAAAATCAGCCAGAAAATATTCAATACCGTACCGCCAGTATTTAGCAGCACATTTTTGCCAGCCGGGTTCAGTTCATCGACATGAATAGCTTCATTGCCATAAGGCACCAGAGACAGTTTAGTGATCTCCCAGCAGGATCGTGTCAGCGGTAAGGTAAAAATCAGCACAATACTGACCAGAGTCGCCAACAGCCAGCCCAGAGTGGTGGCAAATCCGCCAAGCACAAAGTTCAGAATGTTCAAAACGGTACGCATAAAACCTCGCTTTACTGTGGTTTTCAGTAATGGGCGGCAATTGTAACGTTTTTTTGGGCTGGAGCACGTTTTCTCTGACGGTTACACTGATAAGAAATCATTTCGTGTGGATCTACAGAGTCATGGAACTGAAAGCGACAACGCTTGGAAAACGTCTGGCACAGCACCCTTACGATCGGGCGGTGATCCTCAATGCCGGGATTAAAGTCTCCGGCGATCGCCACGAATACCTTATTCCTTTCAATCAATTACTGGCGATTCACTGTAAGCGCGGTCTGGTATGGGGCGAGCTGGAATTTGTACTGCCGGACGAAAAAGTGGTGCGTCTGCACGGCACCGAATGGGGCGAGACGCAGCGTTTTTACCATCATCTTGATACTCACTGGCGGCGGTGGAGTGGGGAGATGAGCGAAATTGCGTCTGGCGTTTTACGTCAGCAACTGGATTTGATTGCCACGCGCACCGGAGAAAATAAATGGCTGACGCGTGAGCAAACCTCTGGTGTGCAGCAACAAATCCGCCAGGCTTTGTCGGCGTTGCCGTTGCCGGTTAACCGACTGGAAGAATTCGATAACTGCCGTGAGGCGTGGCGTAAATGTCAGGCCTGGTTGAAGGACATTGAAGGCGCTCGGTTGCAGCATAATCAGGCGTATACCGAAGCCATGCTTACCGAGTATGCGGATTTTTTCCGCCAGGTCGAGTCTTCACCGCTGAATCCGGCGCAGGCCCGGGCAGTCGTTAATGGCGAGCATTCTTTGTTAGTGCTGGCTGGTGCAGGAAGCGGAAAAACGTCGGTGCTGGTGGCCCGTGCAGGCTGGTTGCTGGCACGTGGTGAAGCGTCCCCTGAGCAAATTTTATTGCTGGCGTTTGGTCGCAAAGCCGCTGAAGAGATGGACGAGCGTATTCGCGAACGGCTACATACCGAAGACATTACCGCACGCACATTTCATGCGCTGGCGCTGCATATTATTCAGCAGGGCAGCAAAAAAGTTCCGATAGTCAGCAAACTGGAAAATGATACCGCTGCCCGTCATGAACTTTTTATTGCTGAGTGGCGCAAGCAATGCAGCGAAAAGAAAGCGCAGGCGAAGGGCTGGCGGCAATGGCTGACGGAAGAAATGCAGTGGTCAGTGCCAGAAGGTAACTTCTGGGATGATGAAAAATTACAGCGTCGTCTTGCCTCACGCCTCGATCGTTGGGTAAGTCTGATGCGGATGCACGGTGGTGCACAGGCAGAAATGATTGCCAGTGCACCCGAAGAGATTCGCGATCTGTTCAGTAAACGTATCAAGTTGATGGCTCCGTTATTAAAAGCCTGGAAAGGTGCGCTGAAGGCAGAAAACGCTGTCGATTTTTCGGGCCTTATTCACCAGGCGATTGTGATTCTGGAGAAAGGTCGCTTTATCAGCCCGTGGAAGCATATTCTGGTTGATGAATTTCAGGATATCTCGCCGCAGCGCGCAGCGTTGTTAGCGGCATTACGCAAGCAAAACAGTCAGACGACGTTGTTCGCCGTTGGTGATGACTGGCAGGCGATTTATCGCTTCAGCGGTGCGCAAATGTCGCTCACCACCGCTTTCCATGAAAACTTTGGTGAAGGTGATCGCTGCGATTTAGACACGACTTACCGTTTTAACAGTCGTATCGGTGAGGTGGCAAACCGGTTTATTCAGCAGAACCCAGGCCAGCTGAAAAAGCCGCTAAACAGCTTAACCAATGGAGACAAAAAAGCCGTCACGTTATTGGATGAGAGCCATCTTGACGCTTTGCTGGATAAGCTCTCTGGTTATGCCAAACCGGAAGAGCGCATTCTGATCCTGGCGCGTTACCATCACATGAGGCCTGCCAGCCTGGAAAAAGCGGCAACACGCTGGCCGAAGTTGCAAATCGACTTTATGACCATTCATGCCAGCAAAGGGCAACAGGCGGATTACGTCATCATCGTTGGCTTGCAGGAGGGGAGTGATGGTTTTCCGGCTGCGGCGCGGGAGTCGATTATGGAAGAGGCGCTACTGCCACCGGTTGAGGATTTCCCGGACGCTGAAGAACGGCGGTTAATGTACGTGGCGCTGACCCGGGCACGCCATCGGGTATGGGCACTGTTTAACAAAGAGAATCCCTCTCCATTTGTCGAAATACTGAAAAATCTGGATGTGCCGGTGGCGAGAAAACCGTAAAAAACAGGTGGCGTTTGCCACCTGTGCAATATTACTTCAGACGGTCCGCGAGATAACGCTGATAATCGGGGATCAGAATATCGACCGCATCGTTGAAATGCGGCGACTGGATAATGAAGTCTGCCGTTGCCACGTTGGTGGCGACCGGAATGTTCCATACCGTCGCCAGACGCAGCAAGGCTTTCACGTCAGGGTCGTGCGGCACGGCGTTTAGTGGGTCCCAGAAGAAAATCAATACATCAATTTTCCCTTCTGAGATCAATGCGCCAACCTGCTGGTCACCCCCCATTGGGCCACTCAACATCGCGTTGACGTTCATGCCGGTTGCACGGGAAATCAAGTTACCGGTAGTGCCTGTTGCATACAGTACGTGTTGTTCCAGTAACGGTTGATGTCGTTCCACCCAGCTCATCAGTATTTGTTTGCAGTGATCGTGTGCCACCAGCGCAATATGTTTCCGCGCAGGTAAAGTACGTGTCGTCAGTTCCATAATGTACATCCGTAGTTAACTTTCCTACAGATTACTGTAAGCACTTATCGCTGCAAGAGAAAGACCGAAAAAGCCTGCGCACAGGCACAAAAATCTCAGGAAGATGGTTGTTTTTCCGCCCATTGCAGAAAAGTATTTCGCGTTTGTGGGTCAGCCAGTTTAAACCAATACTTCAGCCGTTGTTCTGTGAGCACCTGAGACTGCGGTGGAATAGCATCCAGCTCGGAAACACCCGAAAGCAGCGTACTGTCATCTGCCATCATCGTGGCAAATTGCGGTAGTGAAGCGCGTTTCGCGGATTTGTTATAGCGTTCAACCTCGACCTCATAATCAATCGTTTTTGCCGTTGAGGTAATGGCGAGAATATCCAGCTTTACCGGAATCGGCGTCGCATCGCCATCCAACAATTCAAGGCGCGGCGCGGCATCAAAATGGTTAGCTTCCCGCTCATTCTCCAGGCGAGGCAGGCGAAAATTGACCTGGTTGATGAGCTGGGTATTAAAACTGACCACCAGCGGTGGGGAGATATACAGCCGTTCTTCACTATTGGAAAGATGAATCGTCTTCTCAACGCGAAACACTAACTGATGCGGTCCGTTATCCAGTTCAATGCTGTCCGCACCGCGAAGCAGAGAGCTGGAAACCTTCTTGCCGTCGAGTACCAGAAGATCGACATCGGTTGAAAGCCGCAGCGTGGTGGCAAAAACGGATACCGGCAAACATAATGCAATCAAGGTGGTCACGATGCCGGTTTTCATAGGTAGCTCCTGTCAAAAGACCGCCCGAATAATAATGTGTCAAAATTTTTCTTTAATCATACTTACTAACATATAGACATATTTCCCGCTTTTGCTCTCATTCATTCGTATTAGCTGCATGGTTGGCATGTCGGCTTTGTCGTACACTTTGTTAAACAGTCTGGAGGAAATAATGAAAGAAACCGATATTGCAGGCATTTTAACGTCCACTCACACCATTGCGCTGGTGGGGGCAAGCGACAAACCCGATCGTCCCAGCTATCGCGTGATGAAATATCTACTCGACCAGGGGTATCACGTCATTCCGGTTTCGCCAAAAGTTGCTGGCAAAACACTGCTGGGCCAGCAGGGGTATGGCACGCTGGCAGACGTTCCGGAAAAAGTCGATATGGTCGATGTTTTCCGTAATTCAGAAGCGGCGTGGGGCGTAGCGCAGGAAGCGATCGCCATCGGCGCGAAAACCCTCTGGATGCAACTGGGGGTGATTAATGAGCAAGCGGCAGTACTGGCTCGGGATGCCGGATTAAATGTAGTGATGGATCGCTGCCCGGCTATTGAGATCCCTCGCCTGGGCCTGGCCAAATAAAAAATCCCCGGAAGGCAAAAACCTTCCGGGGATTTGTTCAGGGATTAGTTACGCAGACGCGGGGCCTGGAGTTGTTTGCGGATGGTCTGCGCCAGCTCATCCATGGATGGCTGTTCAGGATGTTCATCCTGCAATTCGCTACTTAGCTGGGCTTCAGCCAGGTAGGTATGAACCGGTAGGCCGTTATCGTCCTCCATCACCACGTGATACCACGGAGCGGCGCGAAGCTCGTCATTCACCGCCAGCTCATCAGGCGACGGTTCAGAGAGCGAATAAACCGGGTCGATATCCACGACCACTCCGAGATAACCTAACAGGGAATGGCGGACCTGCTGGCCGATACCGAATTTGCTGGCAATCATAGTCACCTCCCGGGAAATCTTTACCTTTGATATAAGGGTAAAATTCCACATTTCAAGTTACATGACGCGACAGGCAAACCCTTTCAGATATAGCCCTTCCGGATAGGTAGCGATCACCGGATGATCGGCTGCCTGACGGAACTGCTCTATAAATTGTACATCACGACCGGCATCAATTGCGGCATCTGCGATGATTTTCTGAAATAAATCGCTGGTCATCAGGCCAGAACAGGAGAAAGTCAGGAGAACTCCGCCTTCATTCAGCAACTGAATCGCCAGCATGTTGATGTCTTTATAGCCACGACACGCGCCCATCAACTGGCTTTTATTCTCAACAAACTTCGGCGGGTCCATCACGATAACGTCAAATTTTTCACCGCGATCGCGATAGGTACGCAGCAATTTAAAGACATCATCACGGACAAACTCAGCCTTGCTCAGATCCAGTTTGTTCAGCTCAACGTTCTGCCGTGCAATATCCAGGGCTTCCTGGGAGGTATCAACGCTGACAACCTGGCTGCAACCGCCCATCAGTGCCGATACGGCGAAACCACCGGTATAGGAGAAACAGTTCAGTACGCGTTTATTTTCAACGTAGCGGCGGGTAGCCAGGCGGCTATCACGCTGATCCAGGTAGTAGCCCGTTTTGTGTCCGTGCTGAATATCCACCAGCAGCTTCATGCCGTGTTCTTCAATCGGCAGCAGGGCAGGCGGCAACTCGCCGATGACGGGGCCCTGGGTCAGCTCCATCCCTTCTTTTTTACGTACCGCGACGTCGCTGCGATCGTAAATCGCACATTCGGGGTAGAGCGTTTGCAGGGCACTAATTAATGCCGCGCGCTGATATTCTGCCCCAGCACTCAGCAGTTGCAGCACCAGAAAATTACCGAAACGATCGATAGTAATACCCGGCAGGCCATCAGATTCTCCGGCGATTAAACGATAGCTGTTGAGGCCATCTTTTTGCGCCAGCCAGTCACGCCATTTTTGTGCTTGTTGTAAACGTCGGGTAAAAAAAGCAATGTCGATAGACTCAGACGGGTCAAACGTCCAGACGCGCGCCCGGATTTGCGAAGCTGGCGAATAAGCGCCGCGTGCTAACCATTTTCCCTGATGATCAACAATATCGATGGTTTCACCGAGGCTGGCTTTACCTTCCATGCGGGCAACGGCCCCGGAAAAGATCCACGGATGGCGACGAAGTAATGATTTTTCGCGCCCTTTGGCTAACACTAAACGTACACTCATAATTTACTTTTCTGTCGATGCAAAGAAATGGGCGTCATTGTCCGGAGTTTTCCATGGATTTGCAACGCGTCCATTAAGGATAAGGAGAGCAGCAATGTCGAAAGTCTGCATAATTGCCTGGGTTTACGGGCGAGTTCAGGGCGTAGGATTCCGCTACACCACGCAGTACGAAGCGAAAAAACTGGGACTAACCGGGTACGCCAAAAATCTTGACGATGGCAGCGTGGAAGTGGTTGCCTGCGGTGAAGAAGGGCAGGTGGAAAAATTAATGCAGTGGTTAAAAAGTGGCGGCCCGCGTTCAGCGCGTGTGGAACGGGTGCTTAGCGAGCCGCATCATCCCTCCGGGGAGTTAACGGATTTTCGTATCCGTTAAATGCATTTTACCGGTTTAGGCAGGCCAGCAATTTTGGTGGCTTGCTTTGCCGGACCTTTCGGGAACAGTCGGTACAGATAGCGGCTATTGCCTTTCTCTTCGCCAAATTTATTCGCCATCGCTTTTACCAGCATACGAATCGCCGGAGAAGTATTGAATTCCAGATAGAAATCACGCACAAAACGCACCACTTCCCAGTGTTCTGGCGACAGCGCAATCCCTTCGTTCTCTGCAATCACCACCGCCAGTGGCTCACTCCACTGGCTGCTTTCTTTGAGATAGCCTTCGGTATCCGTTTCTATCTCTTTACCTTCGAAGATCAGCATAATTCTTTACTACCTTAATCAGACTGGCGGCAGTGTAACAAAAAACAAAGCCCCGCATAAAGCGAGGCTATGAAAGTGTTAGTGGGTGAGATTAATCGCGGCTGGCGAAACCCAGAATGCTCAGCAGGCTGACGAAGATGTTGTACAGCGAAACATACAGGCTAACCGTGGCACGAATATAGTTCGTTTCACCGCCATGAATGATGTTGCTGGTTTCAAACAAAATAGCGCCAGAGGAGATCAGAATGAAGACCGCGCTGATCGCCAGATGCAGAGCAGGCAGTTGCAGGAAGATATTAGCAACCATACCAATCAGCACCACCACAATACCCGCCATCAGCATACCGCCAAGGAATGACATATCTTTGCGGGTGGTCAGCACATATGCAGAGCAGCAGAAGAACACTAACGCCGTTCCGCCCAGTGCCATAGCGATTACGTCACCCATTCCGGCAGCCAGATAGGTATTCAAAATTGGCCCGAGGATATAACCCAGAAAACCGGTAAAGGCGAATGCGGAGATAATCCCGGTCGGCTTATTCGCCGTTTTGTAGGTCAGGAACATCAAACCATACATACCCACCAGCGTCAGAATCAGACCCGGAGATGGCAGCATCAGCACCGTACTGGCAGTTGCGGTAATCGCCGAAAAGGCCAGCGTCAGGCTCAGCAGAAAATAGGTATTACGCAGCACCTTATGGGTGCTAAGCAGTGATGTACGGTCATGTGAAGAACTAACAATACGATCCATTGAGTCACTCTCTATGACAGATGTAATTAATTAAGCAGCATAATGATAATGCGTAAGGGCACCCAGAAGTTTTACCCATCTTTACGCATTTGATCTGGAACAGGTTTAACAGCGGATTATCAGGTCATTAAGCAAATATAACGCCCTGAGAATTTCGACAGGCAAAAGAAAAAGGGGTTAGCATTTAGCTAACCCCTTATCTTATTTGGCGGAAGCGCAGAGATTCGAACTCTGGAACCCTTTCGGGTCGCCGGTTTTCAAGACCGGTGCCTTCAACCTCTCGGCCACACTTCCGGAATGACGCGCACTATAAACATCCCGATGCGGCGTGTAAACCCCTAATTTGTTTGTTTGCCTGAAAAACAGCCAAAAGTGCATTGATAGCGTGAAATAACAGCAGATTGATCATTTCATCACCATGAATTCCTTCTCTTTTACTCGTTTGGCAACCGGCTAAACATCCCCACTGCCCGGCAAAAAGAAAAATAGGTCCATTTTTATCGCTAAAAGATAAATCCACACAGTTTGTATTGTTTCGTGCAAAAGTTTCACTACGCTTTATTAACAATACTTTCTGGCGACGTGCGCCAGTGCAGAAGGATGAGCTTTCGTTTTCAGCATCTCACGTGAAGCGATGGTTTGCCTTGCTACAGGGACGTCGCTTGCCGACCATAAGCGCCCGGTGTCCTGCCGGTGTCGCAAGGAGAAGAGACGTGCGATATGAATAACGAGGAAACATTTTACCAGGCCATGCGGCGTCAGGGCGTTACCCGGCGCAGCTTTCTCAAATATTGCAGTCTGGCTGCCACGTCGCTGGGATTAGGCGCGGGAATGGCACCAAAGATTGCCTGGGCGCTGGAGAACAAACCGCGCATTCCGGTGGTATGGATCCACGGTCTGGAATGCACCTGCTGTACCGAATCTTTTATCCGCTCCGCTCACCCGCTGGCAAAGGACGTCATCCTTTCCCTGATTTCCCTCGATTACGACGATACTTTGATGGCTGCCGCCGGAACCCAGGCGGAAGAAGTCTTTGAAGACATCATCACGCAATACAATGGCAAATATATCCTCGCAGTAGAAGGTAATCCGCCGCTGGGCGAGCAGGGGATGTTCTGTATCAGCAGCGGACGACCGTTTATTGAGAAACTCAAACGTGCCGCTGCCGGAGCCAGTGCGATTATCGCCTGGGGAACCTGCGCGTCCTGGGGCTGCGTGCAGGCCGCGCGACCCAATCCGACGCAGGCAACGCCTATCGACAAAGTCATCACCGACAAACCTATTATCAAAGTACCTGGCTGCCCGCCGATCCCGGATGTGATGAGCGCCATCATTACTTACATGGTGACCTTTGATCGCTTGCCAGATGTCGACAGAATGGGCCGTCCGTTGATGTTCTATGGTCAGCGAATCCACGATAAATGCTATCGCCGCGCCCACTTCGACGCCGGAGAGTTCGTCCAGAGTTGGGACGATGACGCTGCCCGCAAAGGTTACTGCCTGTACAAAATGGGCTGCAAAGGGCCTACCACCTATAACGCCTGTTCCTCCACACGCTGGAATGATGGCGTTTCTTTCCCAATCCAGTCTGGTCACGGCTGCCTGGGCTGTGCGGAAAATGGTTTCTGGGATCGCGGTTCGTTCTACAGCCGCGTGGTCGATATTCCGCAAATGGGTACTCATTCCACCGCCGATACCGTCGGCTTAACCGCGCTTGGCGTGGTGGCAGCGGCTGTTGGTGTGCACGCAGTCGCCAGCGCCGTTGACCAGCGCAGACGTCATAACCAGCAACCTACAGAAACCGAACATCAGCCAGGCAATGAGGATAAACAGGCATGAGCACTCAGTACGAAACTCAGGGATACACCATCAATAATGCCGGACGCCGCCTGGTGGTCGACCCGATTACGCGCATTGAAGGCCACATGCGCTGCGAAGTGAATATTAACGATCAGAATGTGATCACCAATGCCGTCTCCTGCGGCACCATGTTTCGCGGACTGGAGATCATCCTGCAAGGGCGTGACCCGCGCGATGCGTGGGCGTTCGTTGAACGTATTTGCGGTGTCTGTACTGGCGTACACGCCCTGGCTTCGGTTTACGCCATCGAAGATGCCATCGGTATTAAAGTGCCGGACAATGCCAATATCATCCGCAACATTATGCTGGCGACGCTCTGGTGCCATGACCATCTGGTGCACTTTTATCAGCTTGCCGGGATGGACTGGATCGATGTGTTAGATGCGCTGAAAGCCGATCCGCGGAAAACCTCCGAACTGGCGCAAAGTCTCTCCTCATGGCCGAAATCATCCCCTGGCTATTTCTTCGACGTACAAAACCGTCTGAAGAAATTCGTTGAAGGCGGGCAGTTGGGGATCTTCCGCAATGGCTACTGGGGGCACCCGCAGTACAAACTGCCGCCAGAAGCCAACCTGATGGGCTTTGCCCACTATCTTGAAGCTCTCGATTTCCAACGTGAAATTGTCAAAATCCACGCGGTCTTTGGCGGTAAAAACCCACACCCAAACTGGATTGTCGGCGGGATGCCTTGCGCCATTAACATTGACGAAAGCGGCGCGGTCGGGGCGGTCAATATGGAACGCCTGAACCTGGTGCAGTCAATCATTACCCGTACGGCGGATTTCATTAACAACGTGATGATCCCCGACGCCTTAGCCATCGGTCAGTTCAACAAGCCGTGGAGCGAAATCGGCACGGGTCTTTCTGATAAATGTGTCCTCAGCTACGGCGCATTCCCGGATATTGCCAACGACTTTGGCGAGAAAAGTCTGTTGATGCCTGGCGGCGCGGTGATTAACGGCGACTTCAACAATGTGCTGCCAGTGGATTTGGTTGATCCGCAGCAGGTGCAGGAGTTTGTCGATCACGCCTGGTATCGTTATCCCAACGATCAGGTCGGGCGTCATCCGTTCGATGGTATTACCGACCCGTGGTACAACCCCGGCGATGTCAAAGGCAGCGATACCAACATTCAGCAGCTGAATGAACAGGAACGCTACTCGTGGATCAAAGCGCCACGCTGGCGCGGTAACGCGATGGAAGTGGGGCCGCTGGCACGCACGTTAATCGCTTATCACAAAGGCGATGCGGCGACCGTTGAGTCGGTCGATCGCATGATGTCGGCGTTGAACCTACCGCTTTCCGGCATCCAGTCAACGTTAGGCCGCATTTTGTGTCGCGCGCACGAAGCGCAGTGGGCCGCAGGCAAGTTGCAATATTTCTTCGACAAGCTGATGACCAATCTCAAAAACGGCAATCTCGCCACCGCCTCCACTGAGAAGTGGGAACCAGCAACCTGGCCGACAGAGTGCCGTGGTGTCGGCTTTACCGAAGCGCCGCGCGGAGCGTTAGGCCACTGGGCCGCCATTCGCGATGGCAAGATTGATCTCTACCAGTGCGTGGTGCCGACCACCTGGAACGCCAGCCCGCGCGATCCTAAAGGGCAAATTGGCGCTTATGAAGCGGCGCTGATGAACACCAAAATGGCGATCCCCGAGCAACCGCTGGAGATCCTGCGTACTCTGCACAGCTTTGATCCGTGCCTCGCCTGTTCAACACACGTGCTGGGCGACGACGGTAGCGAGCTGATCTCCGTGCAGGTGCGTTAACAGCGAAGGAGAATCATCATGCAACAGAAAAGCGACAACGTTGTCAGCCACTATGTCTTTGAAGCGCCAGTGCGTATCTGGCACTGGCTGACGGTGTTATGCATGGCGGTGTTGATGGTCACCGGATACTTTATCGGCAAGCCGCTACCTTCCGTCAGCGGCGAGGCGACGTATCTGTTCTATATGGGCTACATCAGGTTAATTCACTTCAGCGCCGGGATGGTTTTTACCGTGGTCTTGCTGATGCGGATCTACTGGGCTTTTGTTGGCAATCGTTACTCCCGCGAACTGTTTATCGTGCCGGTATGGCGTAAAAGCTGGTGGCAGGGCGTGTGGTATGAAATCCGCTGGTATCTGTTTCTGGCAAAACGTCCGAGTGCCGATATAGGCCATAACCCCATCGCCCAGGCGGCGATGTTCGGCTATTTCCTGATGTCAGTTTTTATGATCATCACCGGCTTTGCGCTGTACAGCGAACACAGCCAGTACGCTATTTTTGCGCCGTTCCGTTATGTGGTGGAATTTTTCTACTGGACGGGCGGCAACTCAATGGACATTCACAGCTGGCATCGGCTGGGGATGTGGCTGATTGGCGCGTTTGTGATCGGTCATGTCTACATGGCGCTGCGTGAAGACATCATGTCCGACGACACGGTGATCTCCACCATGGTTAACGGCTACCGTAGCCACAAATTTGGCAAAATAAGTAACAAGGAGCGTTCATGAGCGAGCAACGCGTGGTGGTAATGGGGCTGGGTAACCTGCTGTGGGCCGATGAAGGCTTCGGCGTGCGGGTGGCGGAACGGCTGTATGCCCATTATCACTGGCCCGAGGATGTGGAGATTGTCGATGGCGGCACCCAAGGACTGAACTTGCTGGGGTATGTCGAAAGCGCCAGTCATCTGTTGATTCTCGATGCCATTGATTACGGGCTGGAACCCGGAACGCTACGAACGTATGCCGGAGAACGCATTCCGGCTTATCTCAGCGCGAAGAAAATGAGCCTGCACCAGAACAGTTTCTCCGAAGTACTGGCGCTGGCAGATATCCGCGGAAATCTGCCAGCACATATTGCCCTCGTCGGCCTGCAACCCGCGATGCTCGACGACTACGGCGGTAGCCTGAGCGAACTGGCTCGGGAGCAACTGCCCGCCGCGGAACAGGCGGCGCTGGCGCAACTGGCTGCGTGGGGAATTGAGCCGCAACCGGCTAATGAATCGCGCTGTCTCAATTATGACTGTCTGTCGATGGAAAACTACGAAGGCGTTCGCTTGCGCCAGTACCGGATGACGCTGGAGGAGCAGGAATGAGCAACGACACGCCATTTGATGCGTTGTGGCAACGTATGCTGGCGCGCGGCTGGACGCCGATCAGTGAATCCCGTCTTGACGACTGGCTTACGCAAGCGCCAGACGGTGTGGTGTTATTAAGCAGTGACCCGAAACGCACGCCAGAGGTCAGCGATAATCCGGTAATGATTGGCGAATTACTGCGCGAGTTTCCTGATTATACATGGCAGGTAGCGATTGCCGACCTTGAGCAGAGCGAAGCCATCGGCGATCGCTTTGGCGTCTTTCGCTTTCCCGCCACATTAGTGTTTACCGGCGGAAACTATCGCGGCGTGCTGAATGGTATTCACCCGTGGGCGGAACTGATAAACCTGATGCGTGGGCTTGTCGAACCACAACAGGAGCGTGCCTCATGAGCGAAACTTTTTTCCATCTGCTGGGGCCAGGAACGCAACCGAACGATGACAGTTTCAGCATGAATCCACTGCCGATCACCTGTCAGGTGAATGATGAACCGAGTATGGCGGCCCTGGAGCAATGTGCTCACAGCCCGCAGGTGATTGCGCTGTTAAACGAGTTACAACATCAACTAAGCGAACGCCAGCCGCCGTTGGGCGAGGTGCTGGCAGTCGATCTGTTAAATCTCAACACCGACGATCGTCACTTTATCAATACGCTTCTCGGGGAAGGGGAAGTGTCAGTGCGCATACAGCAGGCTGACGACAGTGAAAGTGAAATACAGGAGGCGATCTTCTGCGGATTATGGCGGGTGCGCAGACGTCGCGGCGACAAGTTGCTGGAGGACAAACTGGAGGCTGGCTGCGCGCCGCTGGCATTGTGGCAGGCGGCAACGCAAAACGTCTTGCCGACAGATTCGCTGTTACCGCCGCCCATTGATGGCCTGATGAATGGCCTACCGTTGGCGCATGAGTTACTGGCGCATGTACGTAACCCCGACGCGCAGCCGCACAGCATTAATCTGACGCAATTACCCATCAGCGAGGCTGATCGGCTTTTTCTCTCACGTCTCTGTGGGCCGGGAAATATTCAGATTCGTACCATTGGCTATGGCGAGAGCTATATCAACGCCACGGGGTTACGCCATGTCTGGCATTTACGCTGTACGGACACCTTAAAAGGCCCGTTACTGGAAAGTTATGAAATCTGCCCAATACCGGAAGTGGTGCTGGCAGCGCCAGAAGATTTGGTCGACTCTGCGCAGCGGCTTAGCGAGGTATGTCAGTGGCTGGCGGAAGGTGCACCGACGTAAAAAGACGGTAAGTATCGCTTTCAGTCTTATGAATATCGCAATCGGCGAATACCTCTGGTCGTAGAGTTTCAGGATAAAGAGGGAGATCTACCATTATCGGGTTATTTTTCTCTCTTCGCCTACAGGAGTGCGCATGTGTGATGTCATTGATTTATCGCGCTGGCAGTTTGCTCTGACCGCGCTGTATCACTTTTTATTTGTACCCCTTACCCTGGGGCTGATTTTTTTGCTGGCTATCATGGAAACCATATACGTGGTCACCGGCAAAACAATCTACCGCGATATGACGCGCTTCTGGGGTAAGCTCTTCGGTATCAACTTTGCTCTTGGCGTGGCTACCGGCCTGACCATGGAGTTTCAGTTTGGTACTAACTGGTCATTCTATTCCAACTATGTGGGCGATATTTTTGGCGCACCGCTGGCGATGGAAGCATTAATGGCCTTCTTCCTCGAATCCACCTTTGTCGGGCTGTTCTTCTTCGGCTGGCAACGGCTGAATAAATACCAGCATCTGCTGGTGACGTGGCTGGTGGCGTTCGGTTCAAATCTCTCTGCATTGTGGATATTGAATGCCAACGGTTGGATGCAATACCCGACCGGTGCGCATTTTGATATCGACACCCTGCGTATGGAGATGACCAGTTTCAGCGAGTTGGTCTTTAACCCGGTCAGCCAGGTGAAATTTGTGCACACCGTAATGGCGGGATACGTGACCGGGGCCATGTTTATTATGGCGATCAGCGCCTGGTATTTACTGCGCGGACGGGAGCGCGATGTCGCATTACGCTCGTTTTCCATCGGTTCCGTCTTCGGTACTCTGGCGATTATCGGCACGCTGCAACTCGGAGACAGTTCTGCGTATGAAGTCGCGCAAGTACAACCGGTAAAACTGGCGGCGATGGAAGGGGAGTGGCAAACGGAACCTGCACCTGCACCGTTCCATGTGGTTGCCTGGCCGGAACAGGATCAAGAGCGTAACGCCTTTGCTATCAAAATTCCCGCGCTGCTAGGGATCCTCGCCACTCACTCATTAGATAAACCCGTGCCGGGTCTGAAGAATTTGATGGCTGAAACCTACCCACGCTTGCAACGCGGACGTATGGCCTGGCTGTTAATGCAGGAAATATCGCAAGGCAATCGTGAGCCGCATGTGTTGCAGGCATTCCGGGAGCTGGAAGGCGACCTGGGTTACGGCATGTTGCTCTCCCGCTATGCGCCGGATATGAATCATGTCACAGCCGCACAGTACCAGGCGGCGATGCGTGGCGCGATACCTCAGGTTGCGCCGGTATTCTGGAGTTTCCGCATCATGGTGGGCTGTGGTTCCCTGCTGTTACTGGTGATGCTGATTGCGCTTGTCCAGACGCTGCGTGGCAAAATCGACCAGCATCGCTGGGTGCTGAAAATGGCGCTCTGGAGTTTGCCGCTGCCGTGGATTGCGATTGAAGCCGGATGGTTTATGACCGAGTTTGGTCGTCAGCCGTGGGCGATACAGGACATCTTACCGACATACTCCGCGCACTCCGCCTTAACCACAGGACAACTGGCTTTCTCACTGATCATGATCGTAGGGCTTTACACCCTGTTCTTAATCGCCGAAGTCTACCTGATGCAGAAATATGCCCGTCTGGGGCCGAGCGCGATGCAGAGTGAACAACCGACGCAGCAACAGGGGTAAAGGAGAAAATCATGTTTGATTATGAAACATTGCGCTTCATCTGGTGGCTGCTGATTGGCGTGATCCTGGTGGTCTTTATGGTCTCCGACGGATTTGACATGGGGATCGGCTGTCTGCTGCCGCTGGTGGCGCGTAATGATGATGAACGTCGGATAGTGATAAACAGCGTTGGCGCGCACTGGGAAGGCAATCAGGTCTGGTTGATCCTCGCAGGTGGGGCATTATTTGCCGCCTGGCCCAGAGTGTATGCAGCGGCGTTTTCCGGCTTTTATGTGGCGATGATCCTGGTGCTGTGCTCGCTGTTCTTCCGCCCGCTGGCCTTTGATTATCGCGGAAAAATTGCCGATGCACGCTGGCGTAAAATGTGGGATGCCGGTCTGGTCATCGGCAGTCTGGTGCCGCCGATAGTCTTCGGTATCGCCTTCGGCAACTTGTTGCTCGGCGTGCCGTTTGCCTTCACACCGCAATTACGCGTGGAGTATCTCGGCAGCTTCTGGCAACTGCTGACGCCATTCCCTTTATTGTGCGGATTGCTCAGCCTTGGGATGGTGATTTTGCAAGGTGGCGTCTGGTTACAACTGAAAACTGTTGGTGTGATTCATCTGCGTTCACAGCTGGCGACTAAACGGGCTGCACTGTTGGTGATGCTGTGCTTTTTGCTGGCGGGTTACTGGCTGTGGGTCGGTATTGATGGCTTTGTACTGCTCGCCCAGGATGCTAACGGTCCTTCCAATCCGTTAATGAAACTGGTGGCAGTGCTACCTGGTGCCTGGATGAATAATTTTGTCGAATCGCCCGTTTTGTGGATCTTCCCGCTGCTGGGGTTCTTCTGCCCATTGCTGACGGTGATGGCGATTTATCGTGGTCGCCCGGGTTGGGGATTTTTGATGGCATCATTGATGCAATTTGGCGTGATTTTCACGGCAGGCATCACGCTGTTCCCCTTTGTCATGCCGTCAAGCGTGAGTCCAATCTCCAGCCTGACGTTGTGGGACAGCACTTCCAGTCAGCTGACGCTGAGCATTATGTTGGTAATCGTGCTGATATTTTTGCCCATTGTGTTGCTCTACACTCTCTGGAGCTACTACAAAATGTGGGGGCGCATGACAACAGAAACTCTCCGCCGTAACGAAAACGAGTTGTACTAAGGAGCAGGAACAATGTGGTATTTACTTTGGTTCGTTGGCATTTTGTTGATGTGTTCGCTCTCCACCCTTGTGTTGGTATGGCTGGACCCGCGTCTGAAAAGTTAACGAACGTAAGTCTGATGCGGCGCATTAGCGTCGTATCAGGCAATCAATAATGTCGGATATGAAAAGCGGAAACATATCGATGAAAGCGATCTTGATCCCATTTTTATCTCTTCTGATTCCGTTAACCCCGCAATCTGCATTCGCTAAGAGTGAGCCGGAGCTGAAGCTGGAAAGTGTGGTGATTGTCAGTCGTCATGGTGTGCGTGCCCCAACCAAGGCCACGCAACTGATGCAGGATGTCACCCCAGACGCATGGCCAACATGGCCGGTAAAACTGGGGTGGCTGACACCGCGCGGTGGTGAGCTAATCGCTTATCTCGGACATTACCAACGCCAGCGTCTGGTGGCTGACGGATTGCTGGCGAAAAAGGGCTGCCCGCAGCCTGGTCAGGTCGCGATTATTGCTGATGTCGACGAGCGTACCCGTAAAACAGGCGAAGCCTTCGCCGCCGGGCTGGCACCTGACTGTGCAATAACCGTACATACCCAGGCAGATACGTCCAGTCCCGATCCGTTATTTAATCCTCTAAAAACTGGCGTTTGCCAACTGGATAACGCGAATGTGACTGACGCGATCCTCAGCAGGGCAGGAGGGTCAATTGCTGACTTTACCGGGCATCGACAAACGGCGTTTCGCGAACTGGAACAGGTGCTTAATTTCCCACAATCAAACTTGTGCCTTAACCGTGAGAAACAGGACGAAAGCTGTTCATTAACGCAGGCATTACCATCGGAACTCAAGGTGAGCGCCGACAATGTCTCATTAACAGGTGCGGTAAGCCTAGCGTCAATGCTGACGGAGATATTTCTCCTGCAACAAGCACAGGGAATGCCGGAGCCGGGGTGGGGAAGGATCACCGATTCACACCAGTGGAACACCTTGCTAAGCCTGCATAACGCGCAGTTTTATTTGCTACAACGCACGCCAGAGGTTGCCCGCAGCCGCGCCACCCCGTTGTTGGATTTGATCATGACAGCGTTGACGCCCCATCCACTGCAAAAACAGGTGTATGGTGTGACATTACCCACTTCAGTGCTGTTTATCGCCGGACACGATACTAATCTGGCAAATCTCGGCGGCGCACTGGAGCTCAACTGGACGCTTCCAGGTCAGCCGGATAACACACCGCCAGGTGGTGAACTGGTGTTTGAACGCTGGCGTCGGCTAAGCGATAACAGCCAGTGGATTCAGGTTTCGCTGGTCTTCCAGACTTTACAGCAGATGCGTGATAAAACGCCGCTATCATTAAATACGCCGCCCGGAGAGGTGAAACTGACCCTGGCAGGATGTGAAGAGCGAAATGCGCAGGGCATGTGTTCGTTGGCCGGTTTTACGCAAATCGTGAATGAAGCACGCATACCGGCGTGCAGTTTGTAATGCATAAAAAAAGAGCATTCAGTTACCTGAATGCTCTGAAGCTGATGACAAACGAAGAACTGTCTGATGCGTAGGCTGGAAAAGGCGTTCACGCCGCATCCGGCCACCTTACCTTCAGTTTTACTCTTTCTCGGAGTAACTATAACCGTAATAGTTATAGCCGTAACTGTAAGCGGTGCTGGCGCGTTTTATCACACCATTGAGGATTGCGCCTTTAATATTAACGCCAGCCTGTTCCAGACGCTGCATTGACAAGCTCACCTCTTTGGCGGTGTTCAGGCCAAAACGCGCAACCAGCAGGCTGGTGCCGACAGAGCGCCCCACGACCGCAGCATCGCTCACCGCCAGCATCGGCGGCGTATCGACAATCACCAGATCGTAATGGTCGTTCGCCCATTCCAGTAATTGACGCATCCGATCGCGCATCAGCAGTTCAGACGGGTTAGGTGGCACCTGACCGCGAGTAATCACATCAAAGCCTCCTTTGCCAAAATGCTGGATCACTTTGTTGAGCTCATCTTTCCCTGCCAGATATTCCGACAAGCCATGTTCATTACTCACGGTAAACAGGTTATGCGAATAACCACGACGTAAGTCGGCATCAATAAATAACACTTTTTGATCGGACTGGGCGATCACCGCCGCCAGAGTTGAACTGACGAACGTTTTACCACTGTCTGGCGTCGCACCGGTGATCATCAGAATGTTATTCTCTGTCTCCATCATAGCGAAGTGCAGACTGGTTCGTAGCGCACGTACGGCTTCCACAGCAGAATCCGCCGGGTTATCCACCGCCAGGAAGGGGATATTTTTAGTACGATGGCGCTGCTGATTAGAAAATAAATTTTTCTTACGCAGACGGGTACGCTTATCCAGCCACTCGGACATCGGGATAGTGGCATAAACGCTGATGCCGTGCTCTTCCAGTTGTTCTGGTGCTTCTACACCACGACGCAACATCGCACGCGCCAGCACGGCACCCACCGAAATAAACAGGCCAAGAATAAAACCAAGCACCACATTCAACGCTTTTTTCGGTTTCACTGGCTGCGGCTGAGTGACTGCCGGGTCGATAATCCGCACGTTACCAATCGCACTGGATTTCGAAATACTCAACTCCTGCTGGCGGTTAAGTAATTGCAGATATACCGCACGGCCCGCTTCTACGTCACGACTTAAACGCAATACTTCCTGTTGAGTGGAAGGCATTGCCGATACCCGCTTATTCAGGCGTTTGCGTTCTTGCTCCAGCGTCTGGCGTTTTTCCAGCAGCGCACGATAAGTTGGGTGATCTTTCTTATACAGCTGGGAGATCTCTGCCTCGCGGAAGGTCAGCTCATTGAGTTGATTATCAACGTTAACAATCTGCTCAAGAACGGCTTTGGCTTCCAGGTTAAGGTCAACCGAATCGCGCTGCTGGCGATAAACGTTGAGTTTTTCTTCCGCCTGGTCCAGCTCGCTGCGCACTTCAGGCAACTGGCGCTGTAAGAATTCAAGGCTTTGTGAATCCTGCGCCGCCTGGCGAGCGATATTCTGTTGCAAATAGTTGTTAGCGATGCTGTTCAGAATACGGGTAATCAACTGGGGATCATCACCGGTCATGGTAAGTTCCAGCATCCCGCTTTCTTTACTGCGTTCGCTAACGGTAAAGGTTTCCTGCAACGCGTTAATCGCTTCCAGTTCGGTACGCTGGCTCAGGACAAACTGTGTTCCTGGTTTGGCCTTAATGTCCGCGATAGTCAGCGCAACGCCATCTTTTTCCAGACGCTGACCGACCATACCATTGACGGTGAACTCTTCACCTTCCAGCGTATAGTGGCCGTTTTCCCCAACCGTGAGTGTCAGTTGCTGATCCTGACCATTCAGTTGTGGAATATGCATCCAGCTGATCGCCAGCTCACCAGGTTTCTCTTTGGTTAATCTCGCCCAGCCGCGACCCACAATCGGAAAATACTTCTGCTCAACCATGTCGCGCAGATTCAGTTCAGCAATGGTTTTACCGAGAATCATGCGCGATTGCAGCAGTTGTATCTCCGGTGCAGACTCGGGCGATGAGTTAGGGATCATATCGCTCAGGCCGCTGAGAATGGCGTTGCCCTGTTTCTGCTCAACCTGGACCAGAGTATCTGCCTGATAAATTGGTGTGCTTAACAGCGAGTAAGCGACAGCGATCAGCGTGAATAACGCAGTCACGCTGATAATAAACTTACGGTGATCCCATAACTCGCCGACCAGACGAAGCAGATCGATCTCATTTTCCTGAGTGCTGCCTGGTGGCGTATTCATATTTTTAGTTGTCATCGTATTTTATAAACTCAAATTACCGGCTGAGGCGCTTCGCCCATTCCTGACTGGCGCGCTCCAACATACCGTAGACATGTTCAAATGCGTCCTGACTTTTACGATAGGGATCCGGGATCTCTTTCTGTTCCAGCCATTGCCCAAACAGCATTGTCTTCCCGCGGACCTCGGGAGCGATTGCGGTAACCTGAGCAATATGTTCCGACTCCATTGCCAGAATCAGATCGTAATTTCGTGCCATCTCAGCAGTGAGCTTACGTCCGGCATGTCCTTCAAGAGATACGCCATGATTTGCGGCAACATCTGCTGCTGTCGCATCTGCAGGGTGTTTTACCAGACCATGAACACCTGCCGATTTGACTTTTACGCCTGGCAGACGTTTACGCAGCAAGCGCTCGCCAATGGGCGAACGGCAAATGTTGCCGGTACAAACCACCAGGATTGAGTTAAATTTTAGTTGGGCCATGTTTGAATCCACCGTGAAGTCTCTGTCAGGTCATGCACCCCGGAAATCGTCGGTACCAGCAGAGAAATCACACGGTTCCAACGAGCCAGCGGCGCGGTAGTGACATAAACAATGTCGTAAGGTTCAAGCTGGAATTCCGTTCCGAGTATCATTGCCGATGCGTCCTTCGCATTCAGCTGATAAATATTGGCGATTTTGCCATTCTGCTTGTTTTGCGTTGCACGAATAACAAAAATCCCCGTCGCATCAGCGACATCCTGATTCATACCCTCAGCGTTACCCAGTGCTTCCGCCAGGGTCATACCGCTGCGGTCCATTTTCAGCGTGCTCTGTTTACCCACTTCACCCATCACGAAGACTTTCAAATCATCGTTACGCGGAATAAATAAAATATCGCCCGGGTGCAGCAGTTTGTTCTGGCGCAAGTCGCCACGCTGCATCAGCGCATAGAGGTTCACTTTGGTCTTTACGCCATTCTGGGTGAGCACCACGTTGCGCCAGTCTGCATCTGCGGTCAGACCGCCCGCGGCGTTAATCGCATCCATGATGGTCAGAGGAATATTGGTAATCGGCTGCTGACCCGATTTGCTGACTTCGCCGGTGACGTACGCTTTTTGCGATCGGAACGCCGCGACGCTGACATCGACCTGCGGGCTTTCAATGACTGAATCCAGACGCGCTGTAATCTCGTTGCGTACCTGGGTAAGCGTTTTCCCGGCCACTTTCAGGCGACCAATATAAGGGTAGAAAATTGCACCATCAGCGTTAACCCAGTTGCCGGTATCACTGGCGCTACGATATTGCCCTGCGGGTGTGGTTAGTTCCGGGTGATCCCAGACCGTAACCATCAACACATCACCAATGCCGATACGATATTCATAGTTCGCGATTTGCTGCTCCAGCTCCGGGTTAGCCTGCGACATAATCGGTTTGGCGCGCAGCTGATCAATCAATCCTGGCGTGACGGGATAGATATTGACCATTTTGTCCAGGTCATACTGATTGTCAGGTAGTTCAATGACATCCTTGTTACTGGTCGATAAATTCTGACCAGGAACAAGGGTACATGCTGTCAAAGACAGAACAGCCAATGTCAGTACCGAAAACTTAAAAATGTTCTTTTTCATTGGTTTATATTTATCAGTCATTGTAATGTTATGAATTACGTCAGGTTATTGTCCAACCGGTACTTCTCGCTCTGCCGTCATTGGATAGAGCTGGTATTTGCGTGACAGCATTTGTCCACCATCACGCGTCAATGGTGTCCACGAAACCACCGCGCGGTTGCGGTTAGGTCCAATGGTCATCAAGTCGAACGGAATCGAGATATAAAAACCTTTACTAAAGCCGCCTTCGCCGTAGTCATCTTTAGATACGTTACTGATTGCCGCCCATATTCCTACTGCCACACCGCTGTCAAAGCGCTTGGCGACGTCGATCGTTGCGCCTTTATCTTTTGCCAGATATTGCCCAACGCTAAGTTTCATCAGTACGCCATTGAGCGTCGGCGGGTTCCAGTAAGCCGTCACGAAACCTGTGGGTGTGGAATAATCGGTGAAGCGCATCATGTTGTCCCAGTCACGTTGCTTCACGTAGTTAACGTCCACACCCAGCGCCCAGCTGGCATCTAGCGGGCGATAAAGCAGCTCGGAACCGACACCGGCGTACATCGTTTCCAGATAACCGCCATACACCTGGCCATAGAAACCATTGCCTAAGTCGGCAAAGTAGTTCGCCTGCAAGTTGTTGAGATAAACGTCATTGCGAACGTAGTCACGGATATGCGTGCGCACGCGGGGGAGGGTAGAGTCCGCGGGTAACAGCGAAGACTTAAACTTGTCGTAGTTGTTGTAAATATTGGTGAAAATACCGCCATCAAGCAGCAGGTGATCGGTAAACCAGTAGCGGGCGCTGGACATCAGCCCCAACTGGAACATATAGAAATCTTCCGGGCCGCCCAGCGACTGTGAAAGTGTTGGGTTGAAAGAGTAGCTAAAGCGATCTTCACGAATACGGTAGCCCCGACCAAAGGCAGAAAGATCTTCGGCTTCAACTCGTTGTTGTTGCAGTTGCTCTGATTTACCAGGCGCTGTACCGGCCAGCTGTTTGCGCAGGCTGGCTACGTCGGTTTCGGTAGTCACCATCGCCATATGCTCGCGCTTTTGCGTCACGCTAATCTTCTCAACGCCTTGCGGCAGGTTATTCACCAGAATCCGGTTGGCACGATCGACCGCTTCGCGAGAATCACGGTATTTGTATTGTTGACCAGACATATACAGCGTCTTATCGCGCAGCTGAATTTCCGGTGCTTCAAAACCTGCGTTGTACTTCAGCGCGGTAAGTTGGTTCGCTACTGTGGTGTACTGCAATCCTTCAGATTCCGGCGCAGGTTGATATGCCGGTTTTGGCGTATCGCGCAGGGCAGGGCGCAGATCGTTGAAATTGGTCCGTAACGTGAAGCCAAACATCAACGTGTTACCGCGTTCATAACTCAGGTTGAGATCTGCCCAGCTGGCAGCGCGATAAACTGCGCCGACGTTGAAATGGCTTGCCTGCGGCAATTTGCCCGCAAAATCATTCTGGTAATTGTTGCCATCGTATTCGAGTTTCAGACGCAGAGGATTCCACGGCGTTTGATACTCAATACCGCCAAAAATAGAGGCTGGACCACGAAAGATATCGCTAAAGCTGATATCTCCCGCATCGTGAGACTCTGCGCGATGGCAATATTTATCGCTTACCCGACAAAACGGGTTGGTAATATTGCCCGCATTACCGGCGTAGCCCCAGGCCATCCCGAGGGTGAAATCGAACGGGCCCGCTTGCTTGCTGGCCACCAAATATTCACCGTCAAACAGACCCGTACCAGCAATATCACGTTTACCAAACGCCACTTGCGGTAGCCAGTAACCTTCTTCCCACAGGCGAAGTTTAAAATCGAAAGATTTGTCTTTGTATGACTGATCGCCGCTGAAATCTTCCCACTGGCTATATTTGCGTGTGCGCACATCCGTATAACGAATGGTGCCTTCCAGCCATGGGAACAGCGCCACGGACGTGGAGTAGAAACGGTATTGATCGTTATCCCGGTAGTTGACGCTGAATTCACCTTCCGGTGCGATGCGCGCATTTGGCATCTGCAACAATCCTGTGCCGCCAAAGTCTGATTGCGACGACCCCAGCGGATCCGGGTAGGTTAATACTTCAGCATGACAGGCACTGGAGACGGCAATGGCCAGGCAGCTTAAAAGATAAGAGTTCTTCTTCATCAGTCAGGAACACGTTGCGTTAAAACAGACACAATCTGGTCATTTAAATCAGCATATTTTTCGGGCAGTACATGCGCAGAAAAGCCCAACCAAAGCTGGCTGCCAGGCGGTGGTTCCACATGTCTTTTATTCCACAGGGCAACAGGGGCGACGACAGTCTCACCCTCAGGCGTAATCACCATAACGTTATTCTTGTCCGCGCCTGCAAGACGGGGGGTATCTTGCAGATAATCGGTAACGCAACGGCCTGCCTGCCAGGGCAATTGCCCAGCCCCAGAAACCGCACCCAGCAGAGTAATAGTCACCGGACGCTGTACGGTATAGAGCGTATAGTCCCCGACCAGCGGGGGATTGCTGTTCTCATCCACTCGTACAAAATCAGGGTCCAGTTTGACCGGTAAGCGACCAGTGATATTGAGATTGAGTAACTGCTGGCGCACGGATTTAATCGTTGCCGCCACATCGTCGTCAGCTTCTGCTTCCCAGGAAGCAAGCTGTGCCATGACATGTTGGTAGTCTTTAAGCGCTTTAGCTTTCGCTGCGGAGTCGGTCAGCAAGGCACCAGGCCACCAGAGGCGATCGCGCAGTTGCGGTTGTGTCACCAACTGGGCAACATTCTCTACGGGGCCAACGGAAAGTGTCTGTTGTTCGCCAGGCAGATAAATAGTCACCGTTCCTTGCGCAAAGGCATGGGGTGTCATTACGTAAAGTACGCTGGCAATGAAATACGACTGTAATTTATTCATGGTGCGGGTTTAAGAAACGTCATTTCTACGGGAATAACCCCTGCGCCTAACATTTGCCGACTTTGACGAACCTGGCCAGTAGCCGAATCGACCCAGAATGTGTTTTGCCACTGTTTTTCTGGCAGCGTGGAAGTCACCTCTTCCTGCCAGACATTACACAGCACATTGCGACCCGCAATATTCAGCGTCTCTAATCCAGCAAAGGAAAAAGTGGAACTCAGGGTCGCAGAGCGAAAATGGTTGTCTTCACTCCAGAGAATATCGCGCGTCCAGCGGCTGCCGTCTTTTATTGCCAGCGCGTTACGCAGAGGGTCCTGCCCGGAATTTGTCACTTCCAGCAGATTATTATTAAGTTTGACGGTTTTTAAAAGACGTCCATTGTGGGTAACCAGCATGGCGTTATCCTGGGATAACCATTTGCTTTGTTCTTGTTCTATATATCCCAGTACCACAAAGATTCGTTGCCCTTCATTAAGGCGTAAATACATCGTGGAATAAGGCAACGCCTGGATCTGCTGATCCGCTACGGTGATATCCTGATTATCGAATAGGCTGGCGCGAAATGTATCGACCATACTTTGCTGGCTGTGCGTACATCCCGCAAGAAATAGTGCGAAAATCGATAAAATAAGAGGGCGCACCTTTAATCCTTGAAAGGTTAATTAAAAAAATGCAAATCTCTAAAGCCCGGTACGAATATCGCAACCGGGTATCATTTAACTTTAATTTTGACGCGTTAAAGCAGTATTAGCGCGTAGTGGACGTGGTGGTTGAGGTGTTATGAGAACCGCCATCGCCACTGTCATTTGCTGCAACTACTGCCAACGTCGCCACACCAACAGCCGTTGCCACACCGACAACTGTCGCCGTGCCGACAGCGCCAGCAGCAACGCCACCAGTGGTAGCAGCAGTCGTGGTTGCGCCGGTAGTGGTCGTTGTGGTGCCAGTAGTACCCGTCGTTGCCTCGGTCCCGTTTGTTGCTTCAGGGGCAGCAAACGCAGCTGGCGTCGTCAACATGAAGGCCATAAGGATTGCAGAAAGCTTGTGTTTCATAACTTTTCCTTTATTCATCGCATGGACAATACGTACGCTTGAGATCAGGATTGTCTACTTTGAGTATAACATTCTTGTGAAATCTCCCTTTCCTCATACCGCTTGCACTTTATACTGCGGGTGAGAAAGGCGCGCAGAGGGAAATATAAGATTGTTAACGATTTCCCTCTGGAAATACGACTTGTGATCATAAGATAAATCTTAGCAAAATACAAATTAAAGATAAGAAAATTGTTAAGAAAGCTATTAATTATTGTTGGTAATATAGTTTCAAGTGGTACTATAACTGGCTGTTAAGTGGCATTTATAACTATTAGGTGTAGAGGTATTCGCTTAAATGGATTAGTTTCCTGGTGAAAAGGTAACTTGCGTTATAATGTGTGGTGTTGACTATTGAACTATGCCAATAAAACCAGTCAGCTTTAAACAAGCCGCTCATATTAAGAGAGATAAACATTTGCCGCTGTTGGTCCTCGCAGGCCATTTACGCGGCAAAATTCCACGCGTAATCCTGGTATAAGCACTTCTGCGTCGCGGGGAGTGAATGCGGAAATATGGACCTGGACTTCTTTACGACCGTCGGAGGGGATAATGAATCCTTTGCCGCTTTTGCGATCAAAGGTTTTGACAATTCCTGTCATTTTACGGGACAAACAAATTCCTTACTGAAAATACTGCGCTGCACTATACGGGGTTAATAAAATAAAGCCAGCGATATTTAAGACCGCCGGACGGCTAAAATAAAATTTGCTTAATCTCAATTATCATGCGTTAATAGCTGCGTCGGTTTGAAAGACAGACAGCATACAAAGTAGTTTACTAAAGCAGTTCTCATTATCAGGCATTATCCCCTTCTTTTGAGTCTCTCTCCTGAACACTAAGTAGTTTCTGTATTAAAGCCCTGTTTGCCGAAAGGCCCAAAATGAAGGAAGTAAAATATGTCTAATAAAATGACTGGTTTAGTAAAATGGTTTAACGCAGATAAAGGTTTTGGCTTTATCACTCCTGATGATGGCAGCAAAGACGTTTTCGTCCATTTCACCGCCATCCAGAGCAATGAATTCCGCACGCTGAACGAAAATCAGAAAGTTGAATTTTCTATTGAGCAGGGGCAACGTGGCCCCGCGGCAGCGAACGTTGTTACGCTCTAAGGTTGCCGTTATTACTCAACATCTCCATTTCCGCTGTCCATGTTGTCATGGTTCACAGTACCGCACATCGGCATTCGATGTGACGGAGCGAAACCCTTTGGGCGCTAAGTGTATTTTTTGTAAATCGACGATGATCACCTTTGATAACGTCGCGCTGCAAATACGCACTGACCATGCGCCGCTGGATTTCACAAAATAATATCAGGCTCCCTCGTGGAGCCTTTTTTATATCTGCCTTATTTTTCTTCAACGCTGTATGTATAGTAAGCGATAACCTGTTGATTATTGAATCTTTCGGGGAGATGGCTTATAACATTTCTTACCTGACCAGGGTACCGGGAACCAACACCTTACTGGCGTGTTGCTGTCTTTCAAGACCAGACGAGGTTAACAGTGAATATTGAAGAGTTAAAAAAACAAGCCGAAACGGAAATCGCCGACTTTATCGCGCAAAAAATCGCCGAGCTGAACAAGAATACAGGGAAAGAAGTCTCTGAAATTCGCTTCACCGCACGGGAAAAAATGACCGGGCTTGAAAGTTATGATGTCAAAATCAAAATAATGTGATTTTGTGAACATCACCCCGTGCGAGGTGATGTTCCGCTTGTTGCTAATTTAGTGACCAATCATTGGCGCTTGTGGAATTATGCGTCGGTACAATTCCTACGGTACCGGGCTTTGCCATACTCCCGCATACATTGCGTAACCAATCACCGCAAACATAATCCCCAGAACCAGTAGTGTCATTAACCAGCCAGACAACGCAAAAGCTTTTTTATTTGCCGCAGGTTTTTGCAGTGAAAAGGTCAATGTTGAGGCTACCGGACATGACTCTACGCAAGTCATACAGCCGGTACATTCCACTGTTCGTACCTGAATTAATTTATCGACCGGGATCCGCGATGGGCAATTTTTTGCGCATTTGCCACAGTCGATACAACTTTCGGCATTGCGACGAATCTTAAACGGTGATAATAGCGAAACCACGCCCATCAGCGCGCCATATGGGCAAAGATAACGACACCAGGCATGGCGAATAAACAGGCTGGCAATCAGCAAAACGGTCACGCTGATTAATGTCGCGGTCCCCATATGACGAAAGAAATCGAGCATTTTAACGTCCATCACCACGCTGTAGGGCGACAACATAAAATAGTGAATCGCCTGAGCGGGCATCAATAACGCGATATAGAGAAAAAAACTCAACAGCAAATACTTCACGCCGCGCAGAGGAATATCCAGACAGCGGGGAAGGACACATTGCCGACCAAACAGTTTGTTACCGAGATCGCCGATTAATTCAGAAAGCGTACCAACCGGGCATAACCATGAACAAAAGGCCTTTTTTAGTAATAGACTGATGACGATAAAAGCGACCAATAACAGCATCGCGGCGGCGTGGACGGACGGTAACTGGCCTGCTGCAAGGCTATATTTCAGATTCATCAGACCGGCAATCGGTAGCCAGCCTTCGATGCCTCCTGGCCTGGCGACAAATGTCGTACTACCTGCCGTTTCGTAATAGCGCACCCAATACCAGAACGTGATGGCAATATAAATATTCATTGCCAACAGTAATAATTGCGTCGCTTTACGCCAGGTCGTGGCATTGCGCCAGTCATTCCACGGTAATTTGCCGCCCGTCGTGCCTGGCCGCCGCTGCCAGCGGGTTCTTCTTTTCTCTGCCATGATTTTGCCAGTCCGTTAAGTTGCATACCAAATGCCACTATTCTAGTTGTTCTTAACTGGCTGATATTGATTCAAATCGCGTTCAGGTCTTTCTTATTAACCATGCTTCCAGAGCGGCAACACTGCGTGTAATTTCTTCGTGTGGAAGGGGGGCAGATAATGGCTGCTGCTCCAGTTGTGCGCAAAGCTGGCTGGCGCTACGCATTCCCAGACTCGAGCAACTGCTTTTTAGCTGATGTGCGGCACGCTTTATTTTTTCGCTGTTCTGGCTGGCGCGGGCAATGTCGATTTCATCGAGAAGCGGCAGGGCATGTTGTTTAAATAATATCAGCCATTCGTGGATCTTCTCCGTCCCCATCAACTGAGCATCTTCATTGAGTTGCGATACATCCAGCGGTTGATCGTTATTGACTTGTAGTTGGAGATAGTGCGCCAGTAACTGACCGAGCACTTCACGCGGCACCGGTTTAGGGATAATCCCGCGAAATAGCGAACTGGTACGCTGGCGCAACGTTTCGTCGATGACATGAGCGCTAAAGCCAATCAAAACCAGCGACGGATATTGCTGTGCCAGTTGCCGGGCAAGCGTAATGCCGTCGATATCGGGCAGATCAAAATCCACCAGTGCGGCAGCAAACGGTTCGCTATTTTGCAACGTCTCTATCGCGTGCGCGGCATTTCCTACCGCAACGACCTGCGCCTCACTGCTGTTCAACATCTCAACGGTAATCCGCTGGGTTAGCGGGTTATCTTCAATTAACAGCAAACGTAAACCGTCCAGACGCACCGCCTGATTGACTGTTTTTGGCACGGGTGCAGTGGCAACACGTAACGGCAAGCGTAAACAAAAACAGCTTCCAACCTCCGGCGTGCTGGTGGCGCTCAGTTCGCCGCCCATCGCCTGGGCCAGACGGCTACTGATAGTCAGCCCCAGCCCGGTTCCGCCTCGTTTGCTGCTTACCTGAACAAATGGCTGGAAGATTTCTGCCAGTTTCGTGGGATCAATACCGCAGCCGCTGTCTTCCACTTCGACCAGCCATTGCTCGCCATCAGTGCGGCTACGTAAAACGATCTGCCCTTCGTCAGTAAAACGCAGGGCGTTGCTCAACAGGTTGGTGATGACCTGACGAATACGCCGCGGATCGCCCATTAACGCAGTCGGTACATCGTCGGCAATTTCAGTTACCAGGCGAATCGGGCGACCTTTCACCCGTCCGCTCATTAATTGCAGGGTACTTTCCAGCAACGGGCGCGGTTCAAAGGGTTCATCGCTGACCGAAACATTCTTGCCGCCTGCTTCGATAGCCGAATAATCGAGAATATCGTTGAGGATGGTCAGCAACGATTCACCAGAGTCGGTAATTGCCCGCAAATCATCACGCTGGGCATTAAATGCGGGGTTATCTGCCAGCAGTTGCGCGGTGCCAAGAATACCGTACAGCGGTGTGCGGATCTCATGGCTCATCGCCGCAAGAAACGCCGATTTTGCCTGGCTGGCTTTTTCTGCTTCCGCCCGTGCCTGTCGGTGTTCTATCACCAGTTCCTGCAATTCAGCTGTACGCGCTTTGACCTGCGCCGCCAGCTGTTCACGGTGGCGATTCAGTGCATGAACACTGCTGCGAAACGCATCCATCAGCCGCCCGATGGTGTCCAGCTCCCGCACGCCAGCGGTTTCCGGGAAAGGGGAGTTGATATCACCGTCCAGCAGCCGTTGCAGCGCCTGCGTTTGTTCGGCAAGTGGACGCGTGACTGAGCGATAAACCACGCGCCAGAGGATCAGAATCAGTGCGCAAAGTGAAACCATCCCCAGCAATAACAGGCTGTATTGCCCGCGTGCACTGGCTTTTTCCAGATGCGCCAGTCCGTGCTGATTACGCAGCTCAATGGTGTCGACCAGCTGACTGACTTCGCTACTAAACTGCGCGAACTGGGCGATGTTATTTTGGGCGAGAGTTTGCAGGCGATTGCTGATTTCACTGTCCTGCTGATACAGCGCCAGCAAATCGCTATATTGGCTAACGGTAGTTAACGTTGTTGCGACCTGAGCACGAACTCCCGGATCTTCAATGCGTATTTGCCGACGTTGCAGAATTTTCACCGCATTATTGAGCTGGTGTTCCAGCGTTGCTGCATTTTTCTGGATCTGCTCCAGCCCCAGATTCATCACCATTTGCTGCACCCGCAGGGCGCTAAGGCGCAGTTCATTCATCTGGTTAACATACTCAAGATCGATATCAATCAGCCGATCGAGTGCACTTTCTGCGGCCTGACGCTGATCTTGTTCAATCCAATCGTAAATCCCGGCCTGGGTCGCTCCGGCGGAGGTTGCCGCATTATTCGCCTGACCTTGCGCCAGGCGTGCGATTTCATCGGCGGCGGCGACTATCTGCTGACTGAGTTGCTGTTGTTGCTGGCGCAGTTGCAAACGCTGCCCCACCAGCTCCCCTTGCTGACGTAACGAACGGGAGATCTCCTGCTCCTGTTGTTCAATAGCGGTGGTATCAAAACCTTGTTCCCGTAATGCTTGCAGCAACGCATTAATCTTCAGGCTTTGTGCGGTGAGCATTCGCCCCTGCGCCTGCCACATCTTTTCGTTATCGGCACTGGTCAGGTTCTGCGCGGCGAAAAGTTCCCAGGCGCTGGCTTCGCTCAACTGGCGCGCCATATTCATGGTAGGAATCAATGCCTGAGTGTTGTCTTTTTCCACCTGGCTGATAAAGCGCAGGTTGTACCATCCCACCAGGGTACTGGTCAGGGTTAACAGCGCCATCAGGGCAAAGCCCATCCAGAGTCTTCGGGTCAGGGTTAAATTCACGGTCGGTGCACTTAAGGTGAAAAAGGTTGAGTCGCAAAGCGGAATGCATCTAGCATAAAGCCTTATTATTGATGAGGCTATCATGCGCGTACTGCTATTGTTACTTCTTTCCCTTTTCATGTTGCCGGCATTTTCGGCTGATAACCTGTTGCGCTGGCATGATGCGCAGCATTACACGGTGCAAGCCTCTACGCCGCTTAAAGCCAAACGCGCATGGAAACTGTGCGCGCTTTATCCCAGCCTGAAAGATTCATACTGGTTATCGTTGAACTATGGTATGCAGGAGGCTGCTCGCCGCTACGGTGTGGATTTAAAAGTGCTGGAGGCAGGTGGCTACAGCCAGTTGGCTACCCAGCAAGCACAAATCGACCAGTGTAAACAGTGGGGCGCAGAGGCCATCTTGCTCGGAAGTAGCACGACGTCATTTCCCGACCTGCAAAAGCAGGTAGCAAATCTGCCGGTGATCGAACTGGTGAATGCTATTGATGCTCCCCACGTGAAAAGCCGCGTTGGTGTGCCCTGGTTTCAGATGGGCTATCAACCAGGACGATATCTGGTGCAATGGAGCCACGGTAAACCACTGAACGTGCTGTTGATGCCCGGACCCGATAATGCCGGGGGCAGTAAGGAGATGGTAGAGGGTTTTCGCGCAGCCATTGCCGGAAGCCCGGTACGTATTGTTGATATTGCGCTCGGTGATAACGATATTGAAATCCAGCGTAACCTGTTGCAGGAGATGCTGGAGCGCCATCCAGAAATCGACGTCGTTGCCGGAACGGCCATTGCGGCAGAGGCGGCAATGGGGGAAGGGCGTAACCTGAAAACACCGCTTACCGTGGTGTCGTTTTATCTTTCACATCAGGTGTATCGCGGGCTGAAGCGGGGAAGAGTGATTATGGCTGCCAGCGATCAAATGGTCTGGCAGGGGGAACTGGCGGTTGAGCAGGCCATCAGGCAATTACAGGGGCAATCGGTGTCTGATAATGTCAGCCCACCGATTTTAGTTCTGACGCCGAAAAATGCCGACCGTGAACATATCCGCCGCTCGCTGTCGCCAGGGGGATTTCGTCCGGTCTATTTTTATCAGCACACATCAGCGGCTAAGAAATAACCTTCGCCATGTTGCGTCACCAGTAAATCCGCGCTGAGTTTATGGCGTAAACGACGAATTAACACATCGACGGTGCGCAGGTCAGGGTTTTCCACCCGACGCGCAGAAAGCATACGCAGCAGACGTTCACGGCTAAGAATTTCGCCCGGATTCGTCACAAATGCCACCAACATTTCATACTCTGCGCGGGTCAGTTTAATCGGCTCGCCATCTCGCTCCAGCGTATGGCGCGACACATTCAGGCAATAACCGGCAAAGCGATAGCAGTTGTCCTGAGTGTGCGGTTGAGCTTGTCGCGCGAGGTCGATTCGCCAGAGCAGATTTTTCACCCGTACTACCAGTTCGCGCAGTTCCAGCGGTTTGGTGACGTAATCGTCTGCGCCCATTTCCAGCCCAACAATACGGTCAATCCGATCGCTGCGTCCCGTAACCAGAATTATTCCCACCGTTGAGCGTTCTCGCAGGGCGCGGGTTAACATCAGGCCATTTTCATCGGGCAAATTGATATCCAGCAGAATCAAATCCACCGGCTGATTCTGCATAATTTCCCGCAGCCCGGCACCGCTCGCCGTAACGGAAACGGTATACCCCTCCTGAGTGAAGTAAGATTGTAATCGCGCCTGGGTAACCGGCTCATCTTCAACAATAACAATGTGATGTGGCATCAGAGGGTTTTACTCATTCTGTTCATATCTGTTCATATTCTGCCGTAAGCCGTTCATCCTGACCAGTGCCGCTGTTCATATTTGCTCATTAAGATCGCTTCACTAAACCATAATTTTACAGGGGCTATTATGCGGAAACTCTGGAACACGCTACGCCGACCCAGTGCTCGTTGGTCGGTACTGGCGCTGGTCGCTACTGGGATTGTGATTGGCATTGCGCTGATTGTATTGCCACACGTTGGGATCAAAGTCACCAGCACAACCGAATTTTGTGTCAGTTGCCACAGTATGCAACCGGTGTATGAAGAATATAAACAGTCGGTGCATTTCCAGAACGCCTCCGGCGTGCGAGCTGAATGCCATGACTGTCATATCCCGCCGGATATTCCAGGCATGGTGAAGCGCAAACTGGAAGCGAGCAACGACATTTACCAGACCTTTATTGCCCACTCTATTGATACACCTGAAAAATTCGAAGCCAAACGCGCGGAACTTGCCGAGCGTGAATGGGCGCGAATGAAAGAAAACAACTCGGCAACCTGCCGCTCCTGCCATAACTACGACGCGATGGATCATGCGAAGCAGCATCCTGAAGCGGCACGTCAGATGAAGGTGGCAGCGAAAGATAATCAATCCTGCATCGACTGTCATAAAGGTATTGCCCACCAGTTGCCGGATATGAGTAGTGGCTTCCGTAAGCAATTCGATGAGCTGCGCGCCAGTGCTAATGATAGTGGTGACACGCTGTACTCCATTGATATTAAGCCAATTTATGCGGCGAAAGGCGATAAAGATGCCTCTGGTTCTCTGCTGCCTGCTTCGGAAGTGAAAGTCCTTAAACGTGACGGCGACTGGCTGCAAATTGAAATTACCGGCTGGACGGAAAGCGCCGGACGTCAGCGTGTACTCACCCAATTCCCAGGTAAACGCATCTTTGTTGCCTCGATTCGTGGTGATGTGCAGCAGCAGGTGAAAACGCTGGAGAAAACCACCGTTGCCGACACCAATACCGAGTGGAGCAAGTTGCAAGCCACTGCGTGGATGAAGAAAGGCGACATGGTAAACGATATCAAACCGATCTGGGCTTATGCGGATTCGTTGTACAACGGCACCTGTAACCAGTGCCACGGCGCACCGGAAATCTCTCACTTTGACGCTAACGGCTGGATCGGCACGCTCAACGGCATGATTGGCTTTACCAGCCTCGATAAACGTGAAGAACGCACCTTGTTGAAATATCTGCAAATGAATGCGTCTGATACCGCAGGTAAGGCTCACGGCGATAAGAAGGAAGAAAAATAATGAACAATAACGATCTCTTTCAGGCATCACGTCGGCGTTTTCTGGCACAACTCGGCGGCTTAACCGTCGCCGGGATGCTGGGGCCGTCATTGTTAACGCCGCGCCGTGCGACTGCGGCGCAAGCGGCGACTGAGGCTGTCATCTCGAAAGAGGGCATTCTTACCGGGTCGCACTGGGGGGCTATCCGCGCGATGGTGAAGGATGGTCGCTTTGTGGCGGCAAAACCGTTCGAACTGGATAAATATCCGTCGAAAATGATCGCCGGATTGCCGGATCACGTACACAACGCGGCGCGTATTCGTTATCCGATGGTACGCGTGGACTGGCTACGTAAGCGCCATCTGAGCGACACCTCCCAGCGCGGTGATAACCGTTTTGTGCGCGTGAGCTGGGATGAAGCCCTCGACATGTTCTATGAAGAACTGGAACGCGTACAGAAAACTCACGGGCCGAGTGCCTTGCTGACCGCCAGTGGTTGGCAATCGACAGGGATGTTCCATAACGCTTCGGGGATGCTGGCGAAAGCTATTGCCTTGCATGGTAATAGCGTTGGTACGGGCGGAGATTACTCTACCGGTGCTGCGCAGGTGATCCTGCCGCGCGTGGTTGGCTCAATGGAAGTGTATGAACAGCAAACCTCCTGGCCGCTGGTATTGCAGAACAGCAAAACCATTGTGCTGTGGGGCTCTGATTTGCTGAAAAACCAGCAAGCGAACTGGTGGTGCCCGGATCACGATGTTTATGAATATTACGCGCAGTTGAAAGCGAAAGTCGCCGCCGGTGAAATTGAGGTCATCAGCATCGATCCGGTTGTCACATCCACCCATGAGTATCTGGGGCGCGAGCATGTGAAGCACATTGCGGTTAACCCGCAAACTGACGTGCCACTGCAACTGGCGCTGGCGTATACGCTGTACAGTGAAAACCTGTACGACAAAAACTTCCTCGCTAACTACTGTGTGGGGTTTGAGCAGTTCCTGCCGTATCTGCTGGGTGAGAAAGACGGTCAGCCGAAAGATGCCGCATGGGCTGAAAAACTGACCGGCATTGATGCCGAAACCATTCGTGGGCTGGCGCGGCAGATGGCGGCGAACAGAACGCAGATTATTGCTGGTTGGTGCGTACAGCGTATGCAGCACGGTGAACAGTGGGCGTGGATGATTGTGGTTCTGGCGGCGATGCTGGGGCAAATTGGCCTGCCGGGTGGTGGCTTCGGTTTTGGCTGGCACTATAACGGCGCAGGCACGCCGGGGCGTAAAGGCGTTATTCTGAGTGGTTTCTCCGGCTCTACGTCGATTCCACCTGTTCACGACAACAGCGACTACCAAGGCTATAGCAGCACCATTCCGATTGCCCGTTTTGTCGATGCGATCCTCGAACCGGGAAAAGTGATCAACTGGAATGGTAAATCGGTAAAACTGCCACCGCTGAAAATGTGTATTTTTGCCGGAACTAACCCGTTCCATCGTCATCAGCAGATTAACCGTATTATCGAAGGCTGGCGCAAGCTGGAAACGGTTATCGCTATAGATAATCAGTGGACCTCAACCTGCCGCTTTGCCGATATCGTGCTGCCTGCGACCACGCAGTTTGAGCGTAACGATCTCGACCAGTACGGCAACCACTCCAACCGTGGCATTATCGCCATGAAACAGGTCGTGCCGCCGCAGTTCGAGGCGCGCAACGACTTTGATATTTTCCGCGAGCTGTGCCGCCGCTTTAATCGCGAAGAAGCCTTTACCGAAGGGCTGGACGAGATGGGCTGGCTGAAACGCATCTGGCAGGAAGGTGTACAACAGGGCAAAGGACGCGGCGTTCATTTGCCAGCGTTTGATGACTTCTGGAATAACAAAGAGTACGTCGAGTTTGACCATCCGCAGATGTTTGTTCGCCACCAGGCATTCCGCGAAGATCCGGATCTCGAACCGCTGGGCACGCCGAGTGGCCTGATTGAGATCTACTCGAAAACCATCGCTGATATGAACTACGACGATTGTCAGGGGCATCCGATGTGGTTTGAGAAAATCGAACGCTCCCACGGCGGGCCCGGCTCGCAGAAGTATCCGTTGCATCTGCAATCTGTGCATCCGGATTTCCGACTTCACTCGCAGTTATGTGAATCAGAAACGTTGCGTCAGCAATATACGGTAGCGGGCAAAGAGCCAGTGTTCATTAACCCGCAGGATGCCAGCGCGCGCGGTATTCGTAACGGTGATGTGGTACGCGTCTTTAACGCTCGTGGCCAGGTGTTGGCTGGAGCAGTGGTTTCTGACCGCTATGCACCCGGCGTGGCACGAATTCATGAAGGGGCATGGTACGATCCAGATAAAGGCGGCGAGCCTGGTGCGCTGTGCAAATACGGTAACCCCAACGTGTTGACCATTGACATCGGTACTTCGCAGTTGGCGCAGGCGACCAGTGCGCACACTACGCTGGTGGAAATTGAGAAGTACAACGGAACAGTGGAGCAGGTAACGGCGTTTAACGGCCCCGTGGAGATGGTGGCGCAGTGCGAATATGTTCCCGCGTCGCAGGTGAAATCATGACCACGCTGACAGCACAACAGATTGCCTGTGTTTACGCCTGGCTGGCGCAGTTGTTCTCCCGTGAGCTGGACGATGAACAACTGACGCAAATCGCCAGTGCGCAGATGGCTGAATGGTTTTCGTTGCTGAAAAGCGAACCGCCGCTCACTGCGGCGGTGAGTGAGCTGGAAAACCGTATTGCCACTCTGACAGTACGTGACGATGCCCGTCTGGAACTGGCCGCTGACTTTTGCGGTCTGTTTCTGATGACCGACAAACAAGCGGCGCTGCCTTATGCATCGGCCTACAAACAGGACGAGCAAGAGATTAAACGCTTGTTAGTTGAGGCAGGGATGGAAACCAGCGGCAATTTCAACGAACCGGCAGATCATCTGGCGATCTATCTCGAGTTGTTGAGTCATCTGCATTTTTCGCTGGGAGAGGGGAGCGTTCCTGCGCGAAGAATCGACAGTTTGCGGCAAAAAACACTGACGGCACTGTGGGAATGGTTACCAGAGTTTGCTGCGCGTTGTCGTCAGTATGATAGCTTTGGTTTTTACGCGGCACTAAGCCAGTTATTGCTGGTGTTAGTGGAGTGCGACCACCAAAACAGATAACGTCGTTTGTAGGCCTGATAAGACGCGGCAGGCGTCGCATCAGGCATTAGTGCGCAGTTGCCGGATGCGGCATAAACGCCTTATCCGGCCCACAGGAACAGTAATCTTTGTAGACCGGCTAAGATGCGTCATCACATCCGACAAACACACATCACGGGTGAGCCACAAACCGGGAAAGCCGCTGGCGCAGCAGGCGGTTTTCCTGCTTCAGGTGCGCAATATCATCCATTAACGTCAGCGCCACCGCGATCCCCGGCCAGTCCAGAGCCAGTTCATGACGCAGGCGTACCGCGCGTTGCACCACAATGGCGGCATGGTCGTCAAATACCCAGGTTGTTTCCTGGATCTCACGCGGTTCAACCACCCCCAAACCGACAATTTCATTCAACTCCTCTTCAGAGATGCCGGTATGCAGGCAAAATTCGGTAATAGTAAAAGTCACCGTAACATTAGCCATTATGCTTTCCCCCAATCTTTACGTGGTTCAAAAGACGACTGGGCGTCTGCCAGTTGCTGCCACAGCGCGGCAGTGTTTTCATCCGGTTTCGGCGGCATCACGATTTTCAGTACCGCATACAGATCGCCGGTCTGTTTTTTGCTCACCAGACCTTTGCCTTTAACGCGCAATCGTTGCCCGGCCTGGCTGCCAGGCGGGATAGTCAGCAAAATGCTTTCTTTCAGTGTTGGAACGGTGACTTTAGCACCCAGCGCCGCTTCCCACGGGCTAACCGGCACCACAATTTCCAGATCCTGGCCGACAATATCAAACAGCGGATGTGGCGCAATATGAATCACCAGCCACAAATCGCCATTTGGACCGCCGTTTTCGCCCGGCGTCCCCTGGCCTTTCAGGCGGATACGTTGACCATTGCCGACCCCTGCCGGGATCTTCACATTCAGCGTTTTCGGGATTTCCTGTTCGATCATGCCAAAGGCGTTATAAACCGGCAGGTTATAGCTGATGGTACGCTTATGCTCAGTAAGCGTTTCTTCGAGGAATACCGCCACTTCGATTTCAATATCGTGGCCGCGTGTGGCGGGGCGTTGACGGCTCTGGCGGGCATGCTGACCGAAAATTGACGAGAAGATATCGTCAAAATCTTCGGCGTTAAAACTCTGACCGTCTCCATGCTGGAACTGACGGCTAAATTGCGGATCGTTGCGATGTTGCCACATCTGATCATACTCAGCGCGACGTTGTTCATCACTTAACACTTCCCAGGCTTCAGCGACCTCTTTGAAGCGGGCTTCGGCATCCGGTTCTTTGCTGACATCAGGATGGTATTTGCGGGCTAGTCGACGATAGGCGGTCTTGATTGTCTTGAGATCGTCCGTCGGTTTCACGCCCATGATGGCGTAATAATCCTTTAATTCCATAGCGTTATCTCGCGTAAATCAACACAAATTGAAGGAACCCCTGTAAGGTAACTCCTATAAGTGTAGGGTAATCCTCAAAATTTCATATGCCAACACAGAATATGTTATTGAAATCATCGCGGAGAGGAGGTCGCCTCAAAGTGGGGTGCTGAACATATTTTAAACAGGTGAAAAAGGGTGAGCGATTTTTGATAGTTGAACCAGGCACGTTAAGTTTTACTAGTGCGTCATTATTTATTAAATTTTATAGGCGCTATATATGGGTAGTAATATACATGGAATTAGTTGCACTGCAAATAACTATTTGAAACAAGCCTGGAACGATATAAAAAATGAGCACGAAAAAAATCAAACATATTCAATCACGCTTTTTGAAAACACACTGGTGTGTTTTATGCGGTTGTATAAAGAAATCAGACGTCAAAAAGCTGAAGACTACATTCCATGCCTGGAATGCGAATCACTAGAAAAAGAATTTGAGGAAATGCAGAATGATAATGATCTATCATTATTTATGAGAACATTGCGTACTAATGATACACAAATTTATTCAGGGGTTTCAGGAGGTATTACATATACTATACAATATGTTCGAGATATTGACATTGTTAAAGTGTCCTTGCCGGGCAGAGCTTCAGAGTCTATCACAGATTTTAAAGGTTATTATTGGTATGGCTTTATGGAATATATTGAAAGCATTAATGCGTGTGATGATGTTTTTTCTGAGTATTGTTTAGAAGATGAAAATATAAGTGTCCAGCCAGAACAGATAAATACGCCGGGAATATCTGATTTAGATACTGGTATTGATTTGTCTGGTATATCTTTTATTCAGAGTGAAATTAATAAAACTTATGAATTAAAATACGCTCCAGTAGATGGCGATGGATATTGTCTGTTAAGAGCCATACTGGTTTTAAAACAACATGATTATTCATGGGCGCTGGGCAGTCATAAGACGCAAAAGGAAGTATACGAAGAGTTTATTAAAATTGTTGATAAACCAACAATCGAGGCTCTTGTTGATGCTGCATTTTGTGATCTCAGGGAAGATGTTAAGACATTATTTGGCGTTGATCTGCAATCTGACAACAAAATTCAGGGTGTGGGTAGTCTTATGTCATGGAGCTTTCTGTTTTTTAAAAAAGAATTCATTGATAGTTGCTTGAATAACGAAAAATGTATCCTGCATTTACCCGAGTTTATATTTAATGATAACAAGAAGTTGCTTGCTTTAGATACCGACGCTTCGGATAGGATTATAGCGGTGAAGAATTTTCTTGCTGTTCTTTCAGATAGCATTTGCTCATCGTTTATTGTTACCAGTAATGTGGCATCAATCTCCTTGGGGAACGAATCATTTTCAACAGATGAAGACCTTGAGTGTGGTTATTTAATGAATACTGGCAATCATTATGACGTTTACCTCCCTCCTGAACTTTTTGCTCAGGCTTACAAGTTAAACAATCAGGAAATGAATGCGCAACTTGACTATTTAAATCGTTATGCAATTTAATGGCAAAGGCATATGCTAAAAACCATTGTTATTAGTCTCACACTTTTTTATTGTTAAATATTGTCTCTGTATTGGTAACGCCGCAGATATTCTGTTTAGCCACAGGTGCAATTATCAGCGGCGTACGCGAGGCAGGGGCTAATCAGGCATAGTTTGCGTCAAACCTTGCCTGTTTTTGAAGATGTATATAGAAAAACAGGTTTTCAACAAGCCATTTTGCGAACCTGTTCCCGGAAAAAAGTCATATTTCTGTCACACTCTTTAGTGATTGATAACAAAAGAGGTGCCAGGAATGAACAAAACGCTAATCGCCGCAACTGTGGCAGGGATAGTTTTACTCGCTTCAAATGCTCAGGCACAAACCGTACCGGAAGGCTATCAGCTACAGCAAGTGCTCATGATGAGCCGCCATAACTTACGTGCGCCGCTGGCGAACAATGGCAGTGTGCTGGAGCAGTCGACGCCGAATAAATGGCCAGAATGGGACGTCCCCGGTGGGCAACTCACCACCAAAGGTGGCGTGCTCGAAGTGTATATGGGCCATTACATGCGTGAATGGCTGGCAGAGCAGGGGATGGTAAAATCGGGGGAATGCCCGCCGCCGGACACCGTATATGCCTATGCCAATAGTCTGCAACGCACCGTCGCGACTGCACAGTTCTTTATTACCGGCGCATTCCCGGGGTGTGATATTCCTGTGCATCACCAGGAAAAAATGGGCACTATGGACCCAACTTTTAATCCGGTGATCACCGATGATTCCGCCGCATTCAGTGAACAGGCGGTGGCGGCAATGGAGAAAGAGCTCAGCAAACTCCAGCTTACCGACAGCTACCAGCTACTGGAAAAAATCGTTAACTATAAAGATTCCCCTGCCTGTAAAGAGAAACAACAGTGTTCGCTGGTGGATGGCAAAAATACCTTTAGCGCGAAGTATCAACAAGAACCAGGTGTTTCCGGGCCGCTGAAAGTCGGCAACTCGCTGGTAGATGCGTTTACTTTGCAATACTACGAAGGTTTTCCGATGGATCAGGTGGCGTGGGGAGAAATCAAATCTGACCAGCAGTGGAAGGTGTTGTCGAAGCTGAAAAACGGTTACCAGGACAGCCTGTTTACCTCACCGGAAGTGGCGCGCAATGTTGCGAAACCGCTGGTCAGTTATATCGACAAAGCCCTGGTCACCGATCGCACCAGCGCTCCGAAAATCACGGTGTTAGTTGGGCATGACTCCAACATTGCCTCTCTGTTAACGGCGCTGGATTTCAAACCGTATCAGTTGCATGACCAGAACGAACGCACGCCGATTGGCGGCAAAATCGTTTTCCAGCGTTGGCATGACAGCAAAACCAATCGCGACCTGATGAAAATCGAGTATGTGTACCAGAGTGCAGAACAGTTACGTAATGCTGACGCGTTAACCCTTCAGGCACCTGCGCAGCGCGTGACGCTGGAATTAAGCGGTTGTCCGATAGATACCAACGGTTTCTGCCCAATGGATAAGTTTGATAGCGTGTTGAATGAAGCGGTGAAATAACAGAAAACTCCCCCGTTCGCTACGGGGGAGTCGCTGGTTAAACGTTTTTACGTTCGATGGTCTGTTCGCCCCAAAAAAGCGAATCTTTGTCGGTCTTAGCAAAGGCTTTGACTAACACTTCATCGCTACCTTCTTCCCAAATCTTTTCCGCCATTTTTTCGTCGTACCCGGCGACTTCGAAAATGGCCTCGGCTATTTCCGGCGACGTATTGCGCAGAGATGCCCATTCACCGACGTGATGAGCTTTCGCTTCTTGAGTTGGCATGCGTATCCTCCTGTTGAAGATTAGCCGTTAAGTTTAACTGCCAGACCTGCGACATATTCCCCTTGATAACGAGCAATAGACAGTTCTTCCTGGCTGGGCTGGCGTGAACCGTCACCGCCTGCGATGGTGGTTGCGCCGTACGGCGTACCGCCGCGAACCTGTGAAACGTCAAATAATTCCTGCGCTGCGTAGCCAATGGGGACAATCACCATGCCGTGATGCGCAAGGGTCGTCCAGGTGGATGTGATGGTTTGTTCCTGACCGCCGCCAGTACCGGTGGAACTAAAGACGCTCGCCAGTTTTCCGTATAGTGCGCCGGAAGCCCACAGGCCGCCCGTCTGGTCGAGGAAGGTACGCATTTGACCGGACATGTTGCCAAAGCGGGTAGGTGTACCAAAAATAATGGCGTCGTAATCGGCCAGTTCTTGCGGGGTTGCAACCGGTGCAGTTTGCGTTTTACCACCTGCTTTTTCAAATAATTGCGGCGGCATGGTTTCCGGTACACGCTTAACGACAACTTCTGCGCCATCCACTTTGCTTGCACCCTCAGCGACTGCGCGTGCCATCGTTTCAATATGTCCGTACATGGAATAATAAAGCACCAGAACTTTAGCCATTTCTAACCACTCCTCGTGTTATCTCTATTCCGTAGCGATTCGCTACCACTTATTTAAAGATAAGACGTCCTTTTCAGAGTGCAAATTTCACAACCACTTATTTGATTTATAACAACTTTCACAAGCACGTAATTTTGTCGCAAAATGACACATTTTTATCTCATCGCGTTTTTTTAATCATAAGAGCGGCTTATGGATAATTATTGGAGATGATATCTATTCTCGCTAAGAAGCTGTTGCAGGATATTACCAAACGCGGGTCTGCCCACGTCAGTTCACTAAGCTTAGTCCCACGTAGCGAAAATATGGCAGCCGCCATACGCCGCGTTAATTCTATGCAATATGATGTCTATACCCAGACGGAGGTCAGTAATGGCAAACCATCGAGGCGGTTCCGGCAATTTTGCAGAAAACCGCGAAAGAGCATCAGAAGCAGGTAAAAAAGGTGGACAGCACAGCGGGGGTAATTTCAAGAATGACCCGCAGCGCGCATCTGAAGCAGGTAAAAAAGGTGGCAAGAGCAGTCACGGCAAAAGCGACAACTAGCCGGGCTAATCAATGACGAATGCATTTTTTTCTTAAGCTCGTCAAAAAGCCATCACCGCCGGTAACCCCGGCGGTTTTCTGTTTATGGCTCCTGATGAATAACTTCTGGCGGTGGAACGTCAACCAACCTTCTGCTTAATAACGCATTGAGTAAAATCGCGCCAAAGGTTGCTGTACCGATCCCTCCCAACGTAAAACCGCCCAGCGTGAGAGCAAAATCACCCGCGCCCAGCACTAAGGTTACTGCGACCATAATCAAATTACCGTTCTGGCTTAAATCGATACGGTTTTGTACCCAGATCCTTGCGCCTGCGACGGCAATCAGCCCGAACACAACAATTGATGCACCACCAATCACCGCGGCCGGAATGGTATGGATCAGCGCGCCAAATTTCGGCGAAAAGCCCAACAGCATGGCGATGACGGCAGCAGCAACAAACACCAGCGTCGAGTAGACTTTGGTCACGGCCATCACACCGATATTTTCAGCATAGGTGGTGACGCCGCTACCGCCGACAGAGCCGGAAAGCATCGTTGCCAGACCATCACCGACGAATGCCCGTCCCATATACGGATCCATATTGCGTCCGGTCATCCCGGCGACCGCCTTGAGATGGCCTAAGTTTTCCGCCACCAGAATCACCGCCACGGGCGCAATCAGCATCATTGCCTGACCATTAAAAGCAGGAGTGGAAAAATGTGGCAAACCGAACCAGGCAGCATGGCTGACGAGAGTAAAATCGACGGCTTTTCCCAGCCCTAAAACGTTGGTCATCACGCCATACAGCAGACAGGCGACAATTAATCCTACGAGAATCAATAACCGCTGGATCATGCCACGGGTAAATACCGCTACCAGCCCAATACACAGCACCGTCATTACCGCCATCCAGCTATCAAAGGCCGAAGCCGATACACTTTTCACTGCGATAGGCGCTAAGTTCAGGCCAATCGCCATCACCACCGCACCCGTCACCACCGGCGGCATTAGCCGTTCAATCCAGCGCGTACCGATTTTCATCACCACCAGGCCAATGACGGTATAAACCAGCCCACAGGCGATAATCCCGCCCAGCGCAATGCTGATATTCGGGTTAATGCCCTGACCGTTAAAGCCCGTCGCGGCAATCACCACGCCGACAAAAGCCGCGCTGGAGCCGAGATAACTGGGGACGCGCCCGCCGGTAATAAAGAAAAACAGTAACGTGCCGATCCCCGACATCAAAATGGAAAGATTGGGATCCAGCCCCATCAGAATAGGCATTAACACCGTCGCGCCAAACATCGCCACCGCGTGTTGAACGCCCATTATTGCCGTCTGAGCAAACGGCAATCGTTCATCCGGCGCGACCACGCCGCTCTCTGTAGAGGTCGATTTTAACTGCCAGTGAGGAAAACCGAACATTGCCATCAGCTGTCTCCTTAAGGAGGTTAACAAGCAGGGCGCATCAGCGCGTGATAACTGCGATCAAACCACACCAGCCCGTAGGGGGTGGCGTGACGATGAATCGCTTCGATGGCGCAAAACAGAATGTCGTGGGTGCCGACGCTCACCACCTGGCTGATACGGCAGTCAAACGAAACCAGTGCTTCTTCCAGTTGCGGGCATCCGGTCACACCAGTCTGCCAGCGGGCGGCGGCAAAGCGGTGTTCCATGGGCGTTTTGCCGCCAAAAAGGTTTGAAAGCGGCTCCTGCCCGGCGCTAAGTGTATTTACACACAGCGTTCGATTTTCATTGAATACCGGCCAGACGGACGCCCCACGATTCAGGCACACCAGTAATGTGGGCGGCGTATCGGTCACGCTGCAGACGGCGCTGGCGGTGAACCCGGCGCGCCCGGCTGGACCGTCCGTAGTGATGATATTGACCGCCGCGCCTATACAGGACATCGCATCGCGAAAGGTTTGTTGATCGACAATGTTCATTGTTTGCTCCTTACAACAGCCCGCAGGCTTCTTCAAAGGACAGACGTGGCAGGCGCGCAAAAAGTTTGCTGGAATCGCCATAGCCGATATTAATCAGCAGATTGCTCTTCAGCGTGCTGCCCGCAAAAAAGGCGTCGTCAACGTATTGACGGTCAAAGCCCGACATCGGGCCGGTATCCAGCCCCAGCGCCCGGCAGGCGACGATCAGATAGGCCGCCTGCATGGAACTGTTGCGAAACGCTGTTTCTTCGGCAAGTTGTGGGCTGGAGGTAAACCAACTGCGGGCATCGCCGTGAGGAAACAGCTGTGGTAACCGTTCATAAAATTCACTGTCCCAGGCGACGATAGCGGTGACGGGCGCGGTCAGGGTTTTTTGCAGATTGCCGCTGGAAAGCGCCGGGCGCAGACGTTCTTTTCCTTCTGCAGTGCGGATAAACACGATCCGTGCCGGAGAACAGTTAGCTGATGTCGGCCCCCATTTCATCAGGGCATAAATCTCCCGTAACGTCTCATCACTGACGGGTGTCTCCCGCCAGCCGTTGTGAGTGCGGGCATCGGTGAACAGGGTGCTAAGCGCACCTGGGTTAACGGCTTCGTTCATAGCAATTCCTTACAGGTCGGCTTCACGGTGATGTAACAGGCTGGCAAGCCCGTTGAGTAACAGAGCATTAAACGTTTCGGGATCGGTCACGTTGCAGGCGTGTCCGCCATAGCGCATCACCATTTTCTGGCTATCGGGCAGGGCGACATGAAGTTCACTGGAACATGCTGTTGGCACCAGAAGATCATCACTGGCGCAGATGATTTGCACCGGGCAGCGGATGCGATCCGCATGGCGACTAAAGTCAGCGCGTTTGAGGGCGTTAAGTCGACGCAGTAAATTATTTTTGCCCTGAAAATGCGCCAGTGCCAGCGCGTCTTCAGCTTCCAGGCGAGGTGCGCGGGCCGCCATCCAGTCGGCGGGATAGAGGAACAATGGCTGGGCTTCCACCCATGCCTGCGCGCCGCCGCTATGTAGTAACTGCTCGCGAACCTGAAAACAGCGGCGCGTATGGGCGTTTATTCGTAGCCAGCCGTTAACGCTGACCAGCACAGTTACCGACGCGGGATAATCCAGCGCCAGCTGCATTCCCACCAGCGCACCGAGCGCATGGCCGACCACCGCGTAACGCTCAATCCCTGCGGCTACCAGCGCCTGATGCAGTTCCGCTGCCATCTGGGCGATACTGTAATCTTCTGCCAGCGTGTCGGGATTATTGCCGGTGCCGCGCTGGTCGTAACAGACTACCTGATACTCCTGCTCCAGCACCGCCAGTTGCGGTAACCAGTAACTGCCGCTACCGCCAAGACCCGAAATCAACACCACTACGGGCGCATCAGCATAAGGGGGAGGTGAGAGTGAAAGTTTCATCGCGGTCTCACTTGGCGATATGCGCAATTGTGGCGATTTCCACCAGTGCGTCAGGTTTTACCAGTCCGCACTGAATGCAGAATCGCGCCGGTTTATCACCCGGAAAAAACTCGGCGTAGATTTCGTTAATCGCGGCGTAATTTTTCCAGTCGGTAATAAAGATGCTGTTGAAGGTCACGTCCGCCATCGTGCCACCCGCCGTCTCGATCACCTTGCGGATGGTTTCCAGAACGTGGCGGGTTTGCGCCTTTGGGTCATCGGCAAACAGCACGTTATTATGTTGATCAAAAGCCAGCGTACCGGAGACATACACCACGCCATCAGCCAGCGTGCCGGGAACGAAGGGGGCCAGCGGTGCGCTGCTGCCAGCGGGAATAATTACGGATTTTGGCATCGTTAAACTCCTTAAGCGATACGAGCAAAGGACGTGGGAGAAAGCGCGTCGCAGAACGTTTCGACGTCGCTGACCCAGCCAAAAAAGGTTTCGATATTGAATAACGCGGCTTTCTGTGCAAATTCCGGCCCCGCCTGGTGTGTTGCGTCTTCCAACACCACGCCGAAATACTCCAGAAAAAAGCCATCGCGTAGCGTCGATTCGACGCAGACGTTGGTAGCGATACCGGTGAAAACCAGATGGCGTATTCCACGGCTGCGCAAAATGCTGTCCAGCGGCGTATTGAAGAAACCGCTGTAGCGCGGCTTCGGCAGCACAATATCGCCAGGCTGCGGCACCAGTTCATCCACCAGTTGATAATCCCAGGAGCCTTTCGCCAGCAATTTCCCCTGCAGCTGCGGCTGCTTACGCATGGTTTTCAGGGCGTTCGATTTATGAAAATTCGGTGAGCCGGGGCCGCCAGCCTCGACATACTGTGCATCCCAGCCATTTTGAAACCAGATGATCAGCATCCCTGCCGCTCGCGCTGCGGTCACGGCGGTTTGAATGTTGGCAATGACCGGGCGAGTGGTTGAGACATCAAACCCGGCGAGATCTAAGTAGCCGCCTGGCGTGGCATAAGCGTTTTGCATATCCACCACGATCAGCGCAGTTTGCTGCGGATCGAAGGTAATGGCTTCCGGTCGAGCGGTTAAGGTCGTCATCATGCCACCTCCTGAGTCAGCGCAGGGAGATGGGCGCGGCACTGCATCAGTGGTTGAATGCGCTCGCCGAAGTTTTCGATTCCCGACAGAAAATCATCGAAGGTCAACAGCACGCCTTCGGCACCAGGCACGGTTGCGACTTCATCTAACATGCGCGCGACACTGGCGTAAGAACCGACTAACGTCCCCATATTGATGTTTACCGCCGAAGTGGGATCGGCCATCTGACGGACGTTGGTGTCTGTACCGGAGCGGGTATCTTTCTGACTTTGTTCGGTTAGCCAGCTTAAGGCCTCTTCATCCGCGCCCGCTTTGTAGTGTTCCCATTTTGCACGAGCGGCATCGTCGGTTTCGTCGGCAATCACCATAAACAACACATAAGAGCCAACGTCGCGCCCGGTTTGCTCTGCGGCCTGTTTCATCCGCGCAGCGGTCGGGGCGAAAGCCGTGGGTGTATTTACGCCTTTGCCGAAACAGAAGTTAAAATCGGCATACTGGGCGGAGAACGCCATGCCAGCGTCGCTTTGCCCGGCGCAGATCACTTTCATGGGTACGCTCGGTTGCGGACTGACGCGACAATCATTCATGGTGAAAAAATCGCCTTTAAAATCGCTTTTGCCCGTGCCCCACAGGTCGCGCAGCACCTGAACATATTCGGTGAGATAGTCGTAACGACGGGAGAAATAGTCATCGCCAGGCCAGATCCCCATCTGCTCATACTCGGGCTTTTGCCAGCCAGTCACGAGGTTGACGCCAAAACGCCCGCCAGAGATGGAGTCAATGGTTGCGGCCATACGGGCGACGATTGCCGGAGGTAACGTTAAGGTGGCGGCAGTGGCGTAAATCTGAATCCGCGAGGTCACGGCTGCCAGCCCCGCCATCAAGGTGAACGACTCAAGGTTGTGATCCCAGAACTCAGTTTTGCCGCCAAAGCCACGCAGTTTGATCATCGACAGGGCGAAATCGAAATGGTAGTGCTCCGCTTTTTGCACAATGGCTTTATTCAGTTCAAAGGTCGGCATGTACTGCGGCGCGTGGGTCGAAATGAGCCAGCCGTTGTTGCCAATAGGTACGAATACGCCAATTTTCATCATCAACCTCTCTTCGTCTCGTAAAGTGAAAGTCAGACGGGGCGCTGCATCCTGCATATCCTTTTCAGCCGCGTAATGGCTTGTTTGCAAAGCGGATGCCAGTTTTTAAAAAGCGAATGTTATTAATGTGTTAATGTTTGGTTGTCTGAAATATCTGGAAAAAAGTGGACTAAACGGTCAAAACAGTTGCACATAAAACATGCATCCGTGCGCGATGAGAGTGCAGAAGGTCGAGGCCGGGCGGGGGTTTTGCTATCCTGTTGCCAATCTACAAGAGGGGAGAGCGCATGACGCAAGGCGCAGTGAAAATAACGGGTAAACGTTCGCGCGCAGTAAGCGCGAAGAAAAAAGCGATTCTTAGCGCAGCACTGGACACTTTTTCACAATTCGGTTTTCACGGCACAAGGCTGGAGCAGATCGCAGAGTTGGCAGGCGTTTCAAAAACCAATCTGCTGTATTACTTCCCGTCAAAAGAGGCGCTGTATATAGCCGTACTGCGGCAGATTCTCGATATCTGGCTGGCACCGTTAAAAGCGTTTCGTGAAGATTTCGCCCCGCTGGCGGCGATCAAAGAATACATCCGTCTGAAGCTGGAAGTTTCCCGCGATTATCCGCAGGCTTCGCGCCTGTTCTGTATGGAGATGCTGGCAGGCGCGCCGTTGTTAATGGATGAACTGACGGGCGATTTGAAGGCATTAATTGATGAGAAATCCGCGCTGATTGCCGGTTGGGTAAAAAGCGGCAAACTCGCGCCGATTGACCCGCAGCATTTGATTTTTATGATTTGGGCTTCCACTCAACATTACGCCGATTTCGCCCCTCAGGTGGAGGCGGTGACAGGCGCGACGTTGCGCGATGAGGTATTTTTCAATCAAACGGTTGAAAACGTGCAGCGGATTATTATTGAGGGGATTCGACCACGCTAATGATGCCGGAGGAGGTTGTAACATCCTCCGGCTACCTGTTTAACCGATCGTCATTAAACTAGCGTTACCGCCAGCGGCAGCGGTATTCACACTCAGCGAACGTTCGATATACAGCCGTTCCAGCAGGATATTGCTTTCGCCACGGGCAAAACCCTGCACCGAAACAATTGCGCCATCCCGCGCGGCAACGGCTTCACACAATGCGCGAAGCTGATCCGAATCACCGTGGAAGATCACCGCATCAAAGGGTTGAGCGGTTATATTTTCCGCTTTCGCCAGTTGAATACGTTCGCTGACTGCGGATGGCAATGCCTTCACTAACTGATGATGCAGCGTGTCATCCGGCCACAGTACCTGGCTGCCCACCGCCAGCACGGCGGCGAGCTGAGTCAGCGCATCCTGTTCATCATCCGCGATACACAATACGCGCTCACGCGGCAGCAGCGTCCAGGTGTTGCGTTCACCCGTCGGCCCTGGCAGCAATCGTTGTGTTCCTGCCTGCGCCAGCTCGCCATATTGCGTACATAACGCCTGCAATTCTGGACGATTTGCTGCCCATTCCCGCAGTGCATTTAGCGGCTGAGTCAATGCGGCTTTCAACTGCGCATCGACCGGATACTCTGCATCCTGACGCGCGAGCGTCACCGCCAGCGCACTTTCCGGGCGATTCGCCAGCAGACGGTAGAGATAGAGTGGACCGCCTGCTTTCGGCCCGGTGCCAGACAACCCTTCGCCGCCGAACGGCTGCACCCCAACCACTGCGCCCACCATATTACGGTTAACATACAGGTTACCAACATGCGCCGAGCCAGTGACCTGGGCGATGGTTTCATCAATGCGCGTATGGACGCCAAGCGTCAGACCATAACCGGAAGCGTTAATCTGCTCGATCAGCGCCGGCAGCTGGTTACGGTTATAACGCACCACATGCAGCACCGGACCAAAGACCTCTTTTTGCAATTCGGCAAAATCATCCAGTTCGATCAGCGTCGGAGCGACAAAGGTGCCGCTTTGCCATTCACGGGTATCTTCGCTGTTTTCCCGCACCGCCTGGAACACCTGACGGCCTTTACTACGCATGGTCTGAATATGACGCTCGATATTGGCTTTCGCTTCGCTATCAATCACCGGACCGATATCGGTGGTCAGGCGACCCGGATTACCCATCCGGCATTCGGCCATTGCGCCGCGCAGCATTTTCAGCGTGTGGTCGGCAATCTCATCTTGCAGGCACAGCACGCGCAGTGCCGAACAACGCTGACCTGCACTGTCGAACGCCGAGGCCAGCACATCTATTACGACTTGTTCGGTCAGTGCTGAAGAATCGACAATCATCGCGTTCATGCCGCCGGTTTCAGCGATGAGCGGAATAGGGCGACCCTGAGCGTCCAGGCGGCTGGCGATATTGCGCTGCAGTAACGTAGCGACTTCGGTTGAACCGGTAAACATCACCCCGCGCACGCGATCATCACCCGTCAGTTGCGCGCCCACGGTTTCACCCCGACCGGGCAGCAATTGCACCACGCCTGGCGGTACACCCGCTTCCAGCAAAATGGCGATCCCTTGCGCGGCAATCAGCGGCGTTTGTTCTGCCGGTTTTGCCAGCACGCTGTTACCTGCCGCCAGTGCGGCAGCGATCTGTCCGGTGAAAATCGCCAGCGGGAAGTTCCACGGACTGATACATACCACAGGCCCTAATGGACGGTGGGTTTCGTTAGCGAAATCATCCCGCACCTGTCCGGCATAGTAGTGGAGAAAATCGACCGCTTCGCGCACTTCGGCAATGGCGTTACTGAAGGTTTTTCCGGCTTCACGCACCAGAATACCAATCAGTTGCTGCATCTGGCTTTCCATTAGCACGGCAGCGCGATGCAAAATTGCCGCGCGTTCAGCCGGAGGAGTGGCAAACCAGATTGGCGCGTTATTAACCGCACTTTCCAGCGCCTGTTCTACTTCACGCGGCGTGGCTTCACGCACATAGCCCACAATATCTTTCGGTTCCGCAGGGTTAATAACGGGCGACATCTCACCTGCCGCTACCGGTTGTTCCAGCATTGGCAAGGACTGCCATTTTTGCAGTGCACTATTGAGCAGGGCTGAAGAGAGCGAGGCCAGACGGTGTTCGTTAGCGAGATCCAGCCCTGCCGAGTTGTCGCGCCCGTGACCGTAAAGATCGCGCGGCAGGGGAATTTTCGGATGCGGTAATCCAGTTTGCCCTTCCTGTTGCGCCAGTTTTTCTACAGCAGTGACTGGATCGGCGACCAGTTCATCCAGTGGCAAAGAGGTGTCGGCAATACGGTTAACAAACGAGGTGTTAGCACCGTTTTCCAGCAGGCGGCGCACCAGATACGCCAGCAGCGTTTCATGTGTACCGACCGGAGCATAAATACGACACGGACGGTTAAGTTTGCCGTCGGCAACTTTCCCGGTGACCTGCTCATACAGTGGTTCGCCCATACCATGCAGGCACTGGAACTCGTACTGACCCGGGTAGTAGTTTTGACCCGCCAGTTGATAAATTGCCGCCAGCGTATGGGCGTTGTGCGTCGCGAACTGCGGGTAGATTAAATTCGGCACCGCCAGCAGTTTTTTCGCACAGGCAAGATAAGAAACGTCGGTATACACCTTGCGGGTATAAACCGGATAACCTTCAAGGCCGTCCATCTGTGCACGCTTGATTTCACTATCCCAGTACGCGCCTTTCACCAGGCGAATCATCAGACGGCGACGGCTGCGGGTGGCGAGATCAATCAGGTAATCGATCACCAACGGGCAGCGTTTTTGATAAGCCTGAATAACAAAACCGATGCCGTTCCAGCCTGCCAGTTCCGGCTCGAAACAGAGTTTTTCCAGCAGATCGAGGGAGATCTCCAGACGATCGGCCTCTTCGGCATCGATGTTAATACCAATATCGTACTGACGCGCCAGCAGGGTGAGTGATTTCAGACGTGGGTAAAGCTCTTCCATTACCCGGTCATACTGGGCGCGGCTGTAACGCGGATGCAGCGCCGACAGCTTGATTGAAATGCCCGGACCTTCATAGATGCCACGACCATTGGACGCTTTACCAATGGCGTGAATCGCCTGCTGATAGGAAACCATATACGCTTGTGCATCTGCGGCAGTCAGTGCGGCTTCGCCCAGCATATCGTAAGAGTAACGGAAACCTTTCTCTTCCAGTTTGCGGGCATTGGCTAACGCTTCCGCGATGGTTTCGCCCGTGACGAACTGCTCGCCCATCAGGCGCATCGCCATATCCACACCTTTGCGGATCAGCGGTTCACCGCTCTTACCGATAATGCGGTTCAGCGAGCGGGAGAGGCTGGCTTCGTTATGGGTGGAAACCAGTTTGCCGGTAAACAGCAGCCCCCAGGTGGCGGCATTAACAAACAAAGACGGGCTACGACCAATGTGTGACTGCCAGTTACCGTTGCTGATTTTGTCGCGAATTAACGCGTCCCGGGTGGCTTTGTCGGGAATACGCAACAACGCTTCTGCCAGACACATCAGCGCCACGCCTTCCTGCGATGACAGCGAAAACTCCTGCAATAACCCCTGGACCATACCTGCGCGACCACTGGCATTTTTTTGATTACGCAGTTTATCGGCCAGTTGATACGCCAGTTTATGCGCCTGTTCAGCAACTGGTTGCGGCAGGCGGGCTTGTTCCAGCAGCATCGAAACCGCTTCGGTTTCCGGGCGGCGATAGGCCGCGGTGATCGCGGCGCGGGAAACCGACTGGGGCAAAATTTGCTCGGCAAAGTCGAGGAAAGGCTGGTGTGGTTCCTCTGCCGGAGTCGGTGCTTCATCGCTCTCATTGGCCGCGCCAGAAAGCAGCGCAGGTAGCTCCGGAAGAGTATCGCTGTTTTCCAGTTGTTCAAGATAAGAAAAAATCGCCTGCTTAATTAACCAGTGTGGCGTGCGATCGATACGTGTCGCGGCAGACTTAATACGCTCACGCGTCGCGTCGTCCAGCTTAACCCCCATGGTGGTGGTTCCCATGCCATTACTCCTGTTGTTCTGAAAGGTGCAACTTAACGTTATCGTGAAATATCCATGATGTTGCAACTTTGTGCAACCATGTTAAATGTGACCTGCGTAGCAAGCTTAAAAATGAATGAAATGTTAATAAAAGAAATCGATATGACAGGGATTAAAAAAATAACTCAGACTTTTTCTCTGCGGCAGTTAACATTTTTGAAAGGTGCAACCGCAAAAAATGTGAGAGAGTGCAACCTGATGAAAAATAGTGTCGCTGAGCACTAAAATTTAATGTAAATGGTGTGTTAAATCGATTGTGAATAACCAGCGCTTCCGGCAGGATACGGTCGCCCTGGTAAAACATAAACTCTGTTACCCCGTTCCGGTGGCAGATATAACGGCAAGTTTCGACATTGCCGATAATAATTTTTTGGAGACTTTAGATGGCTATTAGCACACCGATGTTGGTGACATTTTGTGTCTATATCTTTGGCATGATATTGATTGGGTTTATCGCCTGGCGATCAACGAAAAACTTCGACGACTATATTCTGGGCGGTCGTAGTCTTGGGCCATTCGTGACGGCATTATCGGCGGGGGCGTCGGATATGAGCGGCTGGCTGTTAATGGGGTTGCCAGGCGCTGTTTTTCTTTCCGGGATTTCCGAAAGCTGGATCGCCATTGGCCTGACATTAGGCGCGTGGATCAACTGGAAGCTGGTGGCCGGGCGGTTGCGTGTGCATACCGAATACAACAATAACGCCTTAACATTGCCGGATTATTTCACCGGGCGCTTTGAAGATAAAAGCCGCATTTTGCGCATTATCTCCGCGCTGGTTATTTTGCTGTTCTTCACCATTTATTGCGCTTCGGGCATTGTGGCAGGCGCGCGTCTGTTTGAAAGTACCTTTGGCATGAGCTACGAAACGGCTCTGTGGGCGGGGGCTGCGGCGACGATCCTTTACACCTTTATTGGCGGTTTCCTCGCGGTGAGCTGGACTGACACTGTACAGGCCAGCCTGATGATTTTTGCCCTGATACTGACGCCGGTTATCGTAATCATTAGCGTTGGTGGGTTTGGCGACTCGCTGGAAGTGATCAAACAAAAGAGCATCGAAAACGTGGATATGCTCAAAGGGCTGAACTTTGTTGCCATTATCTCGCTGATGGGCTGGGGACTGGGTTACTTCGGGCAACCGCACATCCTGGCGCGTTTTATGGCGGCGGATTCTCACCACAGCATTGTCCATGCGCGTCGTATCAGTATGACCTGGATGATCCTCTGCCTGGCAGGGGCGGTGGCTGTTGGCTTCTTTGGTATTGCTTACTTTAATGAGCACCCGGCGGTAGCAGGTGCGGTAAATCAGAACGCTGAACGCGTGTTTATCGAACTGGCGCAAATTCTGTTTAACCCGTGGATTGCCGGGATTCTGCTGTCGGCGATTCTGGCGGCGGTAATGTCAACCTTAAGCTGCCAGCTGCTGGTATGTTCCAGTGCGATTACCGAAGATTTATACAAAGCGTTTCTGCGTAAACATGCCAGCCAGAAAGAGCTGGTGTGGGTAGGGCGTGTGATGGTGCTGGTGGTGGCGCTGGTGGCGATTGCGCTGGCGGCAAACCCGGAAAACCGCGTGCTGGGCTTAGTGAGCTACGCGTGGGCAGGCTTTGGCGCGGCGTTTGGTCCGGTGGTGCTGTTCTCGGTGATGTGGTCACGCATGACGCGCAACGGTGCGCTGGCGGGGATGATCATCGGTGCGCTGACGGTTATCGTCTGGAAACAGTTCGGCTGGCTGGGTCTGTACGAAATTATTCCGGGCTTTATCTTTGGTAGTATCGGGATTGTAGTGTTTAGTTTGCTGGGTAAAGCGCCGTCAGCGGCGATGCAAAAACGCTTTGCCGAGGCCGATGCGCACTATCATTCGGCTCCGCCGTCACGGTTGCAGGAAAGCTAAGGGACTTAGCCTGCGGCGGTTTTGTTTGGCTTCAGCAGCGGGTTGCGCTCCCTTAATGTGCCTCGCCATATAAATTGAATGGTGCAGGGAGCGCGCAGGGGGCGGCCAATCGCCGCCGCCCCCTGCACCCCCGGGCTCTGGCAAACAAAATCGCCGCTGCGCGGTACCTTCAGCTTATCCCCTTCGGCTACCGGGTCGGGCGCGAGGTAACGTCCTGTAAGACGCGCCCTCAGCCCACATCCATGTGGGCTGCCCCGGCCTTCGGGGAACGCTTCAGCGATTTTGACGCCACCAACACCCGAGCTGTTATTATGTTCCGGGCAAAAAGTTAGATTTGATAATCGCGAATGGACGAAATTGCTTGATACACCCGCTTATCAGTTTTACATGGAAGCTCTGATGCATTGAGTCTGGACAGTTTTGTCGGCTGGATAAGGCATTTACGCGGCATCTGGCAAGAACACCTGGCTCGTTGTAAACAATCCCATCTTTGTACCTGGAATAATCGTTTATATCCCCTGGCATTACCTCTCTTTGTTTACAATCCAACATCATTTTATAAACATTTCGCTTGTATTTTTCTTTGTCGTAATGATAATCGATATCACTGCGATTTACTTTTCTTTGCATAGATTGACTCAGAAAAACGTTTAAGGGTGGGTGGCATGTTTGTTCCATTTCTCATTATGTTGCGCGAAGGACTTGAAGCCGCGCTGATTGTCAGTTTGATTGCCAGCTATCTTAAGCGTACCCAGCGAGGCCGATGGATTGGTGTGATGTGGATTGGCGTGTTGCTTGCCGCTGCGTTGTGCCTGGGCTTGGGTATCTTCATTAACGAAACCACCGGCGAATTTCCACAAAAAGAACAGGAACTGTTTGAAGGTATCGTGGCGGTGATCGCCGTGGTGATCCTTACCTGGATGGTTTTCTGGATGCGCAAAGTGTCGCGCAACGTCAAAGTACAACTGGAGCAGGCAGTCGACAGCGCATTGCAGCGTGGAAATCATCATGGCTGGGCGCTGGTGATGATGGTCTTTTTTGCCGTTGCAAGGGAGGGGCTGGAGTCGGTCTTTTTCCTGCTGGCGGCGTTTCAACAAGATGTCGGGATCTGGCCGCCGCTGGGTGCAATGCTCGGTCTTGCTACAGCCGTGGTGCTTGGCTTCCTGCTCTACTGGGGCGGTATTCGCCTCAATCTTGGTGCATTTTTTAAATGGACCAGCCTGTTTATTCTCTTCGTCGCCGCAGGGCTGGCGGCTGGTGCCATTCGCGCATTTCATGAAGCCGGATTGTGGAACCACTTTCAGGAAATCGCCTTCGATATGAGCGCGGTGCTCTCAACTCACTCGCTGTTTGGCACGCTGATGGAAGGGATTTTTGGCTATCAGGAAGCGCCGAGTGTCAGCGAAGTCGCCGTCTGGTTTATTTATCTCATCCCGGCGCTGGTGGCATTTGCTCTGCCACCACGCGCAGGGGCGACAGCGTCTCGCTCCGCGTAACAAATACGACGCAAACTCTTGCTTAGTTACAACATACTTTAAAGGGATAGTCTCGTCATGACCATTAACTTCCGCCGTAACGCATTGCAGTTGAGCGTGGCTGCGCTGTTCTCTTCTGCTTTTATGGCTAACGCCGCTGATATTCCGCAAGTCAAAGTGACCGTAACGGATAAGCAGTGCGAGCCGATGACCATTACGGTTAATGCCGGTAAAACACAGTTCATTATTCAGAACCACAGCCAGAAGGCGCTGGAGTGGGAGATCCTCAAAGGCGTGATGGTGGTGGAAGAGCGGGAAAATATCGCCCCTGGCTTTAGCCAGAAAATGACGGCGAATTTACAGCCTGGCGAATACGATATGACCTGCGGTCTGCTGACTAACCCGAAAGGGAAGTTGATCGTCAAAGGTGAGGCAACGGCGGATGCGGCGCAAAGTGATGCGCTGTTAAGTCTTGGTGGTGCAATTACTGCATATAAAGCGTATGTCATGGCGGAAACCACGCAGCTGGTGACCGACACCAAAGCCTTTACCGACGCGATTAAAGCAGGCGATATCGAAAAAGCGAAAGCACTGTATGCGCCGACGCGCCAGCACTATGAGCGCATTGAACCGATTGCTGAACTGTTCTCCGATCTGGATGGCAGCATTGACGCCCGTGAAGATGATTACGAGCAAAAAGCCGCCGATCCAAAATTCACCGGTTTCCACCGTCTGGAAAAAGCATTGTTTGGCGATAACACCACTAAAGGGATGGATAAGTATGCCGACCAGCTTTATACCGATGTGGTCGATTTGCAAAAACGCATCAGTGAACTGGCTTTCCCACCTTCAAAAGTGGTCGGCGGTGCAGCCGGACTGATTGAGGAAGTGGCAGCCAGCAAAATCAGCGGTGAAGAAGATCGCTACAGCCACACCGATCTGTGGGATTTCCAGGCTAACGTTGAAGGCTCGCAGAAAATTGTCGATCTGCTGCGTCCACAACTGCAAAAGGCCAACCCGGAACTGCTGGCAAAAGTCGATGCCAATTTCAAAAAGGTCGATACCATTCTGGCGAAATACCGAACCAAAGACGGTTATGAAACTTACGACAAGCTGACCGATGCCGACCGTAATGCGCTGAAAGGGCCGATTACTGCGCTGGCGGAAGATCTGGCGCAACTTCGTGGTGTGCTGGGACTGGATTAAGCGTTATGCAGTATGAAGATGAAAACGGCGTGAATGAACCGTCACGCCGACGTTTACTGAAAGGGATTGGCGCGCTGGCGCTGGCAGGAAGTTGTCCGGTAGCGCATGCTCAAAAAACGCAAAGTGCGCCGGGGACGCTTTCACCGGATGCGCGCAGTGAAGCGCAGCCGTTTTATGGCGAACATCAGGCGGGTATTCTGACGCCGCAGCAGGCGGCAATGATGCTGGTGGCGTTTGATGTGCTTGCCAGCGATAAAACCGATCTTGAACGGTTGTTTCGCTTGTTGACTCAGCGTTTTGCTTTTCTGACTCAGGGCGGAGCGGCACCAGAAACGCCAAATCCGCGCCTGCCACCACTCGATTCCGGCATTCTTGGCGGCTACATTGCGTCCGATAATCTCACCATCACGTTATCGGTGGGCCACTCATTGTTTGATGAGCGGTTTGGCCTTACACCGCAGATGCCGAAAAAGTTGCAGAAAATGACGCGTTTCCCCAACGACTCGCTGGATGCGGCGTTATGTCATGGTGATGTGTTGCTACAAATTTGCGCCAACACCCAGGACACGGTGATCCATGCGCTGCGCGATATCATCAAACACACGCCGGATTTGCTCAGCGTGCGCTGGAAGCGGGAAGGGTTTATTTCCGACCACGCAGCGCGTAGTAAAGGCAAAGAGACGCCGATAAATTTGCTGGGCTTTAAAGACGGCACCGCCAATCCCGATAGCCAGAATGCGAAGTTGATGCAAAAAGTGGTGTGGGTGACGGCAGATCAGCAGGAGCCTGCGTGGACAATCGGTGGCAGCTATCAGGCAGTACGCTTGATTCAGTTTCGGGTGGAATTTTGGGACAGAACGCCGCTGAAAGAGCAGCAGACGATATTTGGTCGTGATAAGCAAACCGGTGCGCCGCTGGGAATGCAGCATGAGCATGATGTTCCCGATTACGCCAGCGATCCGGAAGGGAAGGTGATCGCGCTGGACAGCCATATCCGGCTGGCGAATCCCCGCACGCCAGAGAGTGAGTCCAGCCTGATGCTGCGTCGTGGCTACAGTTATTCACTGGGCGTCACCAACTCCGGGCAACTGGATATGGGGCTACTGTTTGTCTGCTACCAACATGATCTGGAAAAAGGCTTCCTGACAGTACAAAAAAGGCTCAATGGCGAAGCGCTGGAGGAATACGTTAAACCCATCGGCGGCGGTTATTTTTTTGCGCTGCCGGGAGTGAAGGACGCGAATGATTATCTCGGAAGCGCGTTATTGCGGGTTTAATGTTTTTAGGCGGATAAGGCGTTCGTGCCACATCCGGCGTTCGTGCGTTGATGCCTGATGCGACGCTTGCGCGTCTTATCATGCCTACAATCGGTGCGGGTTCGGTAGGCTGAATAAGGCGGTCACGCCGCATCCGGCGTTCATGCATTGATTACTGATGCGAATCCTGCTGAAAGCACACAGCTTTTTTCATCTCTGTCATCACTCTGTCATCTTTCCAGTAGAAACTAATGTCACTGAAATGGTGTTTTATAGTTAAATATAAGTGAATATATTGTTGCAATGAATGCGAGATCTGTTGTAATTATTAAGTAGCAGCGGAAGTTCCCGGCAGTGATAGTCAGTCACTATGGAGATCGCGGATGGTAACGTCCTGTTCTGGACAATGTTTTGTTAAGCAAGGCTCCACCACTCGCGGAGATTTCTCCTCCGGTAGCAACTTCGTCACTCTGTATTTTTCTCACTTCCTCTCTTTACTCGTGTTACCGACGCCGCAAACGGTGTGCGTAGCCGTTTTTCGGCATTTTATCCAAAAGCAAACTATGGCTTACAAGGAAGCCAACCCTCTGATGTTCGTGCGCATAATCGCGCTGCCAACGGCGCGTGTGATGAATACAAACAACTCAAGGTGCTCTCCATGGGAAGACAAAAAGCAGTGATCAAAGCTCGTCGCGAGGCAAAACGTGTGCTGAGACGGGATTCGCGCAGCCATAAGCAGCGTGAAGAAGAATCGGTCACCTCGCTTGTGCAAATGAGCGGCGTAGAAGCCATTGGTATGGCCCGCGACAGTCGCGATACTTCGCCCATCCTCGCGCGAAATGAAGCGCAATTGCACTATCTGAAGGCTATTGAGAGTAAGCAGCTGATATTCGCCACGGGCGAAGCTGGGTGCGGAAAAACCTGGATCAGCGCAGCAAAAGCGGCAGAGGCCCTGATACATAAGGATGTCGACAGGATTATCGTCACCCGTCCAGTTCTGCAAGCCGATGAAGATCTTGGCTTCCTACCTGGTGATATCGCAGAAAAGTTTGCTCCCTATTTTCGCCCGGTCTACGATGTGCTGGTTCGGCGCTTAGGGGCTTCCTTTATGCAGTACTGCCTGCGACCAGAAATAGGGAAGGTGGAAATTGCGCCGTTCGCCTATATGCGTGGACGTACCTTTGAAAATGCAGTCGTCATTCTTGACGAGGCGCAGAATGTGACTGCCGCGCAAATGAAAATGTTTTTAACCCGCCTCGGGGAGAACGTGACGGTTATCGTCAACGGTGATATCACGCAATGCGATTTGCCTCGCGGCGTGTGCTCCGGATTAAGTGACGCGCTGGAACGTTTCGAAGAGGATGAAATGGTCGGGATCGTCCGATTCGGTAAAGAGGATTGCGTACGTTCGGCACTTTGCCAACGTACGCTACATGCATACAGTTAAGTGTATTATCGGTGCAGAGCCCGGGCGAACCGGGCTTTGTTTTATTTCATTAACAGCAAAGACTTTTACTTCAGGTTAACGTTCTGGGGGGCGACTTTGAGCGTGTTGATAAGCTGAAATTAATTCTGGTTTAGATGCTTTTACCAGGCATTTTTCGTCATAGCACGCGACCAATGTAATGCCGCCAGCGCGGAGAGTTTTTTGCCTATCTTTTTCCAGCCATTCAACCTGTACAGGAGGTCTGGTGCCAATTTTGCGTATGAGGTTTAATCAACAATGAGCCAAAATTTGACTGACTGATTAACACCGAATATATTCTCCTGATTTTATTTTTTAGGGATAATATTAAAAATATAAGGTTAATCTTAATTAAATTTTTGGCTAATATTGTGTGTTGTTATTTTTTGTGGACGGCAAGTCGCAATGGCAAAATAGGTATGGTTGTAATAATCAAAACATGATACTAACTATATATAGATCGTTGAATTGTTGGCATGTAACTCGCTACAGCGAGTAGCGTTAGTAATGAAATATAATCAACATGGATAGGTGAAGATTAATTATGAGCTTTATGGTTTTTGTAACTTGTTTGACAATTGCATTTGTCGCCGGTTTTGCTGTTGCCAGAAAATTGACACTCCGAAAAGTTGCCTCATCGGTAATCATCACTAAATCGCAACCAGTTCCTTCCTCTGCAACTTCCCCTGCTGTTAAGGCGTCGACAAGGAGCTATACACCGCAGAAAATCTATCGTGACTCTCGTTGGCAAGAACGAGATGAGTTGTTCCAGGGAATGGTTGCCGAAGGTATTTTATTGGAAGGAAAAGAGTGGTTAATTACGCGTTGTGAAAAAATCTATTTTGATAATCTGGAGAAATGGTTTGGACATTATTGTCATATCCATTGCCAGGTCTCTCTGGGGCGCTTGATCAACTTTCCAGAACAACCCGAGTTTAGCGAAGAAGAAAGAAAGCGTTTCTTTGCAATTTATAATGGAATGGCAATGGATTATGTTCTGGTTTCAAAGAAGAACAATAAAATAGTCTGTGTTATTGAGCTGGATGATCCGAGTCATGAAAGGGCAGATCGCATTATTCGTGACCGTTGGTTGAATACGATTATGACTATTGCACGGGTGCCTTTTGTACGAGCTTCTGTCACTAAATTGGATGAAATCCCTCCGGTCTGGGATACCCGTGACAAAATGCGCCCATTAGCCGCGGCGACAAAGGGTGAACCGTTGCATTAACTAAGTCTCCCGGTCGGGGCTTCTCATCCCCCCGGTGTGTGCAATATACGAAAAAAAAGCTCGTACTTTCGTACAAGCTCTTCTTTAAATATGGCGGTGAGGGGGGGATTGACTCGCTTCGCTCGCCCTGCGGGCAGCCCGCTCGCTGCGTTCACGGTCTGTCCAACTGGCTGTCGCCAGTTGTCGAACCCCGATCGGGGCTTCTGATCCCCCGGTGTATGCAATATACGAAAAAAAGCCCGTACTTTCGTACGAGCTCTTCTTTAAATATGGCGGTGAGGGGGGGATTCGAACCCCCGATACGTTGCCGTATACACACTTTCCAGGCGTGCTCCTTCAGCCACTCGGACACCTCACCAAATTGTCGTTCCTGTCTTGCTGTAACGGGCGCTAATTTAGGGAAATCATGACCTGAGGTCAACAAACTTTTTTAAAAAATCGCTCGATTATTCAAACTTCAATCAATATGCAGTTTTAATAAGCGAAATTTGCTTTTTTTGCCACCGACCACGGATTTGTTATGCTGGTGGCTTTTGTAGATCATAACGATAAGTGCGAATAAATTTCGCGCAACGCTTTTCGGGAGTCAGTATGGATATCATCTTTTATCACCCAACGTTCGATACCCAATGGTGGATTGAGGCACTGCGCAAAGCTATTCCTCAGGCAAGAGTCAGAGCATGGAAAAGCGGAGATAATGACTCTGCTGATTATGCTTTAGTCTGGCATCCTCCAGTTGAAATGCTGGCAGGGCGCGATCTTAAAGCGGTGTTCGCACTCGGGGCCGGTGTTGATTCTATTTTGAGCAAGCTACAGGCACACCCTGAAATGCTGAAGCCTTCTGTTCCACTTTTTCGCCTGGAAGATACCGGTATGGGCGAGCAAATGCAGGAATATGCTGTCAGTCAGGTGCTGCATTGGTTTCGACGTTTTGACGATTATCGCATCCAGCAAAATAGTTCGCATTGGCAACCGCTTCCTGAATATCATCGGGAAGATTTTACCATCGGCATTTTGGGCGCAGGCGTACTGGGCAGTAAAGTTGCTCAGAGTCTGCAAACCTGGCGCTTTCCGCTGCGTTGCTGGAGTCGAACCCGTAAATCGTGGCCTGGCGTGCAAAGCTTTGCCGGACGGGAAGAACTGTCTGCATTTCTGATCCAATGTCGGGTATTGATTAATTTGTTACCGAATACACCTGAAACCGTCGGCATTATTAATCAACAATTACTCGAAAAATTACCGGATGGCGCGTATCTCCTCAACCTGGCGCGTGGTGTTCATGTCGTGGAAGATGACCTGCTCGCGGCGCTGGATAGCGGCAAAGTTAAAGGCGCAATGCTGGATGTTTTTAATCGTGAACCCTTACCGCCGGAAAGTCCGCTCTGGCAACATCCACGCGTGACGATAACACCACATGTCGCCGCGATTACCCGTCCCGCTGAAGCTGTGGATTACATTTCGCGCACCATTGCCCAGCTCGAAAAAGGGGGGAGGGTCTGCGGGCAAGTCGACCGCGCACGCGGCTACTAATAAAGCATCAGGTTTCCTGCTATCCTTGGCGGGAATTGAATACAGGAGAGAGTTATGTATCCCGTCGACCTTCATATGCATACCGTTGGCAGCACGCATGCATATAGCACATTGAGTGATTACATTGCCCAGGCCAAACAAAAGGGCATTAAACTTTTTGCTATCACCGATCATGGCCCGGATATGGAAGATGCGCCGCATCACTGGCACTTCATTAACATGCGTATCTGGCCGCGAGTGGTTGATGGGGTTGGGATCCTGCGCGGCATCGAAGCTAACATTAAAAATGTTGATGGTGAAATTGATTGCAGCGGCAAAATGTTTGATTCGCTGGATCTGATTATTGCCGGTTTTCATGAGCCGGTTTTTGCGCCGCATGACAAAGCGACCAATACACAAGCGATGATCGCCACTATCGCCAGCGGCAATGTGCATATAATAAGCCATCCCGGAAATCCGAAATATAAAATAGATGTTAAAGCCGTTGCTGAAGCAGCCGCGAAACATCAGGTGGCGCTGGAAATCAATAATTCCTCATTTTTACACTCACGTAAGGGCAGTGAAGACAACTGTCGTGCGGTAGCCGCAGCGGTACGTGACGCTGGAGGTTGGGTGGCATTAGGCTCGGATTCTCACACCGCGTTTACCATGGGTGAATTTGAAGAGTGTCTTAAAATCCTCGACGCGGTAGATTTTCCGCCAGAGCGCATTTTGAATGTTTCTCCGCGCCGCTTACTGAACTTCCTTGAATCTCGCGGTATGGCACCGATTGCGGAATTTGCAGACCTTTAATTACTAGTAATGGAAATATATTAATGAACGAGTTTTCTATCCTCTGTCGTGTGCTGGGTTCGCTCTATTACCGCCAACCACAAGATCCTTTACTGGTGCCGCTGTTTACCCTGATTCGTGAGGGGAAACTGGCTGCGAACTGGCCACTGGAGCAGGATGAGTTGCTGACACGTTTGCAGAAAAGCTGTGATATGACGCAAGTCTCTGCCGATTACAATGCGTTGTTTATCGGCGATGAATGTGCTGTGCCGCCATATCGTAGCGCATGGGTTGAGGGCGCGACGGAAGCGGAAGTGCGCGCTTTTCTTTCCGAACGGGGGATGCCATTAGCGGATACGCCAGCCGATCACATCGGCACATTGCTGCTCGCGGCTTCCTGGCTGGAAGATCAGTCAACGGAAGATGAGAGCGAAGCACTGGAAACACTGTTCAGTGAGTATCTGTTACCCTGGTGTGGTGCGTTCCTTGGTAAAGTGGAGGCCCATGCAACTACGCCTTTTTGGCGCACCATGGCACCGCTAACCCGCGATGCTATTAGTGCAATGTGGGACGAGCTGGAAGAAGATTCTGAAGAGTAAATGTGATCTGCATCACTCATAACTGCAATAGATAATTTGTTGTTGCATAAAATGTGTGCTCGATCTCATTCATGGCCGCGTTTTCTGCTATCATGCGCGGCATGAACATACTTCTCTCTATTGCAATCACAACAGGCATTCTCTCCGGTATCTGGGGATGGGTGGCTGTTTCCCTGGGCTTACTAAGCTGGGCGGGCTTCCTGGGCTGTACGGCCTACTTTGCCTGCCCGCAAGGTGGGCTGAAAGGGCTGGCGATCTCCGCTGCAACCCTGCTTAGTGGCGTGGTGTGGGCGATGGTCATTATTTACGGTAGTGCACTGGCACCACATCTGGAAATTCTCGGTTATGTCATAACCGGTATTGTCGCGTTTCTGATGTGTATTCAGGCCAAACAGCTGCTGCTTTCATTTGTTCCGGGGACGTTTATAGGCGCATGCGCGACGTTTGCCGGGCAGGGTGACTGGAAACTGGTGTTACCTTCGCTGGCGCTTGGGCTGATATTTGGTTACGCAATGAAAAACAGCGGCCTGTGGCTGGCGGCGCGTAGTGCAAAGACGGCGCACCGTGAGCAGGAAATCAAAAATAAAGCGTGAGGGGCACTCACGCTTTCGCTTAAACCGTAAAATGCCGGATGATAATTCCGGCTTTTTTATCTGTCAGGATTCCGGTGGAACCGACATATGGCGGTATTTCACCAGAATGTCGTTCTGCCGTTCTGCTTTGTTCTGCAAATCCCACAGACCACGGTCAATACCATCATTAATCAGGAAAATGACCCCTGTTTCGATAGCCGACATCAGGCACAGCATAACGGGTTCGTTCGAGGTGTAACCCACTTCCCCTTCCAGCAAGCGCTGGTAGTCAATAAAGCGGAAAACCCCGGCCTGAACTTCATAGGAAAGTATCGTCTTACTGGTGTTCACCGAGGAGAGGATCTCACCGGTACTCACATTGACGACACGCAGGTTCACGGCAATCTGATCAAGCTGGTATTGCGTGTCGGCACCGATCCCAAAATATCTTGCCCCAACCCCGCCCGATTTAACGTTGCTTTCATAACCGATAATCGAACCTTCAACCATGATATTTGCCGCCGTTAAAGACTGCAGCGGGATTCGGTTATTAATGGCAACCGTACCGTTTTCTTGTGCCGCACGAATAATCTTGCGCTCGTTAAGCAGGTTTTGTAAGCCCTGGCGCTCCAGCGGTATAAACCAGCGAGAATCTTTCAATGCCGTGACCAGCATTGCCGTGGCGCTTTGCGGAACAGCAGTGGAGAAGTTACTTGCCGGGTAAGGTTTAAATTGCCCGGTTTCGTCCTGAATGTTGTATACCGAAACAAAGATCTTACCCGTCGGCGCTGGCAGATGGGTCAAATCTTTGTAGCTCTGAGCACGAGGCATTAATGTCGGTCTGGCTGCTTCTTTAGGCGGGGCGGTTAAGCATCCGCTCAGTAACATGACGGCAACCAAAAGAAATAAGCGCTGCATGATTATTTTCCTTATGAAGCTGGGGCTTAAAAATCGGTTGAGTTATTTTGTAAACCCGAAACCTGGATGGTCGAGGTTTGTCCGGTTTTACGATCTGTCACGTTCAACTGCAATTGACCATCGCGGTTAGCAATATCAACAATATAATCGTTGGTCACCATGCGGCCCGGTTTACCGGTATTAATATTCGACAGTAGCCCACCTAAAATTTGTGACTGGATGGCCTGAGTAAAGTTATCTAACGCTGAGGGTGTTTCAATACCATAGTCATCGTTATAGCTCGGATCTTTATACGAGTTTTGGGCCTGGGCGCTATTTAATAAAAAAGCGCCATTATTTGGGTTACCACCAAAGTTTGGATTACGGAACTGGAAAGTCATGGTTCCAGCCCAACTTAAAGGCGAAATAAGCATGAGTAGAACTACTGCATGTTTGACACGCATTGCAGCCTCCGAACAATTTTTTATTTAAAATTCATCATGCGCCAAATCGCCCGTACTTAATAACGCCTGATTTATCTGGCGACGATTTAGTGCTTCTTCAGTTTGAATCAGTGCAAAGACGACAGTTTTTTCGAAGTCTCTTTTCAACGGGAATAAAAAAGTCTGGAAAATAACGTCCTGATTGACCGTTATAGTGATCCAACTTCCCCATCGTGCACTGGGCCTTTCATTAATCGTTAAGTTACCCGTATAGTCACTTTCCCATTTATCACTAAAGGCTCGGTAAAAATCATGGCCAATAGATGAAACAGTATGGTCAGTTAACAATCCCGGGACTTCTACCTCAACGGCGTGAAGATTCCCTGCGGCGAACAGAAATTCTGCCGCCACAATCCAGCGTAAATAACGTTTCATGGCTTTATCGCCTGAGGTTATCGTTTGCCCAGGAAACCGCTTGTGTCCGGTTTTTTACAGCTATCTTCTTGAAAAGGTTATAAAGATGCGTTTTAACCGTATTTTCGCTGATGAACAACGAACGAGCGATCTCGTTATTAGACGCGCCGATACGCAGCTTATTCAGGATCTCTTTTTCCCGATGAGTAAGGAGGGCTGATTCCGTGCTGTTATAACGATAGTTACCCGAATGCGTAATCAGGTAGCTGGCAAGCTTTTGCGTAAAGTAGCATTCGCCGCGCAGGACGCCTTGCAACCCATTGACAACACGTTCTTGATCCTCCATGGCATAAAAAACGCCGTTGATATGAGGCCAGTTTTCAATGTCGCGGTACGGGTAATCTTCAGGCGTATTTAGCAACAATATTTTGATATTGTTGTTTTTCCTGCTCAAAGTATCCTGCCAATAATGGATAAGCTTTTTATCCGCTTCCATCATATCCAGAAGAATAATAGAGCCTGAAGATATATCGTCCAGAGAACGTTGAATATTATGTAATTTTCCTGTAATTGCCAGCGATTGTTTAAGGTGCTGCAAGAGAGCTGTCGCCTGCAAAGAAGGTTTAGTGATCAACAATAATGTATGACCATGGATACTATGGACTTCATTAAACATGATGAAACCCCGCTTTTTTTATTGATCGCACACCTGACAGCTGCCTCTAAAATAGAAGCACCAGAAGTACTGACAGATGTTGCACTGCTGTGTGTAGTAATAAATCAGCCCTAAATGGGTAAAATATAAAACTAATGGATTACATCTGATTTCAATCTAGCCATTACAAATCTTAAATCAAGTGTTAAACATGTAACTAAATGTAACTCGTTATATTAAAATGTTAACCTTAAGGTTTTATTAAGTTTAGAAATGATAGAAAAGTTGTACATTTGGTTTTTATTGCACAATTTTAAAAAATCATACAAATGGTGCTAACTTGCTAATAATGCATATAAAAAATATTTCGGTGTAGTCCTTTCGTCATGTAAAACGTTCTTGTTTTTTCTCCACACCTCCGTGGACAATTTTTTACTGCAAAAAGACGAGGTTTGTCACGGCTTGTGCGCAAGACATATCGCAGCAATCAGCGACGGGCAAGAAGAATGGCTGTCTGGTGATTTTTGATTGCGGAAAACGGAGATTTAAAAGAAAACAAAATATTTTTTTGCGTAGATAACAGCGTATTTACGTGGGTTTTAATACTTTGGTATGAACAAAAAAAGAAAAATACAACGCGCGGGTGAGTTATTAAAAATATTTCCGCAGACATACTTTCCATCGTAACGCAGCGTTAACAAAATACAGGTTGCGTTAACAACCAAGTTGAAATGATTTAATTTCTTAAATGTACGACCAGGTCCAGGGTGACAACATGAAAAACAAATTGTTATTTATGATGTTAACAATACTGGGTGCGCCTGGGATTGCAGCCGCAGCAGGTTATGATTTAGCTAATTCAGAATATAACTTCGCGGTAAATGAATTGAGTAAGTCTTCATTTAATCAGGCAGCCATAATTGGTCAAGCTGGGACTAATAATAGTGCTCAGTTACGGCAGGGAGGCTCAAAACTTTTGGCGGTTGTTGCGCAAGAAGGTAGTAGCAACCGGGCAAAGATTGACCAGACAGGAGATTATAACCTTGCATATATTGATCAGGCGGGCAATGCCAACGATGCCAGTATTTCGCAAGGTGCTTATGGTAATACTGCGATGATTATCCAGAAAGGTTCTGGTAATAAAGCAAATATTACACAGTATGGTACTCAAAAAACGGCAATTGTAGTGCAGAGACAGTCGCAAATGGCTATTCGCGTGACACAACGTTAATTTCCATTCGACTTTTAAATCAATCCGATGGGGGTTTTACATGAAACTTTTAAAAGTAGCAGCAATTGCAGCAATCGTATTCTCTGGTAGCGCTCTGGCAGGTGTTGTTCCTCAGTACGGCGGCGGCGGTAACCACGGTGGTGGCGGTAATAATAGCGGCCCAAATTCAGAGCTGAACATTTACCAGTACGGTGGCGGTAACTCTGCTCTTGCTCTGCAAGCTGACGCCCGTAACTCTGATCTGACCATTACCCAGCACGGCGGCGGTAACGGCGCAGATGTTGGCCAAGGTTCTGATGACAGCTCAATCGATCTGACTCAGCGTGGTTTCGGCAACAGCGCTACTCTTGATCAGTGGAATGGTAAAGATTCTACTATGACTGTTAAACAGTTCGGTGGCGGTAACGGTGCTGCTGTTGACCAGACTGCATCTAACTCCAGCGTTAACGTCACTCAGGTTGGCTTTGGTAACAACGCGACCGCTCATCAGTACTAATACATCCTCTGTATTAAAGAAACAGGGCGCAAGCCCTGTTTTTTTTCGGGAGAAGAATATGAATGCGTTATTACTCCTTGCGGCACTTTCCAGTCAGATAACCTTTAATACGACCCAGCAAGGGGATATGTACACCATTATTCCTGAAGTCACTCTTACTCAATCTTGTCTGTGCAGAGTACAAATATTGTCCCTGCGCGAAGGCAGTTCAGGGCAAAGTCAGACGAAGCAAGAAAAGACCCTCTCATTGCCTGCTAATCAACCCATTGCTTTGACGAAGTTGAGTTTAAATATTTCCCCGGACGATCGGGTGAAAATAGTTGTTACTGTTTCTGATGGACAGTCACTTCATTTATCACAACAATGGCCGCCCTCTTCAGAAAAGTCTTAATTTGTTGAAATATCGAGCATAAGATGAATCTGGAGAGAATGGTCTGCTGCGGATCAGCCAACCTGAAAGTATGGATAACACAACCCTCAAGGATGACTAATCATTGAGGAAATAGAATAAATGTTCAGACCTTTTTTAGACTCTCTAATGCTCGGCAGTATGTTTTTTCCTTTTATTGCCATCGCAGGAAGCAGCGCGCAAGGGGGCGTGATCCACTTTTATGGCCAAATTGTGGAACCGGCATGTGACGTCAGCACCCAGTCATCACCCGTAGAAATGAACTGCCCACAGAATGGCTCTGTTCCGGGCAGAACCTATTCCAGCAAAGCGTTAATGAGCGGCAATGTCAAAAACGCGCAAATAGCCTCAGTAAAAGTGCAGTATCTTGATAAACAGAAAAAGCTGGCTGTAATGAACATCGAATATAACTAAGTTTCTGAACAACTCACCTTGCTGAGCAGAAAAATGCGATTTAACCAAAAAGCCTGCTGTACACTTAAGAAACAAGAAGGTGTAAGGAGGCGTTATGAAAACGCGTATTCATGTTGTGCAGGGTGATATTACCAAACTGGCCGTTGATGTGATTGTGAATGCGGCTAATCCGTCATTAATGGGAGGCGGCGGCGTCGATGGGGCCATTCATCGCGCAGCGGGTCCGGCGCTGCTGGATGCCTGTTTAAAAGTCAGGCAACAGCAGGGCGATTGCCCTACGGGGCATGCCGTTATTACGCTTGCAGGCGATCTTCCCGCTAAAGCCGTAGTGCACACCGTCGGGCCAGTCTGGCGTGGTGGTGAACAAAACGAAGACCAGCTTTTGCAGGATGCCTATCTCAATAGCCTACGACTGGTGGCGGCAAACAGCTATACGTCAGTGGCTTTTCCTGCAATCAGTACTGGGGTTTATGGTTACCCTCGTGCGGCAGCGGCTGAAATCGCAGTAAAAACCGTTTCAGAATTTATTACCCGTCACGCTTTACCCGAACAGGTATACTTTGTCTGTTATGATGAAGAAAACGCCCACCTCTACGAAAGACTCCTTACCCAACAAGGAGATGAATGATTTGCCCCGGCTGGCGAGCGCGGTGCTGCCACTGTGTTCGCAACATCCCGGTCAGTGTGGTCTTTTCCCTCTGGAGAAAAGTCTGGATGCGTTTGCCGCCCGGTATCGTCTGGCCGAAATGGCAGAGCATACGCTGGATGTTCAGTATTACATCTGGCAGGACGATATGTCGGGTCGGTTACTGTTTTCCGCCCTGTTAGCCGCAGCAAAGCGTGGCGTTCGCGTCCGTTTGTTGCTGGACGACAACAATACACCCGGACTTGACGACATTTTACGCTTGCTTGACAGTCATCCCCGCATTGAAGTCCGGCTTTTTAATCCTTTCTCGTTTCGCTTGCTACGTCCGCTTGGTTATATCACCGACTTTTCCCGTCTCAATCGCCGTATGCACAATAAAAGTTTCACTGTCGATGGCGTGGTGACGCTGGTGGGAGGTCGAAATATTGGTGATGCCTATTTTGGGGCAGGGGAAGAGCCACTTTTTTCGGATTTAGATGTCATGGCAATAGGACCCGTGGTAGAGGACGTTGCCGATGATTTCGCCCGCTACTGGTATTGCAAATCGGTTTCACCCTTACAGCAGGTGCTGGATGTCCCGGAAGGTGAAATGGCGGATCGCATCGAGTTACCCGCCTCCTGGCATAACGATGCTATGACGCATCGTTACTTACGCAAAATGGAATCCAGTCCGTTTATAAATCATCTGGTTGATGGAACGTTGCCGCTTATCTGGGCGAAAACACGTTTATTAAGTGATGATCCGGCGAAAGGGGAAGGCAAGGCAAAACGGCATTCACTGTTACCGCAGCGCCTGTTCGATATCATGGGCTCACCCAGTGAACGCATCGATATTATCTCTTCCTATTTTGTACCGACACGCGCAGGTGTGGCGCAACTCTTACGGATGGTGAGAAAAGGGGTAAAGATTGCGATCCTAACCAATTCTCTTGCCGCTAACGATGTTGCTGTCGTCCATGCCGGATACGCACGCTGGCGCAAAAAATTGCTCCGCTACGGCGTGGAATTATATGAACTCAAGCCGACGCGTGAACAAAGTAGTACGTTACACGATCGCGGCATAACCGGTAATTCCGGTGCCAGCCTGCATGCTAAAACCTTTAGCATCGATGGTAAAACGGTGTTTATCGGCTCTTTCAATTTCGATCCGCGTTCGACATTGCTCAATACTGAAATGGGGTTCGTGATAGAGAGCGAAACGCTGGCACAGTTAATTGATAAACGCTTTATTCAGAGCCAGTATGATGCGGCCTGGCAGCTCCGTCTGGACAGGTGGGGACGGATCAACTGGGTTGATCGTCATGCAAAGAAAGAGATTATTCTCAAAAAAGAACCCGCCACCAGTTTCTGGAAGCGGGTTATGGTCAGACTGGCGTCGATATTGCCCGTGGAATGGTTATTATAAGCGTGGCTTAACGGGCTGGTGCTTTATCGTTCTCACGCTTGACAACCGGTTTACCAGAGAACAAAAACTTCAGTAACGGGATGCGTAAATGAATTTCATACAGAATTATCGCAATCCCTACAACGAATATCAGGCCACAGAGAAAACCAAGCCAGTTGGAGGTGATGTGCGGTGTAATGTATGCGCCGAAAAACAGCGTTAACGGGTGGTGAACCAGATAGATAAACAGCGATGCGTTAACAAAATAAGTCACCCGCGCTGACTGGAAGTTTAGCAAACGGTGGCCAAAGGAGAAGACCACATTCACCATCCACAGACCGAGGACCATGGTGATCACCGACTCGGTTTCGTACATCCAGGCATCGCCACTGCCATAGCGCTGGTTGAGTAAATAAGCGACAAACGCCAATGCTGCTGCAAGGGTACAGCCACGAGACGGCGTGGTAAACAAGGCTTTAAGATGAGGGAAAATGAAAGCCAGTGCGCCTAGGATAAAGAACGGCAAATAAAATAGCGTTTGCATGACAATAAAATTGAACATGCCATTACTCAGAATGGGCGGATACACAATAAAAATCGTTCTTCTTATTACCGCATAACCGATGCCGAGGCACAAAAAAATCACCGATAGTTTTACCATCGAGAATTTTTTATTCGTTTTATCAGAATTTTCTAAATTATTTCTGATGCGTTTAAATATCCATACGCACAGCGTCGTCATGACTACTAACACCAGTAAAAACCACAGGTGTGATATTAATTCCCAGGCCAACGTATTATATTTGTCATACAATGATAGCCTAGGCCAACTTTCCGCTTTCCCTTTGACGTATTGCAGCATAATAAATTGCGGTAATGTCAGTAGGGGGATGGCTGTTAACATCGGGATACCTACACGTTCGACACGTACTTTCCACCATTTTTTCAAGGGATAGCGTAAAAAAAGCATGTAGGAAAAGTAGCCGGATATAACGAAAAATACCTGCATGCGGAACGAGTGGATGAAGTCATTAAAAAGGGTCAGCCACAATGACGGTTCGGCGCTATTCACATGCCATGTATGGCTCGAATAGATTAAAGAAATATGAAAAGGGATCCCTAACAACATCAGCCAGGCGCGGATGGAGTCGAGGAAATATTCACGTTGCGCGGGTACTGGATTCATATATGGTTAACTAATCTCGGATTTTTCGTCTTATCCCTGTCGGGTTATGCCTTTAGGCTTGTTGCCATAGCGACACCGACCTGACCGCGCCAGACGCAGGCTTCAAGGTTTTTATGCATAGCATCATCGCTACCACTAACCAGAATGGAAGCGTCTGTAAGACGGTTGATAAATAAATTTGCTGGCAAACCCTACACGAAGTCGATGCTTCTGTCTTTAGGAGAAGCACGGAAAGTGAAAACGGTTGCAATCAGGTGCTTAATCCATGAGCCAGCGTGCTGAACGATACCGGGATTCTGTTGTCGGAATGGCTGGTTATCCATTAAAATAGATCGGATCGATATAAGCACACAAAGGGGGAAGTGCTTACTAATTATGAAACATAAACTACAAATGATGAAAATGCGTTGGTTGAGTGCTGCAGTAATGTTAACCCTGTATACCTCTTCAAGCTGGGCTTTCAGTATTGATGATGTCGCAAAGCAAGCTCAATCCTTAGCCGGGAAAGGCTATGAGGCGCCTAAAAGCAACTTGCCCTCCGTTTTCCGCGACATGAAATACGCGGACTATCAGCAGATCCAGTTTAATCATGACAAAGCGTACTGGAACAATCTGAAGACCCCATTCAAACTCGAGTTCTACCATCAGGGTATGTACTTCGATACCCCGGTCAAAATAAATGAAGTGACTGCCACCGCAGTCAAACGAATCAAATACAGCCCGGATTATTTCACTTTCGGCGATGTTCAGCATGACAAAGACACGGTAAAAGACCTTGGTTTCGCCGGTTTTAAAGTGCTTTACCCGATCAACAGCAAAGATAAAAACGATGAAATCGTCAGCATGCTCGGGGCCAGCTATTTCCGCGTGATTGGTGCAGGTCAGGTTTATGGCCTTTCTGCCCGCGGCCTGGCAATTGATACCGCCTTGCCATCGGGTGAAGAATTTCCACGCTTCAAAGAGTTCTGGATCGAGCGTCCAAAACCGACTGATAAACGTTTAACCATTTATGCATTGCTTGACTCGCCGCGCGCGACAGGTGCTTACAAATTCGTAGTTATGCCAGGGCGTGACACGGTTGTGGATGTGCAGTCGAAAATCTATCTGCGCGATAAAGTCGGCAAACTGGGGGTTGCACCGTTAACCAGTATGTTCCTGTTTGGGCCGAACCAACCGTCGCCTGCAAATAACTATCGTCCGGAGTTGCACGACTCTAACGGTCTGTCTATCCATGCTGGTAATGGCGAATGGATCTGGCGTCCGTTGAATAACCCGAAACATTTAGCGGTCAGCAGCTTCTCGATGGAAAACCCGCAAGGCTTCGGTCTGTTGCAGCGCGGTCGTGATTTCTCCCGCTTTGAAGATCTTGATGATCGTTACGATCTCCGTCCAAGCGCATGGGTGACTCCGAAAGGGGAGTGGGGCAAAGGCAGCGTTGAGCTGGTGGAAATTCCAACCAACGATGAAACCAACGATAACATCGTCGCTTACTGGACGCCGGATCAGCTGCCGGAGCCGGGTAAAGAGATGAACTTTAAATACACCATCACCTTCAGCCGTGATGAAGACAAACTGCATGCGCCAGATAACGCATGGGTGCAACAAACGCGTCGTTCAACGGGGGATGTGAAGCAGTCGAACCTGATTCGCCAGCCTGACGGTACTATCGCCTTTGTGGTCGATTTTACCGGCGCAGAGATGAAAAAACTGCCAGAGGATACCCCGGTCACAGCGCAAACCAGCATTGGTGATAATGGTGAGATAGTGGAAAGCACGGTGCGCTATAACCCGGTTACCAAAGGCTGGCGTCTGGTGATGCGTGTGAAAGTGAAAGATGCCAAGAAAACCACTGAAATGCGTGCTGCGCTGGTGAATGCCGATCAGACGTTGAGTGAAACCTGGAGCTACCAGTTACCTGCCAATGAATAAGACAACTGAGTACATTGACGCAATGCCCATCGCCGCAAGCGAGAAAGCGGCATTGCCGAAGACTGATATCCGCGCCGTTCATCAGGCGCTGGATGCCGAACACCGCACTTGGGCGCGGGAGGATGACTCCCCGCAAGGCTCGGTAAAGGCGCGTCTGGAACAAGCCTGGCCAGATTCACTTGCTGATGGACAGTTAATTAAAGATGATGAAGGGCGCGATCAGCTTAAGGCGATGCCAGAAGCAAAACGCTCCTCGATGTTTCCCGACCCGTGGCGTACCAACCCTGTAGGCCGTTTCTGGGATCGCCTGCGTGGACGCGATGTAACGCCGCGCTATCTGGCTCGTTTGACCAAAGAAGAGCAGGAGAGCGAGCAAAAGTGGCGTACCGTCGGTACTATCCGCCGTTACATTCTGTTGATCCTGACGCTCGCGCAAACTGTCGTCGCGACCTGGTATATGAAGACCATTCTTCCTTATCAGGGTTGGGCGCTGATTAATCCTATGGATATGGTTGGTCAGGATGTGTGGGTTTCCTTCATGCAGCTTCTGCCTTATATGCTGCAAACCGGTATCCTGATCCTCTTTGCGGTACTGTTCTGTTGGGTGTCCGCCGGATTCTGGACGGCGTTGATGGGCTTCCTGCAACTGCTTATTGGTCGCGATAAATACAGTATATCTGCGTCGACAGTTGGCGATGAACCATTAAACCCGGAGCATCGCACGGCGTTGATCATGCCTATCTGTAACGAAGACGTGAACCGTGTTTTTGCTGGCTTGCGTGCAACGTGGGAATCAGTAAAAGCCACCGGGAATGCCAAACACTTTGATGTTTACATTCTGAGTGACAGTTATAACCCGGATATCTGCGTCGCAGAGCAAAAAGCCTGGATGGAGCTTATCGCTGAAGTCGGTGGCGAAGGTCAGATTTTCTATCGCCGCCGCCGTCGTCGCGTGAAGCGTAAAAGCGGTAATATCGATGACTTCTGCCGTCGATGGGGCAGCCAGTACAGCTACATGGTGGTGCTGGATGCTGACTCGGTAATGACCGGTGATTGTTTGTGCGGCCTGGTGCGCCTGATGGAAGCCAACCCGAACGCCGGGATCATTCAGTCGTCGCCGAAAGCGTCCGGTATGGATACGCTGTATGCGCGCTGTCAGCAGTTCGCGACCCGCGTGTATGGGCCACTGTTTACAGCCGGTTTGCACTTCTGGCAACTTGGCGAGTCGCACTACTGGGGACATAACGCGATTATCCGCGTGAAACCGTTTATCGAGCACTGCGCACTGGCTCCGCTGCCGGGCGAAGGTTCCTTTGCCGGTTCAATCCTGTCACATGACTTCGTGGAAGCGGCGTTGATGCGCCGTGCAGGTTGGGGAGTCTGGATTGCTTACGATCTCCCGGGTTCTTATGAAGAATTACCGCCTAACTTGCTTGATGAGCTAAAACGTGACCGCCGCTGGTGCCACGGTAACCTGATGAACTTCCGTCTGTTCCTGGTGAAGGGTATGCATCCGGTTCACCGTGCGGTGTTCCTGACGGGCGTGATGTCTTATCTCTCCGCTCCGTTGTGGTTTATGTTCCTCGCGCTCTCTACTGCATTGCAGGTAGTGCATGCGTTGACCGAACCGCAATACTTCCTGCAACCACGGCAGTTATTCCCGGTGTGGCCGCAGTGGCGTCCTGAGCTGGCGATTGCACTTTTTGCTTCGACCATGGTGCTGTTGTTCCTGCCGAAGTTATTGAGCATTTTGCTTATCTGGTGCAAAGGAACGAAAGAATACGGCGGCTTCTGGCGCGTTACATTATCGTTGCTGCTGGAAGTGCTGTTTTCCGTGCTGCTGGCTCCGGTACGCATGCTGTTCCATACGGTCTTCGTCGTCAGCGCGTTCCTTGGCTGGGAAGTGGTGTGGAATTCACCGCAGCGTGATGATGACTCCACTTCCTGGGGTGAAGCGTTCAAACGCCACGGCTCACAGCTGCTGTTAGGGTTAGTGTGGGCTGTTGGGATGGCGTGGTTGGATCTGCGTTTCCTGTTCTGGCTGGCACCGATTGTCTTCTCGTTGATCCTGTCACCGTTTGTTTCGGTGATTTCCAGCCGTGCCACCGTTGGTCTGCGCACCAAACGCTGGAAACTGTTCCTGATCCCGGAAGAGTATTCACCGCCGCAGGTGCTGGTTGATACCGATCGGTTCCTTGAGATGAATCGCCAACGCTCCCTTGACGATGGCTTTATGCACGCAGTGTTTAACCCGTCATTTAACGCTCTGGCAACCGCAATGGCGACCGCGCGTCACCGGGCCAGTAAGGTGCTGGAAATCGCCCGTGACCGCCACGTTGAACAGGCGCTGAACGAGACGCCAGAGAAGCTGAATCGCGATCGTCGCCTGGTGCTGCTAAGCGATCCGGTGACGATGGCCCGTCTGCATTTCCGCGTCTGGAATTCCCCTGAGAGATATTCTTCATGGGTGAGTTATTACGAAGGGATAAAGCTCAATCCACTGGCATTGCGTAAACCGGATGCGGCTTCGCAATAAAAACGTAGTTGCCTGATGCGCTACGCTTATCAGGCCTACATTGTTCCTGCAAATTATTGATTTTGCAAAATTTTGTGGGTCGAGCAAGGCGTTCACGCCGCATCCGGCAAAAACAACGAGCCAATAAAAATACCGGCGTTATGCCGGTATTTTTTTACGGAAGAGGTATCAAATGCGTTTAATTGTGGTGAGCATCATGGTGACCTTGCTGAGTGGCTGTGGCAGCATCATTAGTCGCACTATACCGGGGCAGGGGCATGGCAACCAATATTATCCCGGTGTGCAATGGGATGTGCGTGACTCCGCCTGGCGTTATGTCACGATCCTTGATCTGCCATTCTCCCTGGTTTTTGATACTTTACTGCTGCCGATCGACATTCATCATGGCCCGTATGAGTGATTAACGTTCATCCCACTCATCAGCTGCTGCGCGTCCTTCCTCGGTATCCAGCGGTGGCTCAAGCTGAAATTCCCCCTCGTCCCATTCATGTAATGTATTCTCTTCCTGCCACTCCTGGCGGATCTCTATCTCATCATAGTCGCCGTCAAAGACACTTTGCGCAGCTTCACCGCTAAGCATGGGTAAACATTCACCTTCTTCCCCTTCGTCGGCAAAAAACTCAACTTGCCACATGATGTCGCCGTCCTGCAAAACGTATTTTTGGGCATTGAACTGTTGCACATTCGCGTTTTCGGCGTCGATGCCGGGGTTGTCTGCAAGAAATTCTTCGCGTGCAGCGTCAATGGCTTCTTCAAGCGTTGCGTACATGGTCATCACGATTCTCCCTTTGAGTTGATGAGGTTTCAGGGAAAAGGATAGCTGATTCTCCGCTTTTGCAAGTATGAAAGGCGAAAAATCAGTTCGATACCTGGGGTATTCGACGACGACGTAGACTGTTCCATGAATAGACTGCGTTGAATAACACTACGCCAGCGGTGACGAGAAATACCGCTCTGAAACCGTAGTTCGCTGAAATCGCGGCTCCCATCAATGGTCCGGTAACGTTTCCAATATCACGAAACGACTGGTTATAGCTGAAGATACGCCCGGCGATTTGGTTGCTCGAGTTGTAAACCAACAGTGTCTGTACGGCGGGGAGTAGTGCACCATCGGCGGCACCGAGCAAAAAACGTAAAATCCCAAGTTGTAATGGCGTCTGAACGTATGACATTGGGATCAACAGCAGTACAGAAAAGATCAGCGCCGTAATCAGGATCTTTTCGGGGCCGATTCGATCGCCAAGTTTGCCGAGTCGTGGTGCACTCAGCAGAGCCGCCACGCCTGGCACCGAGGCGATCATGCCACTGATAAAAGCGACGTTACTGACGTTACCCGCCAGTTCGCGGACATACAGCGTCAGAATGGGGGCAATTGAGCCCGTCGCCACCTGGATGATTAACGTGGTGACAAACAGGCTGAGTATCAGTTTCGGGTTTTTAAGTGATGTCACCACTTCCCGCATATGCAGCATCTCTTTTTTGCTGACCGGCTGGAATTTTTCTCTGATGCAAAACAGGGTGACGAAAAAGCAGAGTATGAGCACACTGGCGGTAATAAAGAATACCGGACGTAAGCCGTAGCTATCAGCGAGCAAACCGCCAGCCATTGGGCCGAGCAACGCGCCGCTAACGCCGCCTGTGGAGAGCGTACCCAGCGCCCAGCCGCTTTTATTACGCGGTACTTGTGTGGCGATAAGAGCATTAGCGTTGGGGACAAATCCGCCAAGTAAACCAAGAAGCGCCCGCAGGATCAAAAACTGCCAGATATTTTGTGCCAGTCCCATCAACACCATCACGATGCCCATGCCGAGAGCAGAGCGTAATAGCATGAGTTTTCGGCCTTTACGGTCGGCGAGTCCACCCCAAAACGGTGAGGCGATGGCCGAAAATAAAAATGTAATGCTGAAGACAATACCGGACCACATATTCAGGGCGGAGTGACCGGTAACGCCAAGCTGCTCAACGTAGAGGGGTAAGAAGGGCATTACCAGACTGAAGGCGGCACCGGTAAGAAAACAGCCTAGCCAGGCGACGATCAGGTTTCGTTTCCAGTTTATAGGGGTGTCATTTTCACAGGGTGACATAGCAATCCGCTGTTGGTGCGCCAGGCGCGGTGAACATAAGAAGAAAAGATAAGCACACTAATTATGCGCCCGACTTCCAGGGGGCGCAATCCAGAGAGCTTTTATCGCTAAATCAGGGGGATTTGCTGTGGTAATGCCGGATGCCATTCTGAAGCATCCAGCATGGAAGATTTAATAGCGTGAAGGAACGCCTTCCGGGCGTGTTTTAAAGCGACGGTGTAACCACATATACTGCTCTGGTGCCATCATGATGCATTTTTCGACCACTTTGTTCATCCACGCGGCGGTGGTTTCGGCATCATCCAGCGGCGGAGAACACTCTGGCGGCAGTATAATCAACTGATACCCTTTGCCATCTGGCTTACGGCATGGAACGAAGGGCACCAGACATGCGCCGGACATCCGTGCCAGCATCCAGGTTCCGGTCGTGGTCGCAGCCTGCTCAACGGCAAACAACGGGACGAAAACGCTTGAGCGCGGGCCGTAATCATGATCCGGTGCGTACCAGACCACTTCGCCTTTTTTCAGGGCTTTAATCATGCCTTTTAAATCTTTGCGGTCGAGCATCGATTTATTTGAGCGCAAACGGCCCCAGGTTTGTAGCCAGTCAATCAGTGGATTATCGTTCGGGCGGTAAACGCCAATCCCCGGTTCCTGCATACCAAACTGCCGCGCACCAAGCTCCAGTGTCAGAAAATGGATGCCAACTAACAGGATGCCGCGTTTTTGCGCCTGCACGTCACGAATGTGTTCCATGCCGATCACTTCCGTCCAGCGGGCGATTCTGCGGTCCGGCCAGAACCACGCCATGCCAGTTTCCATCAGTCCCATGCCAACGGATTCGAAATTCTTCACCACCATTTTACGGCGTTCTTGTTCGCTCATTTCCGGGAAGCACAGTTCCAGGTTGCGATGCACAATTTTTGCGCGTCGTTTCATAAAACGTAACGCAAGTTTTCCTAATCCACAACCGAGGCGGTAGATAACCGGGTAGGGCAATTGCACGACTAACCAAAGTACGCCAATACCCAACCAGGTTAACCAATAACGCGGATGAAGCAGTGCGGTGGAGAACTTGGGTAGATTCGTCATATCAATCCTGTTTTTCAACCTATACGGGCAATTGTATGTATTGTCGCATTTTTTCGTCCGCAACCAAAATTTGTGACTGAAGACTGGGCGAAATTGCCGCGCTTGTAAATAACAAATAATTTTTAATGCGCAAATGTAGCGTAAAATGTGTGGATGTTAATTATCGATAATTGCTATATCATGCCGCGGATTTTTACTTTCTCATCTCGCAGGAACCGTACACCATGCCAGTGTTACACAACCGCATTTCCAACGACGCGTTAAAAGCCAAAATGTTGGCTGAGAGCGAACCGCGAACCACCATTTCGTTTTATAAGTATTTCCACATCGCCGATCCTAAGGCGACCCGTGACGCTTTATATCAGCTGTTTACCGCGCTGAATGTTTTTGGGCGAGTGTATCTGGCGCATGAGGGCATTAACGCGCAAATCAGCGTACCTGCGAGCAATGTTGAAACATTTCGCGCGCAGCTTTATGCCTTCGACCCGGCTTTAGAGGGCTTACGCCTGAATATCGCGTTGGATGATGACGGGAAATCCTTCTGGGTACTGCGCATGAAGGTCCGCGATCGTATCGTTGCCGACGGTATTGACGATCCTCACTTTGATGCCAGCAATGTGGGTGAGTATCTGCAAGCGGCGGAAGTGAACGCCATGCTTGACGATCCCGATGCATTGTTTATCGACATGCGTAACCACTATGAGTATGAAGTGGGGCACTTTGAAAACGCGCTGGAAATTCCGGCAGATACCTTCCGTGAGCAGCTGCCAAAAGCAGTCGAGATGATGCAGGCACATAAAGATAAAAAAATCGTTATGTACTGCACCGGCGGCATTCGTTGTGAAAAGGCCAGTGCCTGGATGAAACATAACGGATTCAATAAAGTCTGGCATATCGAGGGCGGAATTATTGAATACGCCCGCAAGGCGCGCGAGCAGGGTTTACCGGTACGTTTTATTGGCAAAAATTTTGTTTTTGACGAGCGGATGGGCGAACGTATATCTGATGAGATTATCGCGTATTGCCACCAGTGCGGTGCGCCGTGCGACAGCCATACCAACTGTAAAAATGATGGCTGCCACCTGCTTTTTATTCAGTGTCCAGTATGTGCGGAAAAATACAAAGGTTGTTGTAGTGAGATTTGCTGCGAAGAAAGCGCGTTACCGCCTGAAGAACAGCGACGCCGTCGGGCAGGACGTGAAAATGGCAATAAGATCTTTAATAAGTCTCGTGGACGTCTGAATACAACACTGGGCATTCCTGATCCAACAGAATAAATATCATTGCCGGATGCGTGCCATCCGGCAACATTTCACTCTTACTTCTGCTGTACGCCTTCCACTGAAATAATCAGATCCACTTCCTGAGAAGCTGGACCTAAATCTGTTTTGATATTGAAGTCCTTGAGCTTAATTTTGCCTTCGGCCTCGAAGCCTGCACGTTTACCACCCCACGGGTCGTCGCCTTGACCAATTAATTTCGCTTCCAGCGTGACGGGTTTGGTTACGCCATTCAGCGTCAGATCGCCGGTAATATCCAATTCGTCACCGTCTTTCTTCACGCTGGTGGAGGTGAATGTTGCCTGTGGATATTTTGCAGTATTGAGGAAATCTGCACTGCGAAGATGTTTATCGCGTTCGGCGTGATTAGTATCGACGCTGGTGGTGTTAATTGTCACATTCACTTTATCGGCAGCCGGATTTTTTTCATCAAAGGTAAAAGTACCGTCGAAATCTTTAAAGGTGCCATATAACCAGCTATAGCCAAGATGCTGGATGCGGAAGTTAACAAAGGCGTGCTGACCTTCTTTGTCAATTTTGTAATCGGCGGCAACCGCTGAACCGGCAGAGAACATCAGGGAAGCGAAGGTTAAACCAAGCAGGCTTTTTTTCATTTTTTATACTCCATAGTCAGATGACGACTTTCCCAGCATGCGCTTCAGAGTGTCGTCTTTATCGATGAAATGATGCTTCAGGGCCATAAATCCATGCATAACGGACAGTACTACGACGCTCCACGCGAGCCAAAAATGCAGGGCACCGGCAAAGTCAGCCTGTGCGCCAGCGTCGGCGAGGGTCGCGGGGACGTCAAACCAGCCAAAAACGCTGATCGGTTTACCATCGGCAGTTGAGATCAGATAGCCGCTGATGCCGATGGCGAACAGCAATAAGTACAATGCGAGATGTCCAGCCTTTGCGCCAAGACGAGTCATGGGAGAATAACTCTGCAGCGGACCCGGCGGTGGAGATATGACGCGCCACAGAACGCGAATAACCAGCCCCATCATTAACAAAATACCGATGCTTTTATGCAGTTCGGGTGCTTTGTGATACCAGCCATCGTAATAACTGAGCGTGACCATCCACAGACCTAAAGCAAACATGCCGTAGACAATAATTGCGCTTATCCAATGTAAGGCCGCAGATATAACACCATAGCGTTCAGGGGTATTTGTGAATGACATAAGTGCATCCAAAACGACTTTGCGAGAGAAAGAAAATGGCGTGTCGGAGAATGAATTGCAACACAAAAATAACAAATCGAATGATATTTATTTTTATTTCAATAATTTTGAATTAATAATGAAAGAATCTTCATAAGTTTAGTGGGTTCAGCATCAGAGATGTCTGGTGAGTGCTGTTGAAGCAGGAATAATCTCATTCAATTTTTCACGCTATATGAAAGGGAGATTAAATATTTGTCAGTTTATGTCAGTGCGGAAAACTAAAAATAAAACACATAGATCAGATCCATAATTGCCAACAATCCCCAGAGAAAAAGATAAAGCATCAGATGCTCGCGAATATTATTGATGAGATAGTGCAACAGCCGACGCATTAAATACTCCTGTAAAAACGGCCTCATTCTGGAGGCCGTAATGATGATTATTGGAAGCGGGAAAGCCTGAATGGCGTCAAATCAAAATCGCTTTTTTTGTCTTGCGCAAAATCGGCAGCTATTTCCCCTAAAACTGACGCAAATTTAAAACCGTGCCCACTCAGGCCGGTAATGAGCAGTGTATTATCGTGGCCGGGTAGGGTATCGATAATAAAATCTTCGTCAGGCGAATTATCATAGGTGCAGGCAGCGCCGTACAGGCAGCAACCGATACCCGGCAACACATTGCGCAAGAACGGGAAGGCTTCCGAACCATCGCTGACCACTTCCGCAAACGGAACACGTTCATCCGCTGAATGGATAACCTGGCCTCCGTTATGTTTGCCAATCTTCAACGCGTCGTTTTCTGCCGGAAAACCATAATATTGATCGCCATTGGGCAGTTCACCGGTAAATGCCGGGAATTTATTCTTCACGCTATAGCGGCCATCGGCCTGATACCAGGCAAATACTTTGCGTACGGGCTGGACAGGCAGCTCCGGGAGTAGGTCTTTTACCCATGTTCCCGCGCAGACAATCGCTTTTTTCGCCTGATACTCACCGTCTGCCGTTTCAATAGTTACGCCATCATCGTCATGACGAATTGCGGTGACCGGGCAGTTGAACAGCTGCGCACAGCCCGCTTCCTTCGCCAGTTGGATCCAGGTTTTAATCGCCAGTTCGCTGCGTAAAAAGCCGGAATCAGTCTCAAATAAGCCGATGTAGTTGTCCGGGACGCGTATTTCCGGCCAGCGGGCCATAATCCCTTGCGCATCGAGCTTTTCAACATTGAGTTGCCACTGTTCGGCGCTGTGGGCGACGTTGGCGAGAAATGCGGAGTCAGCCGGGCCGAGGTTAATGACACCAGAGCGTACAAAAATGGGATCATCTTCGTTGTGGCGGGAGAGGTCATCCCACAGTGTTTGCGCGCGGAGGACCAGCGGGACATACTTTTCGCCTTCACCATAAGCATGGCGAATTAATCGCGTATCGCCGTGGTGGCTGCCGTGTTGATGTGGTGGCATATGGGCGTCGGTCATTAGCACGTTTAAACCGGCGCGGGTTGCATAATACCCGGCGGCAGCGCCTACGGAACCGCTGCCAATAATGATGAGATCGTATTTCATTTTTTTCTCTCTGCCCTCATGGTTTAAGCAGAGTAATTAACTGAATGCAGATATACAACCCAGAAATGGTAAAGGCACCGGTGAGGTGCCTTTTGGGTGGATGGTCATGTCATGTTAATGACGCCGATACTCGTTTACCTGGAAATCACCGGATTCAATTTTGGCGATTCCTGCTTCTAATATCGAAATAAATTGTCTGGCAACATCAGTGGTTAACCAGAGCGTCTGACCAACTTCAGTCCCTTCCTGCTCGGACTTATTTGGGGTCTGGTAGTGCAAACGCAACATCAGCGCATCATAGCTATCAACGGTGCTGATGTCCCACCCTACGAGCGGATGAGTCTGAATGACTTCATTATTTTTTTCCATCATGGCCCCCTAATTCGTGTTACTAGACAACGTTATTCGAGGTTCAATGCGTTTTTATCTGAAGCAACTTCAGTATACCAATAAGTAAGGGTATTCACCGAATTTTTAAAGGGGGGAACAGATAAATTTCTGCTTTTAAGATTTATATGAACAATAAAACAGCATGTCATTCATATTTTTTTAGCATATTGTGCAATTATTTTGAGGAAGTGTAGAAATTTTGTACTCAAAATTTGTAAGTAAAATAAAAAAGCCGGGGCGACCCGGCAAAAACAAAAATCACTGCATATTATTCGCTGACAAACCAGTCATCGGCGCTTTCCCACGTTTCCTGGAGAATTTCGCTAATGCGCTGTTTATCTTCTTTTGTTGCGCCAATAACCGATAAATTATTCGCTGCGGCATAACGTACCGATACGTGGCCTTCATTATCAGGAAACGCATACTGAATACGGCGGGAAAGTTCGCCAGCCAGGGCGTCAATAGCCCCAGCTGGCAATGGAGAAGTTTTCGCTATGGTGACTTCAATTCGCATAATAGCCCCCTGTTGAATATACTGGTTATTTATACAGGCAAAATAACCTAATGACAACAGGAAGCTACGATTTTTATTGTTTAACGGACCAGCGTACCGTTTCCCCAGCGAGGAATGGCACCAGGGTGTCATCAGTCAGTGCGATGCTTTCAGCAACCTGTTGCTCTTCACGTACCAGTTCGATGAATGTGTCGTTGACCGGCAAGCCATAGAACTGCGGGCCGTTTACAGAACAGAATGCTTCAAAGTGCTGCAAAGCATTCATCTCTTCAAAGACGGTAGCGTAACTGCCCAGCGCGGTTGGGGCGTTGAAACAGCCCGCGCAGCCGCAGCTGCTCTCTTTGCGATGACGTGCATGTGGCGCAGAATCCGTTCCGAGGAATACACGATTAAAACCGCTGGCGACCAGTTCACGCAATGCCTGTTGGTGGATATTGCGTTTGAGGATGGGTAGACAATACAGGTGCGGACGCACGCCACCAACCAGCATATGGTTGCGGTTAAACATCAGATGCTGCGGAGTGATGGTGGCAGCCAGCCGTTCATTTCCGTCACGGACATAGTCGGCAGCGTCTTTGGTGGTGATATGCTCAAAAACGACTTTCAGCGCGGTCAGGCGCTGGCGCAGCGGTTCCATCACGCTTTCTATAAAGCGCGCTTCACGATCAAAAATGTCGATATCTGCATGTGTCACTTCACCATGCACCAGTAGCGGCATACCGATTTTTTCCATGCGCTCAAGTACCGGCATGATTGCGTCAACTGACGTAACGCCGTGGCTGGAGTTAGTGGTTGCGTTTGCCGGATAAAGTTTTGCAGCGGTGAACACGCCTTCGTTAAATCCGCGCTCCAGCTCATTAGGATCCAGCGAATCTGTTAAATAACAGGTCATCAGCGGGGTGAAATCGTGCCCGGCAGGTACGGCGTCAAGAATGCGCTGGCGATACGCCACGGCAGCCTCAACGGTGGTCACGGGCGGAGCCAGATTGGGCATTACGATAGCCCGTCCATAAATTTCGCTGGTATACGGCACGACAGTTTTTAACATGTCGCCATCGCGGAGGTGAAGGTGCCAGTCGTCTGGGCGGCGGATCTTTAATACCTGGGATGGTGCAGTCATTAATCTCTATGCTCCGGCTGAAGGGATGTTTTTGCCGGACACAAAGGATAAGCGGAAACGTTTTCCTTTGCACGAAAAATAAAGGGCGCGAATGCGCCCTCGTGATTAATCAGTAAACGGAATGACAATTTCGCCTGGCTTCACTTCAATGCCTTTCGCCAGTTTCTTCGCCATTGCTTCGCCCTGGCTGCCATCTTCGCGCAGGACGTAAGCAGGTTGCTGGTTAAAGTAATTGCGTAATGCCTGGTTCAAATAGGGGAGCAACGTTTGCATCACTGTTTGCATTTTTTCCGGTTGTACCGTCGCATCGACCACTTCCATCTCTTTCAGGAAGATCGCGCCTTTTTCTTTATCAAACACGGGCAGCGCTTTCAGCTTCAGTTTCATGGTCGCTTTCTGGCTACCGAACAGGGAGTTCATGTCCAGATTGGCGTCTCCGGTTAGGGTAACCTTATTCGGCTCTTCGCGACCAATTTGGCTGGTCAGGTTTGTCAGAACAATATGGGCGTCAGCCACGCCGGGTAAACCGATATCTTTTGAGAAATTATTATGTTTCGCAAGCGACTGGTTAATTTCTTGTTCGGTGATGGTGTATTGGGTGAGTTGATTACAGCCAACGAGCAGGCCACTGACGATCAATGCAGCGGCAAATAAAAACTTGTTCATGGTAGTCCTCGACATGAAATCCGCGTCAATATCCTGACACAACGCAGCATGTGTCACCAGCGATAAACGCGCCAGCAGAAAAAACTGAAAACGGCGGCAACCCGCGAATACAGGCTGCCGCGGCGGGTCAGGATTAAATCGCCATTGATGATAACAAATTGATTTGTGTCTGTTTCGCCATATTATCGCGGTAATCAGCAACGCGGCTTGGCCAGTTAATTCCGGCTACCAGCGTCAGATTACGCAGCAGCGGAAATAGCTGAATATCATCTTCCGAAAGTTCGCCATTCACGGCGTTCGGTTTGACGATCAGTTTGTCCAGCGCACGTAAATCATCGCTGATATTCTTAATCAGACCGTCAGAGTGGGCCAGCAGGTCGGCAAAATTACCCGCGCTGGCCTCTTTCTTGTCGACGAAATATTTGCGCGCGGCAGGAGTAGAAAACTCATCAAATGCCGATTTGGCAAAACGCGGCAACAGCAGTTTGTTGGCGTAGCCATTGACCTTGCGCAGCCACTCTTCAATGGCAGGGGAACGTTTGCCGGTCAGTAACGGTTTGCCGTCGAGTTTATCGACATAGTGAACGATGTCCATGCTTTCTGGCATATAGCGGCTGTCATCTTTTTGCAGAATGGGAACCTGTTTTTGACCGACCATCCGGGTGGGTGTTTCTGCGTCGTCGTTGAGCAGAACATGTAATTCGACGGGGATATTTTTCAGGCCGAAAATCATGCGGGCTTTGAGGCAGTAAGGGCAGTGATCGTAAATGTATAGCTTCACGTGACTCCTCCATTTGGCTGTCAGTTCACTTTCAGTATGGAGGAGTCAGGGGGGAGTATCAAATCAGGCGTCGCGTTCAAGCAAACGACGCGCGGTGCGTTTCTGGCTAAACTGCCAACCCAGCGCAAGGAAAGTGAAGATGCCAATAATGCCCAGCATCATCCACGGAAGCTCTGGCTGGTGCGCCGATTTGCCCAGGTCAAACAGCCAGCCGCCACCGATATAACCAATAGCGCCGCCAATCGCCAGACCCAGACGGCTAAACCCCATATAGCTGCCGCGAGCTCTTGCGTCTGCCAGCGAAGCACTTAAGGTTTCACGCGCAGGCTCGGCAATGATCGACCCGATATAAAACAGACAAATCAGGGTGAAAAGTTGTTGCAGGCCGCTGACCATGCCCACTGGCATCATGCTTAATGACATTATCAACAGCCCAGCCATTAACCGGTGTTCCAGACGAAAATGCTTTTCACTCCAGCGGGCGATAGGGTAGAGCAACGTTAACGACAGACACGCTTCAATGGCATACATCCATTTAACGGCAGAGGGCGCGCCAGCCACGTCGTTGACCATAATTGGCAGCATCAGCATCACTTGTACAGCCAGCATGTAGTAACCCGCCAGCGTCAGGACATAGGTGACAAAACGCTTGTCGCGCATCACGCGGGTCATGCCTTCGCGAACGGGCGTGCGTACGGTGGAGAGTTTCCATGCCGGTAACAACCACGCATTGAACGCTGCACACAGCACAAACAAAACTGCCCCTGTGGCGCAGACCAGGCGAAAGTCGTATTGCAACAGCCAGCTCCCCAACAATGCGCCAATGACCGCACCGGCACTGTCCTGCATCATCAACAGCGAGAAAAAACGACCACGCTGCTGTGGACGGATTAATTTCACCACCAGCGCCGAACGCGGAGGATCAAACAACGTGCCGCCGAGTCCCGAAAGCAGGCATGAAAACCACAGTAGCCACGGTTCGTGGGCGATACCCATTGTGGCGAATCCGGCGGCACGCATCAGCATACCGGTAACAATCATCGGTTTGGCACCAAAGCGGTCGGCAATTGCTCCGCCGAAAATACCCAGACCTTGCTGAATAAACTGGCGTAGGCCGAGGGCAATACCGACCATGACGGCGGCCCAGCCCATTTGATCAACGAAGCGGATAGAGATCAGCGGGAAGACAACAAAGAACCCCAGCACGACCAGCATATTATCGATGAGCAGGAAATATTTACCCAGGTTCCTCGCCTGCGACACGCGGGACATTTCCCCTCCCGGGAAATAAAAGATGAGCACTTTCTATTCTGCATTGCCGCTAAGACTTTTCCCATCACTTCGGGGACAATATTTTTTTATCAAAACGTCGCTTTGATAGAGAGTTTTTATCAAATATGTGAATAATGCAGAAAATGGCATTCTGGACTTTTCACAGGGTCTGGTTGCGCAGGTATAGTAATACTTACAGCGTATTAAAGACGTTACGGGAAGGAGTAGGTATAGAATGTTTGGCTATCGCAGTAACGTGCCAAAAGTGCGCTTAACCACAGACCGACTGGTCGTGCGTCTGGTGCATGATCGTGATGCCTGGCGTCTGGCGGATTATTACGCAGAGAATCGCCATTTCCTCAAGCCCTGGGAGCCAGTGCGCGACGAAAGCCACTGTTATCCATCAGGCTGGCAGGCCAGGCTAGGGATGATTAACGAATTTCATAAACAAGGTTCAGCTTTCTACTTTGGCTTATTCGACCCGGACGAAAAAGAGATTATTGGCGTTGCCAATTTTTCCAATGTTGTTCGTGGCTCTTTTCATGCCTGCTATCTCGGTTATTCGATTGGGCAAAAATGGCAGGGCAAAGGACTCATGTTTGAAGCCCTGACCGCAGCCATTCGTTATATGCAGCGCACCCAACATATTCATCGCATTATGGCTAATTATATGCCGCACAATAAACGCAGCGGTGATTTACTGGCGCGACTGGGTTTTGAAAAAGAAGGCTATGCGAAAGACTATCTGTTGATTGATGGACAATGGCGCGATCACGTACTGACGGCATTAACTACCCCAGACTGGACGCCCGGCCGCTAAGGAGAATCTCATGAAATATCAACTTACTGCCCTGGAAGCTCGCGTGATTGGCTGCTTGCTGGAAAAGCAGGTGACCACGCCGGAGCAATACCCGCTCTCAGTCAATGGTGTAGTCACGGCCTGTAATCAGAAAACGAACCGTGAACCGGTTATGAATCTGAGTGAATCTGAAGTGCAGGAACAGCTGGATAATCTGGTCAAACGTCATTATCTACGCACGGTGAGCGGTTTTGGTAATCGGGTCACCAAATATGAGCAACGTTTTTGTAATTCAGAATTTGGCGATCTGAAACTGAGCGCCGCAGAAGTGGCGTTAATCACCACGTTGTTATTGCGTGGTGCCCAGACGCCGGGTGAACTGCGCAGCCGCGCCGCGCGAATGTATGAATTCAGCGATATGGCGGAAGTGGAGTCGACGCTGGAACAACTGGCAAATCGCGAAGATGGTCCTTTTGTGGTGCGTCTGGCCCGCGAACCGGGTAAACGTGAAAGCCGCTACATGCATCTTTTCAGTGGTGAGGTAGAGGATCAGCCGGCGGTAACGGATATGTCGAACGCGGTTGACGGTGATTTACAGGCCCGCGTCGAAGCCCTGGAAATCGAAGTGGCAGAACTGAAACAGCGTCTTGATTCGTTGCTGGCCCACCTGGGAGATTAAAGTGAAAAAATTACGTATCGGTGTAGTGGGATTAGGCGGCATTGCGCAAAAAGCGTGGTTACCGGTGCTGGCGGCAGCGTCTGACTGGACGTTACAAGGTGCGTGGTCGCCTACGCGCGCCAAAGCCCTGCCAATTTGTGACAGCTGGCGCATTCCTTATGCCGATTCGTTATCCAGCCTTGCCGCCAGTTGCGATGCGGTTTTTGTGCATTCCAGCACCGCCAGCCACTTTGACGTGGTCAGTACGTTACTCAATGCGGGGGTACATGTCTGTGTCGATAAACCGCTGGCAGAAAATCTGCGCGATGCTGAACGGCTGGTGGAACTGGCGGCGCGGAAAAAACTGACGTTGATGGTCGGTTTTAACCGTCGTTTCGCACCACTCTACGGTGAGTTAAAAAAGCAACTCGCCACCGCAGCCTCGCTAAGAATGGATAAACATCGTAGCAATAGCGTCGGGCCACACGATCTTTATTTCACGTTGCTGGATGATTATCTGCATGTGGTGGATACCGCGCTGTGGTTGTCGGGCGGTAAAGCCTCTCTGGATGGCGGTACGCTACTGACTAATGACGCTGGCGAAATGCTGTTTGCCGAGCACCATTTTTCGGCCGGTCCTTTGCAGATCACCACCTGTATGCATCGCCGTGCCGGAAGTCAGCGTGAAACCGTGCAGGCCGTGACTGATGGTGCGCTCATCGACATTACGGATATGCGCGAATGGCGTGAGGAGCGCGGGCAGGGCGTAGTGCATAAACCGATTCCTGGTTGGCAGAGTACGCTTGAGCAACGTGGATTTGTCGGCTGTGCGCGGCACTTCATTGAATGCGTGCAAAATCAGACAGTTCCGCAAACCGCCGGCGAACAGGCCGTGCTGGCGCAACGTATCATTGACAAGATCTGGCGCGATGCGATGAGTGAATAAACCCTGTAACATCTGGCGGTAGCAATTCACCATAATCCAGGTAGACTATTCGCCTCTTTCAGCGCCTGCCTTGCAGGCGTTTTGCCCGTGGGTCTGGATTAGAACACCGATGAATTTATTAAAATCGCTGGCCGCCGTCAGCTCGATGACCATGTTTTCGCGTGTGCTTGGCTTCGCACGTGACGCAATTGTCGCCAGAATCTTTGGCGCAGGGATGGCAACCGACGCCTTTTTCGTCGCTTTTAAACTTCCTAACTTGTTGCGCCGTATTTTTGCCGAAGGGGCATTTTCCCAGGCATTTGTACCGATTCTGGCGGAATATAAAAGCAAGCAGGGTGAAGACGCCACGCGGGTCTTTGTCTCTTATGTTTCTGGCCTGCTGACACTTGCGCTGGCGGTTGTGACGGTCGCTGGCATGCTCGCTGCACCGTGGGTGATCATGGTGACCGCGCCTGGCTTCGCTGACACTGCCGACAAATTTGCCCTGACCAGCCAGCTACTAAAGATAACCTTTCCCTATATCTTGCTGATCTCCCTGGCGTCGCTGGTGGGAGCGATTCTGAATACCTGGAACCGCTTCTCAATTCCGGCGTTTGCCCCGACATTGCTCAATATCAGCATGATTGGCTTTGCGCTGTTTGCCGCGCCGTACTTTAATCCACCGGTGCTGGCGCTGGCCTGGGCTGTTACGGTCGGCGGCATCCTGCAGCTGGTGTATCAGCTACCGCATCTGAAGAAGATCGGCATGCTGGTTTTGCCACGCATTAACTTCCACGATGCCGGAGCAATGCGCGTGGTGAAACAGATGGGACCGGCGATCCTTGGCGTCTCTGTGAGCCAGATCTCCTTAATCATCAACACCATTTTTGCCTCGTTTCTTGCTTCCGGTTCGGTGTCTTGGATGTATTACGCCGACCGCTTAATGGAGTTTCCGTCCGGTGTACTGGGCGTGGCGCTTGGCACCATTTTGCTGCCGTCGCTGTCGAAAAGTTTTGCCAGTGGCAATCATGATGAATACAACCGTTTGATGGACTGGGGGCTGCGTCTTTGTTTCCTGTTGGCGCTGCCGAGTGCGGTTGCGTTGGGCATTCTTTCCGGTCCGTTAACCGTTTCGCTGTTCCAGTACGGTAAATTTACCGCCTTTGATGCGCTGATGACCCAGCGGGCGTTAATTGCCTACTCGGTGGGTTTGATTGGCCTGATTGTAGTGAAAGTGTTGGCTCCTGGCTTTTATTCCCGCCAGGACATTAAAACGCCAGTGAAAATTGCCATCGTTACGCTGATTTTAACGCAATTGATGAACCTGGCGTTTATCGGTCCGTTGAAACATGCCGGGCTGTCACTTTCTATTGGTCTGGCGGCGTGTCTGAATGCTTCGCTGCTTTACTGGCAGTTGCGTAAGCAGAAAATCTTTACCCCGCAACCTGGCTGGATGGCGTTTCTGTTGCGTCTGGTAGTGGCGGTACTGGTGATGTCGGGCGTGCTTTTAGGTATGTTACATATCATGCCGGAGTGGTCATTGGGTACCATGCCCTGGCGCTTACTGCGTTTAATGGCGGTCGTGCTGGCGGGGATTGCCGCGTACTTCGCTGCACTGGCGGTACTGGGCTTCAAAGTTAAAGAATTTGCCCGCCGGACGGTGTAACAATGCATTCCGGCCTGCAGTGCAGGCCGGAGATAATCTTCAGATCGAAATCTTTTTACTGCCGCGATGGGTTGTTGAGGTCTGACCGTTCGCCCCATATAGCGTCGGTTCCTGATGCGGTTTCAACATTTCCAGCGCCTGTTGATTGCGCTCAATCTGTCCTTCCAGTAACCAGCCGTTATGTTGATTCATTTGACGTAGTTGCTGCGTTTTCACAGTAATTTCCTGCCAGCGTTGACTAATATCAACGCTATTTGCTGAATTGGGTTCTTTCCTGCGTAACTGTTCGAGGTAATCCAGCGTCGCCAGCAGTGAGCTTTTTTGTTCTGTAATCCATTGCAACTGGCTGCCGTTGATCTGCCCCATTGAGAGATGTTGCTGCTCTTGATCCATTACCGTTTTGAGATCGTTAAGCACAGCGGACATCTGGTCGAGGATCTCTGCAAGACGCGTCATACGATCAGTTACTCTGCAAGTCTTGCTGCGCTTCGTTGATCAGCGCATCGGCAATTTTGCCGGTGTCCATTTTTAGTTCACCGTTACGAATCGCCAGCTTTAACGCTTCGACACGTTCAGGATTGATATCACTGCTGCCGGGTTGCATCAGTTTTGCTTGCGCGTCGCTTAACGTCACACTGGTGCTGGTGGCGGCGGTTGTTTTTGCCGCCCGGGTATTCGTTACCGGCGCGTCAGTGGTTTCACGCGGTTGAACGGTGCTTACGGGCTTCAGAGGTGAAGTGCGGTCAATACTCATGGTTTATTCCTCATTGAGGGCGCTTTTATCATGTGTTGCTTATTTATCGGCAAGGGACGGGTAATCTTTAACAGCTTACAGGTTTATAAGAATATTCCCATCTGCATCAACAACGCCGCTGACCACCTGTCCCGATACCATGCGCACCCGCGCATTCTGTGCGACGGCAGCATTGTTCAGCGCCTGACCTTCTGCGTTGGCGCTAAACCCATCACCGCTGGCGATCACGTTGACGCGTTGTCCCGCTTTTACCCGCCATGCCTGGCGAAACTGGGTTAACTGGATAGGTTGATCGGGTGATATATCGCGCAGGCTAACGGCATCAACAAGTTGATTGATATCCAGCACCGTACGCGGTGGCAGGGTATCCAGCCTGCCGCGTTTCAGTTTGACATTGCCAGCTTCCAGTTTTCCTCCCCGCACAATGGGCATCGCGGCAACCACATAATTTCCTGTAGCCTGCACATTAACTTGTAAATATCGTTTGTCGTTACCGCAGCGAGCCAACACATTCACATTGCCCCACAGGCGGGAATTATTGCTCATCGAAAGCAATGGCTGCTCGCACGGCGGTAGTAGATTGGGCGCTGTACGAATAGAAACACGAACCTCATCACTTACCCCCGCGAGCTGGGCGCTAAAAAAGGTGTGCAATTGCGATGTGAGATTGCTCGCCGCACTTAACGGACTGAACAGTATCGCGATGATCGCCACGCGACGTTTTATTGCCAGCATTTTCGCCCCCCAGCCATTTCTACAACGTGAATTGTACCTGTCCGCAATGACCATCAACGGCATAAATAGCGACCCATTTTGCGTTTATTCCGCCGATAACGCGCGCGTAAAGGCATTTAAGCTGATGGCAGAATTTTGATACCTGCGGAGGAGATATGCTCGATAAGCTCGACGCCGCCTTACGTTTTCAACAAGAGGCGCTCAATCTGCGCGCCCAGCGTCAGGAAGTGCTGGCAGCAAACATCGCCAATGCCGATACCCCTGGTTATCAGGCTCGCGATATCGATTTTGCCAGTGAACTTAAAAAAGTCATGCAACGTGGACGGGATGCAACAAGTGTGGTTGCACTGACGATGACCTCAACGCAACACATTCCGGCGCAGGCGCTGACGCCTCCTACCGCAGAACTGCAATACCGTATTCCGGACCAGCCTTCGCTTGACGGTAATACTGTCGATATGGATCGTGAACGCACCCAGTTTGCCGATAACAGCCTGCAATACCAGATGAGCCTTAGCGCGTTGAGCGGGCAGATCAAAGGCATGATGAACGTTTTACAGAGCGGAAATTAACGGATGGCACTGCTGAATATTTTTGATATCGCCGGGTCGGCGTTAACTGCCCAATCCCAGCGCCTGAACGTGGCGGCCAGTAATCTGGCGAATGCTGATAGCGTGACCGGTCCCGATGGACAGCCATATCGGGCAAAACAGGTGGTATTCCAGGTTAACGCTGCGCCAGGTGCTGCGACAGGCGGCGTAAAGGTGGCCGATGTTATAGAAAGTCAGGCCCCGGACAAACTGGTTTATGAACCGGGTAATCCGCTAGCGGATGCAAAGGGCTACGTGAAAATGCCAAACGTTGATGTCGTCGGGGAGATGGTTAACACCATGTCGGCGTCACGCAGCTATCAGGCCAATGTTGAAGTGCTCAACACGGTGAAAAGCATGATGCTGAAAACCCTTACGCTCGGCCAATAAAGGAGAAAGCTATGTCCATTGCGGTAACCACCACCGATCCGACAAATACCGGCGTCAGCACCACCAGTAGTAGTTCGCTCACGGGCAGCAACGCCGCAGATTTACAAAGCAGTTTTCTGACTTTGCTGGTGGCGCAGCTGAAAAACCAGGACCCGACCAATCCAATGGAAAACAACGAGCTGACGTCGCAATTGGCTCAAATCAGCACGGTCAGCGGGATTGAAAAACTCAATACCACGCTCGGATCTATTTCCGGACAGATTGATAACAGCCAGTCGTTACAGGCCAGTAACCTGATCGGTCACGGCGTGATGATCCCCGGCACCACTGTTCTTGCGGGAACCGGCAGTGAAGAAGGGGCTATGACCACGACCACGCCGTTTGGTGTTGAGCTGCAACAGGCGGCAGACAAAGTTACGGCCACCATCACCGATAAAAACGGTGCGGTTGTCCGTACCATTGATATCGGTGAACTGACTGCCGGAGTCCACAGTTTCACCTGGGACGGTACGTTGACTGACGGCAGCACTGCGCCGAACGGTTCTTACAACGTAGCGATTAGCGCCAGTAACGGTGGTACACAACTGGTTGCCCAGCCGTTGCAGTTTGCTCTGGTGCAGGGTGTGATCCGCGGCAACAACGGTAATACGCTGGATCTCGGCACTTACGGCACCACCACCCTCGACGAAGTACGGCAGATAATTTAAGCCTTCACATTTCAGGAGTCAGTCATGGCCTTTTCTCAAGCGGTTAGCGGATTAAACGCTGCCGCCACCAACCTCGATGTTATTGGCAACAATATCGCCAACTCCGCCACCTACGGCTTTAAATCAGGCACGGCCTCTTTTGCCGATATGTTTGCCGGTTCGAAAGTGGGACTGGGGGTAAAAGTTGCCGGTATCACTCAGGACTTTACCGATGGCACGACCACCAACACCGGGCGTGGTCTGGACGTTGCTATCAGCCAGAACGGTTTTTTCCGTCTGGTAGACAGCAACGGTTCGGTGTTCTACAGCCGTAACGGACAATTTAAGCTGGATGAAAACCGTAACCTGGTGAATATGCAAGGTTTACAGCTGACGGGTTACCCGGCAACCGGTACGCCGCCGACTATTCAGCAAGGGGCGAATCCGACCAATATTTCGATCCCGAATACCCTGATGGCAGCGAAAACTACCACCACGGCGTCGATGCAGATCAACCTGAATTCCAGTGATCCGCTTCCCTCTGTTAACGCATTTGATGCCAGCAATGCGGATAGCTATAACAAAAAAGGTTCGGTGACTGTTTTCGATAGTCAGGGTAATGCTCATGACATGAGCGTCTACTTTGTGAAGACCGGGGATAATAACTGGCAGGTCTACACCCAGGATAGTAGTGATCCAAACAGCATTGCGAAGACAGCGACAACACTGGTGTTTAATGCCAATGGCGTTCTGACCTCAGATCCAACAGCGAATATTTCCACTGGCGCAATTAACGGCGCAGATCCCGCCACGTTTAGCCTGAGTTTCCTCAACTCCATGCAGCAAAATACCGGTGCTAACAACATTGTGGCAACCACCCAGAACGGCTACAAACCGGGCGATCTGGTGAGTTATCAAATCAATGATGACGGTACGGTTGTCGGCAACTATTCCAACGAACAAACCCAACTGCTGGGGCAGATTGTACTGGCGAACTTTGCCAACAACGAAGGTCTGGCATCCGAAGGCGACAACGTCTGGTCTGCGACGCAATCTTCTGGCGTGGCACTGTTGGGGACAGCCGGGACGGGCAACTTTGGCACCCTGACCAACGGTGCGCTGGAAGCGTCCAACGTCGATCTCAGTAAAGAACTGGTCAATATGATCGTTGCCCAGCGTAACTATCAGTCTAACGCCCAGACCATCAAAACCCAGGACCAGATCCTCAACACGCTGGTTAACTTACGCTAATCGCTGACGGGATAGCTCAATGGATCACGCAATTTATACCGCGATGGGAGCAGCCAGCCAGACGCTGAATCAACAGGCGGTAACTGCCAGTAATCTGGCCAATGCCTCAACGCCCGGTTTTCGCGCGCAGTTAAACGCCTTGCGCGCAGTGCCGGTGGAAGGGCTTTCACTGCCTACGCGCACGCTGGTAACGGCGTCAACGCCGGGTGCAGACATGACGCCCGGCAAGATGGATTACACCTCGCGCCCGCTGGACGTTGCGTTGCAGCAGGATGGCTGGCTGGCCGTGCAGACCGCTGACGGTAGCGAAGGGTATACGCGTAATGGCAGCATTCAGGTTGATCCCACCGGGCAACTGATAATTCAGGGGCATCCGGTGATAGGCGAGGCGGGGCCAATTGCTGTGCCGGAAGGGGCGGAAATCACTATTGCTGCCGATGGCACAATCTCGGCGCTGAATCCGGGCGATCCGGCAAATACGGTTGCGCCAGTGGGGCGTCTGAAACTGGTGAAAGCCACGGGCAGCGAAGTGCAGCGCGGTGACGACGGCATTTTTCGTTTAAGCGCGGAAAGCCAGGCCACGCGTGGGCCGGTACTGCAGGCAGATCCAACCTTGCGTGTGATGTCGGGAGTTCTGGAAGGCAGTAACGTCAATGCCGTTGCGGCAATGAGCGACATGATTGCCAGCGCGCGGCGTTTTGAAATGCAGATGAAGGTGATCAGCAGCGTCGATGATAACGCAGGCCGTGCCAACCAACTGCTGTCGATGAGTTAATTAATCGATTGATGACATTGCAATAAAAGCGCGCGGACTATTCTCTCGCCCATTTTGGGAGAGGTTAGGGTGAGGGGAAATGCGCACCGCCGCGTGCTTCTGCTCTGCTTGTCAGCAATCCACTAAAGGACATTTTATGATCAGTTCATTATGGATCGCCAAAACGGGCCTGGATGCCCAGCAAACCAATATGGACGTCATTGCCAACAACCTGGCAAACGTCAGTACCAACGGTTTTAAGCGTCAGCGCGCGGTGTTTGAAGATCTGCTGTATCAAACCATTCGCCAGCCGGGGGCACAGTCTTCCGAACAAACCACCTTACCCTCCGGATTACAAATCGGCACGGGTGTACGCCCGGTCGCCACTGAACGCTTACACAGCCAGGGCAACCTGTCGCAAACCAATAACAGCAAAGATGTCGCGATTAAAGGGCAGGGCTTTTTCCAGGTGATGTTGCCAGATGGCTCATCAGCCTATACCCGTGACGGCTCTTTCCAGGTGGATCAGAACGGGCAGCTGGTGACGGCTGGTGGTTTTCAGGTGCAGCCAGCGATCACCATTCCGGCGAATGCGTTAAGTATCACCATCGGTCGTGATGGCGTGGTCAGCGTAACCCAACAAGGCCAGGCAGCTCCGGTTCAGGTTGGGCAGCTCAATCTCACCACCTTTATGAATGATACCGGACTGGAGAGTATTGGCGAAAACCTCTACACCGAAACGCAATCCTCCGGTGCACCGAACGAAAGCACGCCGGGCCTGAACGGCGCGGGACTGCTGTATCAAGGGTATGTTGAAACGTCTAACGTCAACGTGGCGGAAGAACTTGTCAATATGATTCAGGTGCAACGCGCTTACGAAATCAACAGTAAAGCGGTATCCACCACCGATCAGATGCTGCAAAAACTGACGCAACTCTAAGGCATAACCGGTGGCAGATTCACCGGTTTACTGATTTTTGAAGATGATAGCCATGCAAAAAAACGCTGCGCATACTTATGCCATTTCCAGCTTGTTGGTGCTTTCACTAACCGGCTGCGCCTGGATACCCTCCACGCCGCTGGTGCAGGGGGCGACCAGTGCACAACCGGTTCCCGGTCCGACGCCCGTCGCCAACGGGTCTATTTTCCAGTCTGCTCAGCCGATTAACTATGGCTATCAACCGCTGTTTGAAGATCGTCGACCACGCAATATTGGCGATACGCTGACCATCGTGTTGCAGGAGAACGTCAGCGCCAGCAAAAGCTCCTCTGCGAATGCCAGCCGTGACGGTAAAACTAATTTTGGCTTTGATACTGTGCCGCGCTATTTGCAGGGGCTGTTTGGTAACGCTCGTGCCGATGTCGAAGCCTCCGGTGGTAACACGTTCAACGGAAAGGGCGGGGCCAATGCCAGCAATACCTTTAGCGGCACGTTGACGGTGACGGTTGACCAGGTACTGGTCAACGGCAACCTACATGTGGTGGGTGAAAAACAGATTGCCATTAATCAGGGTACCGAATTTATTCGCTTCTCTGGCGTGGTTAATCCACGCACCATCAGCGGCAGCAATACCGTACCGTCTACTCAGGTGGCGGATGCGCGCATTGAATACGTAGGCAATGGCTACATTAACGAAGCGCAAAATATGGGCTGGTTGCAGCGTTTCTTCCTTAACCTGTCGCCAATGTAAGTGAGGCTGTGGTGATTAAATTTCTCTCTGCATTAATTCTTCTACTGGTTATCACGGCAGCTCAGGCTGAGCGTATTCGCGATCTCACCAGTGTTCAGGGGGTAAGGCAAAACTCACTGATTGGCTATGGCCTGGTGGTGGGGCTTGATGGTACAGGTGACCAGACAACTCAGACGCCGTTTACCACACAAACGCTTAATAACATGCTCTCACAGCTGGGAATTACCGTTCCGACGGGCACCAATATGCAGCTAAAAAACGTCGCTGCGGTAATGGTGACGGCGTCACTTCCGCCGTTTGGACGCCAGGGGCAAACCATTGACGTGGTGGTTTCTTCTATGGGAAATGCCAAAAGTCTGCGTGGCGGTACGTTATTGATGACACCGCTTAAGGGCGTTGACAGTCAGGTGTATGCGCTGGCGCAGGGCAATATTCTGGTTGGCGGCGCAGGGGCCTCCGCTGGCGGTAGCAGTGTTCAGGTGAACCAACTGAACGGTGGACGGATCACCAATGGTGCGGTTATTGAACGTGAATTGCCCAGCCAGTTTGGCGTCGGGAATACCCTTAATTTGCAACTTAACGACGAAGATTTCAGTATGGCGCAGCAAATCGCTGACACCATCAACCGCGTGCGTGGATATGGCAGCGCCACCGCGTTAGATGCGCGGACTATTCAGGTGCGCGTACCGAGTGGCAACAGTTCCCAGGTCCGTTTCCTTGCCGATATCCAGAATATGCAGGTTAATGTTACCCCGCAGGACGCTAAAGTAGTGATTAACTCGCGCACTGGTTCGGTGGTGATGAATCGCGAAGTGACCCTCGACAGCTGCGCGGTAGCGCAGGGGAATCTCTCGGTTACGGTAAATCGGCAGGCCAATGTCAGCCAGCCAGATACACCGTTTGGTGGCGGGCAGACTGTGGTTACTCCACAAACGCAGATCGATTTACGCCAGAGCGGCGGTTCGCTGCAAAGCGTACGTTCCAGCGCCAGCCTCAATAACGTGGTGCGTGCGCTCAATGCGCTGGGCGCTACGCCGATGGATCTGATGTCCATACTGCAATCAATGCAAAGTGCGGGATGTCTGCGGGCAAAACTGGAAATCATCTGATGATCAGCGACAGCAAACTACTGGCAAGTGCGGCCTGGGATGCACAATCGCTCAACGAACTTAAGGCGAAAGCGGGCGAAGATCCGGCGGCAAATATCCGTCCGGTGGCCCGCCAGGTGGAAGGGATGTTCGTGCAGATGATGTTGAAAAGCATGCGCGACGCTTTACCAAAAGATGGCCTGTTCAGCAGCGAGCACACTCGCCTGTATACCAGTATGTATGACCAGCAGATTGCCCAACAGATGACGGCGGGCAAAGGTCTGGGGCTGGCAGAGATGATGGTTAAACAGATGACGCCAGAACAACCATTGCCAGAGGAGTCCATGCCAGCAGCACCGATGAAATTCCCGCTCGAAACCGTGGTGCGTTATCAAAATCAGACGCTTTCGCAGCTGGTGCAAAAGGCCGTACCACGTAACTACGATGATTCGCTGCCGGGTGACAGTAAAGCATTCCTCGCGCAACTCTCGTTGCCCGCCCAACTGGCAAGCCAGCAAAGCGGTGTGCCACATCATTTGATCCTCGCTCAGGCGGCGCTGGAATCTGGCTGGGGACAACGGCAAATCCGCCGTGAAAACGGCGAGCCGAGCTATAACCTGTTTGGCGTCAAAGCCTCTGGCAACTGGAAAGGGCCAGTCACTGAAATCACCACGACTGAATATGAAAATGGCGAAGCGAAGAAAGTAAAAGCGAAGTTTCGGGTCTACAGCTCGTATCTGGAAGCATTGTCGGATTACGTTGGGCTGTTAACGCGTAACCCGCGCTACGCCGCCGTGACGACCGCCGCGAGTGCGGAGCAGGGGGCGCAGGCCCTACAGGACGCGGGCTATGCCACCGATCCTCACTATGCCCGCAAACTCACCAGCATGATTCAGCAGATGAAATCGATAAGCGACAAGGTGAGCAAAACCTACAGCATGAACATTGATAATCTGTTCTGAATAACTCAAGTCCGGCGGGTCGCTGCCGATAATACTCTGTAATTGAAGGCTTATAAGGAACCTCCATGTCCAGCTTGATCAATAACGCCATGAGCGGACTGAACGCGGCCCAGGCGGCGTTAAATACGGCAAGTAATAATATCTCCAGCTATAACGTTGCCGGATATACCCGCCAAACCACTATTATGGCGCAGGCCAATAGCACGTTGGGCGCTGGCGGCTGGGTTGGCAATGGCGTCTACGTTTCTGGTGTGCAGCGTGAGTATGATGCGTTTATTACCAACCAGTTACGTGCTGCGCAGACGCAAAGTAGCGGCCTGACTGCCCGCTATGAGCAGATGTCGAAAATCGACAATATGCTCTCCACCAGTACCTCTTCGTTGGCAACACAGATGCAGGATTTCTTCACCAGCCTGCAAACGCTGGTGAGTAACGCGGAAGACCCGGCAGCGCGCCAGGCGCTGATTGGGAAATCAGAAGGGTTGGTGAATCAGTTTAAAACCACCGATCAATATCTGCGCGACCAGGACAAACAGGTCAATATCGCGATAGGTGCCAGCGTTGATCAGATCAACAATTACGCTAAACAAATCGCCAGCCTGAACGATCAGATCTCCCGCCTGACAGGCGTGGGGGCAGGGGCGTCACCTAACAATCTGCTGGATCAACGCGATCAACTGGTGAGCGAATTAAACCAGATTGTTGGCGTAGAAGTCAGCGTTCAGGATGGTGGCACTTATAACATCACGATGGCCAATGGCTACTCACTGGTTCAGGGAAGTACGGCGCGGCAGCTGGCGGCAGTTCCTTCCAGCGCCGACCCTTCTCGTACGACTGTCGCTTATATTGATGGGACGGCTGGCAATATTGAGATCCCGGAGAAATTGCTGAATACCGGGTCGCTGGGCGGCATTCTGACATTCCGTTCTCAGGATCTGGACCAGACGCGTAATACGCTCGGACAACTGGCGCTGGCATTTGCCGAGGCTTTCAACACCCAACACAAAGCCGGATTTGATGCTAACGGCGATGCCGGTGAAGATTTCTTTGCTATCGGTAAGCCCGCGGTTCTGCAAAACACGAAAAACAAAGGTGACGTTGCGATCGGTGCAACGGTAACTGATGCCTCCGCGGTACTGGCGACAGATTACAAAATCTCGTTCGATAATAATCAGTGGCAGGTCACCCGCCTTGCCAGCAATACCACTTTTACGGTGACGCCGGATGCCAACGGTAAAGTGGCATTTGATGGTCTGGAGTTGACGTTTACAGGAACGCCTGCCGTTAACGACAGCTTCACGTTGAAACCGGTAAGTGACGCCATCGTCAACATGGATGTATTAATCACTGACGAAGCGAAAATCGCCATGGCGAGCGAAGAAGATGTGGGTGATAGCGACAACCGCAACGGTCAGGCCCTGCTGGATCTGCAAAGCAACAGTAAAACGGTGGGCGGTGCGAAATCCTTTAACGACGCTTATGCCTCGTTAGTGAGTGATATCGGTAATAAAACCGCGACGTTGAAAACCAGTAGCGCCACGCAAGGTAATGTGGTGACGCAGCTTTCCAATCAGCAGCAGTCGATTTCCGGTGTCAATCTCGATGAGGAGTACGGAAATCTGCAACGTTTTCAGCAGTATTATCTGGCGAATGCGCAGGTTCTGCAGACGGCAAACGCGATTTTTGATGCGCTGATTAACATTCGCTAAGGGGAGATAAAATGCGTTTCAGTACCCAGATGATGTACCAGCAAAACATGCGCGGCATCACCAATTCTCAGGCAGAATGGATGAAGTACGGTGAACAGATGTCGACGGGTAAGCGAGTCGTTAACCCTTCAGATGATCCCATTGCTGCATCACAAGCTGTTGTTCTCTCCCAGGCACAGGCGCAAAACAGCCAGTACACGCTGGCGCGTACTTTCGCCACTCAAAAAGTGTCACTGGAAGAGAGTGTACTTAGCCAGGTCACCACTGCTATCCAGAATGCTCAGGAAAAAATTGTCTACGCCAGCAATGGCACCTTGAGTGACGATGACCGGGCCTCGCTGGCTACGGATATTCAGGGGCTTCGTGACCAGTTGCTGAATCTGGCGAACACCACTGACGGTAACGGGCGCTACATTTTTGCCGGTTATAAAACAGAATCCGCACCGTTTAGCGAGGTGGATGGCAAATACGAAGGCGGAGCAGAAAGTATTAAACAACAGGTCGATGCTTCGCGTTCGATGGTGATAGGGCACACGGGGGACAAAATTTTCGACAGTATTACCAGCAACGCGGTAGCGGAACCAGACGGTAGCGCTTCTGAAACCAATCTTTTTGCCATGCTGGATAGCGCCATCGCAGCCCTGAAAACGCCGGTCGCGGATAGCGAAGCGGATAAAGAAACCGCCGCTGCGGCACTGGATAAAACCAACCGCGGACTGAAAAACTCGCTGAACAATGTGCTGACTGTTCGCGCGGAATTAGGCACGCAGCTGAACGAACTGGAGTCGCTGGATTCATTAGGTAGCGATCGCGCTTTAGGGCAAACGCAGCAGATGAGCGATCTGGTTGATGTGGACTGGAATGCAACTATTTCATCTTACATCATGCAGCAAACGGCATTGCAGGCGTCGTATAAAGCATTTACCGATATGCAGGGATTGTCGCTCTTCCAGCTCAACAAATAATTTCGCTTTAAAACATATCATGAAACTGGGTATGTTTTGTCTGCCTGCTCTGGGATCGCCGGGGCGGGCATTTTTTTGCATGAGACATAACGAACTATTTAAGACATTCCTGCAAATCAGCCAATGTTGCCATCAGTATCATAGAATCGACAGGCGATGGTTCAAACCCCACTCGCAGATAAAACTCACGGGCCTGGTCTGATAACGCATGGACCAACATTCCGCGAATACCAATGACTTCAGCCGCCTGTAGTACTCGTAGACCGGCATCTCTGACCATCGCACGACCGATGCCCTGACCCTGTAATGATTTATCTATTGCCAGACGACCAAGTACTACAACAGGGATCGGTTCTGGCATATTTCGGCGAAATCGTCCTGTCGCGACATACGTTTCAACGGCGCTGGAAGCAAGCGAATAATATGCCAAAACGTTGCTATACGTATCACAGCTAACAAATGTACGTGATGCGCCGGCAAGCTGATTTTTTAGGGCTCTCTGCTTTAGCCAGTTATCCATCGTTTCTACTCCCGAGCAAAAAGAGGTGAATTGATGCCTTGCCATGAGTGGCTCGGGGGCCTGAATCATTTTTTTTGCTCCCACGGCGCGGGTGTTTGCATGGTTTTGCGTAATGCAGCATTGGGCGCGGGGGGCTGATCCAGACGATTCAAAAATAGCTGGTAATCATCAGAATCGATCCTGAAAATTCTCTGCTCAATGAGCGCCTCTTCAGCTGCGGCTCTGGCGGCCTCAAGGACAAATTCGGTGCGATTTTTTCCTCGGGCTTTAGCGGCCCGGTCAATAAGATCGCGTTCTGCGGGTTTTATGCGCAAGTTTAAAGATTCGCGCCTGGCTGGAATGTTATTGGCTGCTGGCATAAATATATCCTTCGGCTTTGCGTGGATGATAATTATACAGCACATGTAACGCTAATGTCATTACAGCAAAGATGCTACCCCTGAAATAAAAAAGCCCTGGCAGTTACCAGGGCTTGATTACTTGAGCTAATTATTACTCAACAGGTTGCGGACGCGCAGGAGCGGCAGAGGCATGATGCGTTGCCGTATGACCACCTGCGGCACCTTTGCCTTCGAAGGCAAAAGTAGGGCGCTGCCAGTCACTGTGACGCGGTGCCTCCGGAACATATTCCGGTGCCGGAGCGCGCGTCATTGGCGCGGTAGCGTGGTTATGCTCAACGGTGATCTCTGGTTCAACCGCGGCTACCGTTTCAACTTCTGCTGCGACTTCAGCGACGACTGGCGCGGCAGGTTGAGCAACAACTTCAGGTTCAGCAACCACAACCTCAGCAGTTTCGGCAACTTCTTCAATATCAGCCGTCTCTTCCTGCGGTTCAACCACCGGTTCTGCGTGTTCTGCAACTTCCTGGGCTACGGCAACATCAGACTCGGTAATCACCTGCGGCTGTTCAGTTACCGCGGCGGCAATTACTTCAGGATGCGTCGTTTCAGCCACTTCCAGTTGCGGTTCGGCAACCTGAACGGGGGCTTCTACAACTTCAGCCACTTCTTCAACAACCGGTGCGCTAACAACAGGTTCGACAGCGGCGGCGACAGGGACCTCAGTCACCATCGGCTGCACTTGTACTTCTTCCTGTTCGCGCTGCTCTTCGACCTGTACATCTTGCGGACGTACAATTGGATAGCGGATCCAGACTTTGCCAGAGGCCAGTTCCGGAGATGCGCACGCTACGGTCAACGGCATTGGCGATTGGGTTGGATAACGCTCGTCACGATAGCGACGACGACGCTGACCACTCACGCGCAGGTGACGAGGCGAGCGGCGAGAACGACGCGGCATGCCACCGTTGTCACGGTTATCGGCATTGTTCTCTTCTTGCTGTTCTGGTGCAGCTTGCGCTACGACTGGCAGCGGGACTTTCACCAGTTCTGTGCGTGGAGCTGGCGCTTCCTGAACAATTGGTTCGGCAGCGACAGTTTCTTCAACCACCGGTGCGACTACCGCTTCTTCGGCTACGCTTTGCTCGTAACGCACTTTCTGATTGAGCTGACGCTGTTTACGACGCGGCTGAACCGGACGTACACGTTCTTCCTGTTCGGTTTCCTGAACAGATTGCTCTTCAACATTCAGCGCCTTCGCTTCTTGTTGCGCCTGACGTTTATCATCGTTACGGCGGCGGCTACGTTCACGACGCGGCGCTTGCTGCTCGTCGGTGGTACGCGCTTTTTCCGTTACCTCAGCCTGCTGACGGCTCTCACGCGTCTCGACAGTCTGCTGCTGTGCTTGGCGACGATTACGACGGTTTTCTTCGCGATTATCGCTGCCTTCTGTACGTTCACTACGGGAGTCGCGGCGCTCATTACGGTCACGGCGGTTGTTCTGACGAGGCTTGCGACGATCCTGTTGACGTTCCGGTTTCGCTTCTGCTTTCGGTGCTGGTTGCTCGGCCGGTTTGGTTTCTTCACCACCGCTGAACAGCGCTTTCAGTGCGCCGAAGAAGCGGCTCAACAACCCTGGTTGTGCAGGAGATGCTGGTGTTGCCGTTGCAGCTTTAGGTGCTGGGGCTACAACAGGCGCGGCAGGTTCAGCTGGGGTTGGCGCTGGCGGCACATCCGGCATGGCAAAGGTTGCCAGCGCAGGTTGTTCCGGACGCTTACGTTCAGCGAACTCTTCTTCAGACGGCAGCGCCATCGCTTCTTCATGCAGCTTCGGCAGCATGTAGCTTAAGGTTGGAGTTTCTTCCCCTTTACGCACGCGCAGCACATGGTAGTGCGGGGTTTCCATCTGATCGTTTGGCACAATCACACAGCGCACGCCGTCCTGACGAGTTTCAATCGCATTCACTGCAGAACGTTTTTCATTCAGCAGGTAAGACGCGATTGGCACAGGAACAATGGCGTGAACTTCCTGAGTGTTCTCTTTCAGCGCTTCTTCTTCGATCAGACGCAGAATAGAGAGCGACAACGATTCGTTGTCACGCACGGTACCGGTACCGGAGCAGCGCGGGCAGACGTGATGGCTGGATTCACCCAGTGATGGGCTCAGACGCTGACGGGACATTTCCAGCAGGCCAAAGCGAGAAATATGGCTGATTTGAATACGCGCACGGTCCTGACGCACCGCTTCACGCAGACGATTTTCTACCGCACGCTGGTGGCGTACTGGCGTCATGTCGATGAAGTCGATAACAATCAGGCCGCCGAGGTCACGCAGGCGCAGCTGACGAGCAATCTCATCGGCAGCTTCGAGGTTGGTGTTAAACGCGGTTTCTTCGATATCGCCGCCGCGGGTCGCGCGTGCGGAGTTGATGTCGATGGCGGTTAACGCTTCGGTGCTGTCGATAACAATGGAACCACCGGATGGCAGACGAACTTCACGCTGGAAGGCGGACTCAATCTGTGACTCGATCTGGTAGTGGCTGAACAGCGGGATCTCGCCGGTGTACAGTTTGATTTTGCTGCTGAAATCCGGGCGACCTAATGCAGCGATATGCTGGCGTGCCAGTTCGAGCACTTTCGGGTTATCGATAAGGATTTCGCCGATGTCCTGACGTAAGTAATCGCGGAATGCGCGAACGATTACGTTGCTCTCCTGATGAATCAGGAACGGAGCCGGGCGGCTTTCAGCGGCTTTTTTGATGGCTTCCCAGTGTTTCAGACGGAAGCTTAAATCCCATTGCAGCGCCTCAGCAGATTTGCCGACGCCAGCGGTGCGCACGATAAGCCCCATGCCTTCCGGCAGTTCAAGGCTTGCCAGTGCTTCTTTTAATTCGGTACGGTCGTCGCCTTCGATACGACGAGAAATGCCACCCGCGCGCGGGTTGTTCGGCATCAGAACCAGATAGCTACCCGCCAGACTGATAAAGGTGGTTAATGCCGCGCCTTTGTTGCCGCGCTCTTCTTTATCGATCTGAACAATGACTTCCTGACCTTCACGCAACACATCTTTAATGTTGGGACGACCATGAGCACTGTAGTTAGCAGGGAAATATTCGCGGGCAATTTCTTTTAGTGGGAGGAAACCGTGACGTTCAGCGCCGTAATCAACAAAAGCAGCTTCCAGACTCGGTTCAATGCGGGTGATTTTACCTTTGTAGATGTTTGCCTTTTTCTGCTCGTGCCCTGGACTTTCGATATCCAGGTCATACAGACGCTGCCCATCTACAAGGGCAACGCGCAACTCTTCCTGCTGAGTTGCGTTGATTAACATTCTTTTCATCGTAACTTACTCATTATTCTTACATTGACGACTAAGCTGCGGGCAAAGTAACGCCTTTCCGGGTGTGAACCGATGGCCTCGTGTCTAGTCGCGTCGCCAACCTCACGGTTATCGTCAGCTCAAAGAGGCGCAGAGTGTCGGTTGCCCGTTTTTCATGCGGAAAAACAGCGCAATTATCAAAGAAACAGACTGGGTATTACTCTCCAGAAATATTTCCATCTACCGGTAAGGACTGCAACCCGCAGCCCGCTAACTGCCTGAAAGATCAATACGTCTTACGCCATTGCTGCGTGGATGATCGGTCGGGCAAAATGGGTTATTCCGTAAAATTTCTTGTTTTAACAAGGATGGACACGGAAACGGCCTCATTATTCCACTGCAAGCCTTGTTATAGCAAGATGACTTTTACCATTTATCACCCGCTTACTCACAGTTTTTTCACTTCTTGCTGGTGATTGGTTTAATAACCATCAATAAAGTGATCACGTAGTGAAGTAATAAGGTGCAAAACTAAATATAAGCATAGAAAAATGAGTGGCGCGAATCCTGTTGGCTAATTAGAATCGCCCACCATGAAAACAGAGACTCCATCCGTAAAAATTGTTGCTATCACCGCTGACGAAGCGGGGCAACGTATCGATAACTTTTTGCGTACCCAATTGAAAGGTGTACCAAAAAGTATGATTTACCGTATTTTGCGTAAAGGCGAAGTGCGGGTGAACAAAAAACGTATTAAGCCTGAATATAAACTCGAAGCGGGTGATGAGGTACGTATCCCACCGGTTCGCGTTGCTGAACGGGAAGAAGAGGCGGTTTCGCCACATCTGCAAAAGGTGGCAGCGCTGGCGGACGTCATCTTATATGAAGATGACCATATCCTGGTGCTGAATAAACCTTCCGGTACGGCGGTACATGGCGGCAGTGGTTTAAGCTTCGGCGTTATCGAAGGTTTGCGGGCGTTGCGCCCGGAAGCGCGGTTCCTTGAACTGGTTCATCGTCTCGACCGGGACACTTCAGGTGTGTTGCTGGTAGCGAAAAAACGTTCGGCGTTGCGTTCTCTGCATGAGCAATTACGTGAAAAAGGGATGCAAAAAGATTACCTGGCGCTGGTGCGCGGTCAGTGGCAGTCGCATGTGAAGAGCGTTCAAGCGCCGTTATTGAAAAATATTCTGCAAAGCGGCGAACGTATTGTGCGTGTGAGTCAGGAAGGCAAACCGTCGGAAACACGCTTTAAAGTGGAAGAACGCTATGCATTTGCCACCCTGGTGCGTTGTAGCCCGGTAACAGGGCGTACTCATCAGATCCGTGTGCATACACAATATGCGGGTCATCCGATTGCCTTTGACGATCGCTACGGTGACCGTGAATTTGACAGACAGCTCACTGAAGCCGGCACGGGATTAAATCGTCTGTTCCTGCACGCCGCAGCGTTGAAGTTTACCCATCCGGGGACCGGAGAGGTGATGCGTATCGAAGCGCCGATGGATGATGGTTTGAAGCGTTGTTTGCAAAAACTGCGTAACGCGCGCTAATACGAGCATATAAGCATGATAATGGGCGGTTGGCCTGATAAGGCGTTCACGCCGCATCAGGCCGCCAGCACCGATTGCCGGATGCGACGTAACCGCATCCGGCGCAAACAACTATCCCATCAGCGGGTTTTTCCCTTCCCGACGTAACATCTGACACAGCGCGATTAGCGGTAAACCAACCAGCGTGTTAGGGTCTCGCCCCTCTAAACGCTCAAACAGCGTAATGCCAAATCCTTCACTCTTAAAGCTACCCGCGCAGTGCAGGGGATGCTCCTTACGCACGTAATTATCAATCTCCGCCTCGCTCAGGTGACGGAAATGGACGTCAAAAGGCTCCACTTCTGTTTGCAGATGCCCATTCGCCGAATTAAACAACGCCAGTCCAGTATAGAAGGTGACGATATTGCCGCTGGCTTTGCGTAATTGCAGACGGGCATTTTCTTCCGTTAACGGTTTACCGGTGATTTCGCCATCAAGAACACATACCTGGTCTGAACCAATAATTAAATGATCCGGATAACGTGACGCCAGAGATTGCGCTTTTTCTTGTGCCAGTCGAAGCACCAACTGTCGCGGTGATTCGTCGCTGCGTGGGGTTTCGTCGACCTCTGGTGCTGCACATTCAAAAGAGATTTGCAGTTTTTCCAGAAGAGCGCGACGCCAGGGCGAAGTGGAGGCTAAAATAAGTTTAGGCATATTTTTTTCCATCAGATATAGCGTATTGATGATAGCCATTTTAAACTATGCGCTTCGTTTTGCAGGTTGATGTTCGTTATCAGCACTGAACGAAAATAAAGCAGTAACCCGCAATGTGTGCGAATTATTGGCAAAAGGCAACCACAGGCTGCCTTTTTCTTTGACTCTATGACGTTACAAAGTTAATATGCGCGCCCTATGCAAAAGGTAAAATTACCCCTGACTCTCGATCCGGTTCGTACGGCTCAAAAACGCCTTGATTACCAGGGTATCTATACTCCTGATCAGGTTGAGCGCGTCGCCGAATCCGTAGTCAGTGTGGACAGTGATGTGGAATGCTCCATGTCGTTCGCTATCGATAACCAACGTCTCGCAGTGTTAAACGGCGATGCGAAGGTGACGGTAACGCTCGAGTGTCAGCGTTGCGGGAAGCCGTTTACTCATCAGGTCTACACAACGTATTGTTTTAGTCCTGTGCGTTCAGACGAACAGGCTGAAGCACTGCCGGAAGCGTATGAACCGATTGAGGTTAACGAATTCGGTGAAATCGATCTGCTTGCAATGGTTGAAGATGAAATCATCCTCGCCTTGCCGGTAGTTCCGGTGCATGATTCTGAACACTGTGAAGTGTCCGAAGCGGACATGGTCTTTGGTGAACTGCCTGAAGAAGCGCAAAAGCCAAACCCATTTGCCGTATTAGCCAGCTTAAAGCGTAAGTAATTGGTGCTCCCCGTTGGATCGGGGATAAACCGTAATTGAGGAGTAAGGTCCATGGCCGTACAACAGAATAAACCAACCCGTTCCAAACGTGGCATGCGTCGTTCCCATGACGCGCTGACCGCAGTCACCAGCCTGTCTGTAGACAAAACTTCTGGTGAAAAACACCTGCGTCACCACATCACTGCCGACGGTTACTACCGCGGCCGCAAGGTCATCGCTAAGTAATCACGCGTCTGCGTGATGAAGCTTAGTGAGGATTTTCCCCAGGCAACTGGGGAAAGACCAAACCGGGCGGCGACGATACCTTGACACGTCTAACCCTGGCGTTAGATGTCATGGGAGGGGATTTTGGCCCTTCCGTGACAGTGCCTGCAGCATTGCAGGCACTGAATTCTAATTCGCAACTCACTCTTCTTTTAGTCGGCAATCCCGACGCCATCACGCCATTACTTGCTAAAGCTGACTTTGAACAACGTTCGCGTCTGCAGATTATTCCTGCGCAGTCAGTTATCGCCAGTGATGCCCGGCCTTCGCAAGCTATCCGCGCCAGTCGTGGGAGTTCAATGCGCGTGGCCCTGGAGCTGGTGAAAGAGGGGCGAGCGCAAGCCTGTGTCAGTGCCGGTAATACCGGGGCGCTGATGGGGCTGGCAAAATTATTACTCAAGCCCCTGGAGGGGATTGAGCGTCCGGCGCTGGTGACGGTATTACCGCATCAGCAAAAGGGCAAAACGGTGGTCCTCGATTTAGGGGCCAACGTCGATTGTGACAGTACAATGTTGGTGCAATTTGCCATTATGGGCTCAGTTCTGGCTGAAGAGGTGGTGGAAATTCCTAATCCTCGCGTGGCGTTGCTCAATATTGGTGAAGAAGAAGTAAAGGGTCTCGACAGTATTCGGGATGCCTCAGCGGTGCTTAAAACAATCCCTTCTATCAATTATATCGGCTATCTTGAAGCCAATGAGTTGTTAACTGGCAAGACAGATGTGCTGGTTTGTGACGGCTTTACAGGAAATGTCACATTAAAGACGATGGAAGGTGTTGTCAGGATGTTCCTTTCTCTGCTGAAATCTCAGGGTGAAGGGAAAAAACGGTCGTGGTGGCTACTGTTATTAAAGCGTTGGCTACAAAAGAGCCTGACGAGGCGATTCAGTCACCTCAACCCCGACCAGTATAACGGCGCCTGTCTGTTAGGATTGCGCGGCACGGTGATAAAAAGTCATGGTGCAGCCAATCAGCGAGCTTTTGCGGTCGCGATTGAACAGGCAGTGCAGGCGGTGCAGCGACAAGTTCCTCAGCGAATTGCCGCTCGCCTGGAATCTGTATACCCAGCTGGTTTTGAGCTGCTGGACGGTGGCAAAAGCGGAACTCTGCGGTAGCAGGACGCTGCCAGCGAACTCGCAGTTTGCAAGTGACGGTATATAACCGAAAAGTGACTGAGCGTACATGTATACGAAGATTATTGGTACTGGCAGCTATCTGCCCGAACAAGTGCGGACAAACGCCGATTTGGAAAAAATGGTGGACACCTCTGACGAGTGGATTGTCACTCGTACCGGTATCCGCGAACGCCACATTGCCGCGCCAAACGAAACCGTTTCAACCATGGGCTTTGAAGCGGCGACACGCGCAATTGAGATGGCGGGTATTGAGAAAGACCAGATTGGCCTGATCGTTGTGGCAACGACTTCTGCGACGCACGCTTTCCCGAGCGCCGCTTGTCAGATTCAAAGCATGCTGGGCATTAAAGGTTGCCCGGCATTTGACGTTGCAGCAGCCTGCGCAGGTTTCACCTATGCATTAAGCGTAGCCGATCAATACGTGAAATCTGGGGCGGTGAAGTATGCTCTGGTCGTCGGTTCCGATGTACTGGCGCGCACCTGCGATCCAACCGATCGTGGGACTATTATTATTTTTGGCGATGGCGCGGGCGCTGCGGTGCTGGCTGCCTCTGAAGAGCCGGGAATCATCTCCACCCATCTGCATGCCGACGGTAGCTATGGTGAGTTGCTGACGCTGCCTAATGCTGACCGTGTGAATCCAGAGAATTCAATTCATCTGACGATGGCGGGCAACGAAGTCTTCAAGGTTGCGGTAACAGAACTGGCGCACATCGTTGATGAGACGCTGGCGGCGAATAATCTTGACCGTTCTCAACTGGACTGGCTGGTTCCGCATCAGGCTAACCTGCGTATTATCAGTGCAACGGCGAAAAAACTCGGTATGTCGATGGACAATGTCGTGGTGACGCTGGATCGCCACGGTAATACCTCTGCGGCCTCTGTCCCGTGCGCTCTGGATGAAGCTGTACGCGACGGGCGCATTAAGCCGGGGCAGTTGGTTCTGCTTGAAGCCTTTGGCGGTGGATTCACCTGGGGCTCCGCGCTGGTTCGTTTCTAGGATAAGGATTAAAACATGACGCAATTTGCATTTGTGTTCCCTGGACAGGGTTCTCAAACCGTTGGAATGCTGGCTGATATGGCGGCGAGCTATCCAATTGTCGAAGAAACGTTTGCTGAAGCTTCTGCGGCGCTGGGCTACGACCTGTGGGCGCTGACCCAGCAGGGGCCAGCTGAAGAACTGAATAAAACCTGGCAAACCCAGCCAGCGCTGTTGACTGCATCTGTTGCGCTGTATCGCGTATGGCAGCAGCAGGGCGGTAAAGCACCGGCAATGATGGCCGGTCACAGCCTGGGGGAATACTCCGCGCTGGTATGCGCTGGCGTGATTGATTTCGCTGATGCGGTGCGTCTGGTTGAGATGCGCGGTAAGTTTATGCAAGAAGCCGTACCGGAAGGAACGGGCGCTATGGCGGCAATCATCGGTCTGGATGATGCGTCTATTGCGAAAGCGTGTGAAGAAGCTGCAGAAGGTCAGGTCGTTTCTCCGGTAAACTTTAACTCTCCGGGACAGGTGGTTATTGCCGGTCATAAAGAAGCAGTTGAGCGTGCTGGCGCTGCCTGTAAAGCTGCGGGCGCAAAACGCGCTCTACCGTTACCAGTGAGCGTACCGTCTCACTGTGCGCTGATGAAACCAGCAGCCGACAAACTGGCAGTAGAATTAGCGAAAATCACCTTTAACGCACCAACAGTTCCTGTTGTGAATAACGTTGATGTGAAATGCGAAACCAATGGTGATGCCATCCGTGACGCACTGGTACGTCAGTTGTATAACCCGGTTCAGTGGACGAAGTCTGTTGAATACATGGCAGCGCAAGGCGTAGAACATCTCTATGAAGTCGGCCCGGGCAAAGTGCTTACTGGCCTGACGAAACGCATTGTCGACACCCTGACCGCCTCGGCGCTGAACGAACCTTCAGCGATGGCAGCGGCGCTCGAGCTTTAAAAGAGGAAAATCATGAATTTTGAAGGAAAAATCGCACTGGTAACCGGTGCAAGCCGCGGAATTGGCCGCGCAATTGCTGAAACGCTCGCAGCCCGTGGCGCGAAAGTTATTGGCACAGCGACCAGTGAAAATGGCGCTCAGGCGATCAGTGATTATTTAGGTGCCAACGGCAAAGGTCTGATGTTGAATGTGACCGACCCGGCATCTATCGAATCTGTTCTGGAAAAAATTCGCGCAGAATTTGGTGAAGTGGATATCCTGGTCAATAATGCCGGTATCACTCGTGATAACCTGTTAATGCGAATGAAAGATGAAGAGTGGAACGATATTATCGAAACCAACCTTTCATCTGTTTTCCGTCTGTCAAAAGCGGTAATGCGCGCTATGATGAAAAAGCGTCATGGTCGTATTATCACTATCGGTTCTGTGGTTGGTACCATGGGAAATGGCGGTCAGGCCAACTACGCTGCGGCGAAAGCGGGCTTGATCGGCTTCAGTAAATCACTGGCGCGCGAAGTTGCGTCACGCGGTATTACTGTAAACGTTGTTGCTCCGGGCTTTATTGAAACGGACATGACACGTGCGCTGAGCGATGACCAGCGTGCGGGTATCCTGGCGCAGGTTCCTGCGGGTCGCCTCGGCGGCGCACAGGAAATCGCCAACGCGGTTGCATTCCTGGCATCCGACGAAGCAGCTTACATCACGGGTGAAACTTTGCATGTGAACGGCGGGATGTACATGGTCTGACCGCGATTTGCACAAAATGCTCATGTTGCGCGCAGTCTGCGTGGTTATGAGTAATAATTAGTGCAAAATGATTTGCGTTATTGGGGGGTAAGGCCTCAAAATAACGTAAAATCGTGGTAAGACCTGCCGGGATTTAGTTGCAAATTTTTCAACATTTTATACACTACGAAAACCATCGCGAAAGCGAGTTTTGATAGGAAATTTAAGAGTATGAGCACTATCGAAGAACGCGTTAAGAAAATTATCGGCGAACAGCTGGGCGTTAAGCAGGAAGAAGTTACCAACAATGCTTCTTTCGTTGAAGACCTGGGCGCGGATTCTCTTGACACCGTTGAGCTGGTAATGGCTCTGGAAGAAGAGTTTGATACTGAGATTCCGGACGAAGAAGCTGAGAAAATCACCACCGTTCAGGCTGCCATTGATTACATCAACGGCCACCAGGCGTAAGTGAACATCTCCAGGCGGTCGTTCGACCGCCTGAGTTTTATCTTTTTGTCCCACTAGAATCATTTTTTCCCTCCCTGGAGGACAAACGTGTCTAAGCGTCGTGTAGTTGTGACCGGACTGGGCATGTTGTCTCCTGTCGGCAATACCGTAGAGTCTACCTGGAAAGCTCTGCTTGCCGGTCAGAGTGGCATCAGCCTAATCGACCATTTCGATACTAGCGCCTATGCAACGAAATTTGCTGGCTTAGTAAAGGATTTTAACTGTGAGGACATTATCTCGCGCAAAGAACAGCGCAAGATGGATGCCTTCATTCAATATGGAATTGTCGCTGGCGTTCAGGCCATGCAGGATTCTGGCCTTGAAATAACGGAAGAGAACGCAACCCGCATTGGTGCCGCAATTGGCTCCGGGATTGGCGGCCTCGGACTGATCGAAGAAAACCACACATCTCTGATGAACGGTGGTCCACGTAAGATCAGCCCATTCTTCGTTCCGTCAACGATTGTGAACATGGTGGCAGGTCATCTGACTATCATGTATGGCCTGCGTGGCCCAAGCATCTCTATCGCGACCGCCTGTACTTCCGGCGTGCACAACATTGGCCATGCTGCGCGTATTATCGCGTATGGCGATGCTGACGTGATGGTTGCAGGTGGCGCAGAGAAAGCCAGTACGCCGCTGGGCGTTGGTGGTTTTGGCGCGGCACGTGCATTATCTACCCGCAATGATAACCCGCAAGCGGCGAGCCGCCCGTGGGATAAAGAGCGTGATGGTTTCGTACTGGGCGATGGTGCCGGTATGCTGGTACTTGAAGAGTACGAACACGCGAAAAAACGCGGTGCGAAAATTTACGCTGAACTCGTCGGCTTTGGTATGAGCAGCGATGCTTATCATATGACGTCACCGCCAGAAAATGGCGCAGGCGCAGCTCTGGCGATGGCAAATGCTCTGCGTGATGCAGGCATTGAAGCGAGTCAGATTGGCTACGTTAACGCGCACGGTACTTCTACGCCGGCTGGCGATAAAGCTGAAGCGCAGGCGGTGAAAACCATCTTCGGTGAAGCTGCAAGCCGTGTGTTGGTAAGCTCCACGAAATCTATGACCGGTCACCTGTTAGGTGCGGCGGGTGCAGTAGAATCTATCTACTCCATCCTGGCGCTGCGCGATCAGGCTGTTCCGCCAACCATCAACCTGGATAACCCGGATGAAGGTTGCGATCTGGATTTCGTACCGCACGAAGCGCGCCAGGTAAGCGGAATGGAATACACGCTGTGTAACTCCTTCGGCTTCGGTGGCACTAATGGTTCTTTGATCTTTAAAAAGATCTAAGTTGTCATTTCCCACCCTTATAAAAGGTCCGCTTGCGGGCCTTTTTTCTTAGCTTTTATTCCGACTTGTTCCGTAGTGAACATGCTGCCACACTAACAATTCTCTGATAAGGAGCCGGTATGTTCTTAATTAACGGTCATAAGCAGGAATCGCTGGCAGTAAGCGATCGGGCAACGCAGTTTGGTGATGGTTGTTTTACCACCGCCAGAGTTATCGACGGTAAAGTCAGTTTGTTATCGGCGCATATCCAGCGACTACAGGATGCTTGTCAGCGGTTGATGATTTCCTGTGACTTCTGGCCTCAGCTTGAACTAGAGATGAAAACGCTGGCAGCAGAACAGCAAAATGGTGTGCTGAAAGTGGTGATCAGTCGCGGTAGTGGCGGGCGAGGATACAGCACATTGAACAGCGGACCGGCAACGCGGATTCTCTCCGTTACGGTTTATCCCGCACATTACGACCGTTTGCGTAACGAGGGGATGACGTTGGCGCTAAGCCCGGTGCGGCTGGGGCGCAATCCTCATCTTGCAGGTATTAAACATCTTAATCGGCTTGAGCAAGTATTGATCCGCTCTCATCTTGAGCAGACAAACGCTGATGAGGCGCTGGTCCTTGACAGCGAAGGGTGGGTTACGGAATGCTGTGCGGCTAATTTGTTCTGGCGGAAGGGCAACGTAGTTTATACGCCGCGACTGGATCAGGCAGGTGTTAACGGCATTATGCGACAATTCTGTATCCGTTTACTGGCACAATCCTCTTATCAGCTTGTCGAAGTGCAAGCCTCGCTGGAGGAGGCGTTGCAGGCAGATGAGATGGTTATTTGTAATGCGTTAATGCCAGTGATGCCCGTACGTGCCTGTGGCGATGTCTCCTTTTCGTCAGCAACGTTATATGAATATTTAGCCCCACTTTGTGAGCGCCCGAATTAGTCATGAAAAAAGTGTTATTGATTATCTTGTTATTGCTGGTGGTACTGGGTATCGCCGCTGGTGTGGGCGTCTGGAAGGTTCGCCATCTTGCCGACAGCAAATTGCTTATCAAAGAAGAGACGATATTTACCCTGAAGCCAGGGACCGGACGTCTGGCGCTAGGTGAACAGCTTTATGCCGATAAGATCATCAATCGCCCACGGGTTTTTCAATGGCTGCTGCGTATCGAACCGGATCTTTCTCACTTTAAAGCCGGGACTTACCGCTTTACACCGCAGATGACCGTGCGCGAGATGCTGAAATTGCTGGAAAGCGGTAAAGAAGCACAGTTCCCTCTGCGACTGGTAGAAGGGATGCGTCTGAGCGATTACCTCAAGCAATTGCGTGAGGCCCCGTATATCAAGCATACGCTGAGCGACGATAAGTACGCCACCGTAGCGCAGGCACTTGAACTGGAAAACCCAGAGTGGATTGAAGGTTGGTTCTGGCCAGACACCTGGATGTATACCGCCAATACCACCGATGTCGCGTTACTCAAGCGAGCGCACAAGAAAATGGTGAAAGCGGTCGATAGCGCCTGGGAAGGGCGTGCGGACGGTCTGCCCTATAAAGATAAAAACCAGCTGGTGACGATGGCATCAATTATCGAAAAAGAAACCGCCGTTGCCAGTGAACGCGATCAGGTTGCCTCGGTATTTATCAACCGGTTACGCATTGGTATGCGCCTGCAGACCGACCCGACCGTGATTTACGGGATGGGAGAGCGTTATAATGGCAAACTTTCTCGTGCAGACCTGGAAACGCCGACAGCGTATAACACCTATACCATTACCGGTTTGCCGCCAGGTGCAATAGCTACGCCGGGGGCGGATTCGCTGAAGGCTGCTGCGCATCCGGCAAAAACGCCGTATCTCTATTTTGTGGCCGATGGTAAAGGTGGTCACACGTTTAATACCAATCTTGCCAGTCATAACAAGTCTGTGCAGGATTATCTGAAAGTGCTTAAGGAAAAAAATGCGCAGTAAGTATATCGTCATTGAGGGGCTGGAAGGCGCAGGCAAAACTACCGCGCGTAACGTGGTGGTTGAGACGCTCGAGCAACTGGGTATCCGCGACATGGTTTTCACTCGGGAACCTGGCGGTACGCAACTTGCCGAAAAGTTAAGAAGCCTGGTGCTGGATATCAAATCGGTAGGCGATGAAGTCATTACCGATAAAGCCGAAGTTCTGATGTTTTATGCCGCGCGCGTTCAACTGGTAGAAACGGTCATCAAACCAGCGCTGGCTAACGGCACTTGGGTGATTGGCGATCGCCACGATCTCTCCACTCAGGCGTATCAGGGCGGCGGACGTGGTATTGACCAACATATGCTGGCAACATTGCGTGATGCTGTTCTCGGGGATTTTCGCCCCGACTTAACGCTCTATCTCGATGTTACCCCGGAAGTTGGCTTAAAACGTGCGCGTGCTCGCGGCGAGCTGGATCGTATTGAGCAAGAGTCTTTCGATTTCTTTAATCGCACCCGCGCCCGCTATCTGGAACTGGCAGCACAAGATAAAAGCATTCATACCATTGATGCCACCCAGCCGCTGGAGTCCGTGATGGATGCAATCCGCACTACCGTGACCAATTGGGTGAAGGAGTTGGACGCATGAGATGGTATCCATGGTTACGACCTGATTTCGAAAAACTGGTAGCCAGCTATCAGGCCGGAAGAGGTCACCATGCGCTACTCATTCAGGCGTTACCGGGTATGGGCGAGGATGCTTTAATCTACGCCCTGAGCCGTTATTTACTCTGCCAACAACCGCAGGGCCACAAAAGTTGCGGTCACTGTCGTGGATGTCAGTTGATGCAGGCTGGTACGCATCCCGATTATTACACCCTGGCTCCCGAGAAAGGGAAAAATGCGCTGGGCATTGATGCGGTACGTGAAGTCACCGAAAAGTTAAATGAGCACGCACGTTTAGGTGGTGCGAAAGTTGTCTGGGTAACCGATGCTGCCTTACTGACCGACGCCGCGGCTAACGCATTGCTGAAAACGCTTGAAGAGCCACCAGCAGAAACCTGGTTTTTCCTGGCTACCCGCGAGCCTGAACGTTTACTGGCAACATTACGTAGTCGTTGTCGGTTACATTACCTTGCGCCGCCGCCGGAACAGTACGCCGTGACCTGGCTTTCACGCGAAGTGACAATGTCACAGGATGCATTACTTGCCGCATTGCGCTTAAGCGCCGGTTCGCCTGGCGCGGCACTGGCGTTGTTTCAGGGAGATAACTGGCAGGCTCGTGAAACATTGTGTCAGGCGTTGGCATATAGCGTGCCATCGGGCGACTGGTATTCGCTGCTAGCGGCCCTTAATCATGAACAAGCTCCGGCGCGTTTACACTGGCTGGCAACGTTGCTGATGGATGCGCTAAAACGCCATCATGGCGCTGCGCAGGTGACCAATGTTGATGTGCCGGGCCTGGTCGTCGAACTGGCAAACCATCTATCTCCCTCGCGCCTGCAGGCTATACTGGGGGATGTTTGCCACATTCGTGAACAGTTAATGTCTGTCACAGGTATTAACCGCGAGCTTCTCATCACCGATCTTTTACTGCGTATTGAGCATTACCTGCAACCGGGCGTTGTGCTACCGGTTCCTCATCTTTAAGAGAGACATCATGTTTTTAGTCGACTCACACTGCCATCTCGATGGTCTGGATTATGAATCTTTGCATAAGGACGTGGATGACGTTCTGGCGAAAGCCGCCGCACGCGATGTGAAATTTTGTCTGGCAGTCGCCACAACATTACCGGGTTATTTACACATGCGGGATCTGGTAGGCGAACGCGACAACGTCGTATTTTCTTGTGGCGTGCATCCACTCAACCAGAATGATCCCTACGATGTAGAAGATTTACGTCGTCTGGCGGCAGAAGAGGGCGTTGTAGCGCTGGGTGAAACCGGGCTGGATTATTATTACACGCCTGAAACTAAAGTACGTCAGCAAGAGTCCTTCATCCATCATATCCAGATTGGTCGTGAACTGAACAAGCCGGTTATCGTCCACACCCGTGACGCCCGCGCCGATACGCTGGCAATTCTGCGCGAAGAAAAAGTGACGGATTGCGGTGGCGTACTACACTGTTTTACAGAGGACAGAGAAACGGCGGGTAAATTACTGGATCTCGGATTTTACATCTCCTTTTCCGGCATTGTGACCTTCCGTAATGCGGAGCAACTGCGCGATGCTGCGCGTTATGTCCCCCTGGATCGGTTACTGGTGGAAACTGACTCACCTTACCTTGCGCCGGTACCGCATCGAGGAAAAGAGAATCAACCTGCGATGGTTCGTGACGTTGCAGAATACATGGCTGTGTTGAAAGGTGTTGCCGTTGAAGAACTGGCGCAGGTAACCACCGATAACTTCGCCCGTCTGTTTCACATCGACGCTTCCCGCCTTCAATCCATCCGTTGAATGAGTTTTTTTAAAGCTCGTAATTAATGGCTAAAACGAGTAAAGTTCACCGCCGAAAATTGGGCGGTGAATAACCACGTTTGAAATATTGTGACATATGTTTTGTCAAAATGTGCAACTTCTCCAATGATCTGAAGTTGAAACGTGATAGCCGTCAAACAAATCGGCACTGAATTATTTTACTCTGTGTAATAAATAAAGGGCGCTTAGATGCCCTGTACACGGCGAGGCTCTCCCCCCTTGCCACGCGTGAGAACGTAAAAAAAGCACCCATACTCAGGAGCACTCTCAATTATGTTTAAGAATGCATTTGCTAACCTGCAAAAGGTCGGTAAATCGCTGATGCTGCCGGTATCCGTACTGCCTATCGCAGGTATTCTGCTGGGCGTCGGTTCCGCGAATTTCAGCTGGCTGCCCGCCGTTGTATCGCATGTTATGGCAGAAGCAGGCGGTTCCGTCTTTGCAAACATGCCACTGATTTTTGCGATCGGTGTCGCCCTCGGCTTTACCAATAACGATGGCGTATCCGCGCTGGCCGCAGTTGTTGCCTATGGCATCATGGTTAAAACCATGGCCGTGGTTGCGCCACTGGTACTGCATTTACCTGCTGAAGAAATCGCCTCTAAACACCTGGCGGATACTGGCGTACTCGGAGGGATTATCTCCGGTGCGATTGCAGCGTATATGTTTAACCGTTTCTACCGTATTAAGCTGCCTGAGTATCTTGGCTTCTTTGCCGGTAAACGCTTTGTGCCGATCATTTCTGGCCTGGCTGCCATCTTTACTGGCGTTGTGCTGTCCTTCATTTGGCCGCCGATTGGTTCTGCAATCCAGACCTTCTCTCAGTGGGCTGCTTACCAGAACCCGGTAGTTGCGTTTGGCATTTACGGTTTCATCGAACGTTGCCTGGTACCGTTTGGTCTGCACCACATCTGGAACGTACCTTTCCAGATGCAAATTGGTGAATACACTAACGCAGCAGGTCAGGTTTTCCACGGCGACATTCCGCGTTATATGGCGGGTGACCCGACTGCGGGTAAACTGTCTGGTGGCTTCCTGTTCAAAATGTACGGTCTGCCAGCTGCCGCAATTGCTATCTGGCACTCTGCTAAACCAGAAAACCGCGCGAAAGTGGGCGGTATTATGATCTCCGCGGCGCTGACCTCGTTCCTGACCGGTATCACCGAGCCGATCGAGTTCTCCTTCATGTTCGTTGCGCCGATCCTGTACATCATCCACGCGATTCTGGCAGGCCTGGCATTCCCAATCTGTATTCTTTTGGGGATGCGTGACGGTACGTCGTTCTCGCACGGTCTGATCGACTTCATCGTTCTGTCTGGTAACAGCAGCAAACTGTGGCTGTTCCCGATCGTCGGTATCGGTTATGCGATTGTTTACTACACCATCTTCCGCGTGCTGATTAAAGCACTGGATCTGAAAACGCCGGGTCGTGAAGATGCGACTGAAGATGCAAAAGCGACAGGTACCAGCGAAATGGCACCGGCTCTGGTTGCTGCATTTGGTGGTAAAGAAAACATTACTAACCTCGACGCATGTATTACCCGTCTGCGCGTCAGCGTTGCTGATGTGTCTAAAGTGGATCAGGCTGGCCTGAAGAAACTGGGCGCAGCGGGCGTAGTGGTTGCTGGTTCTGGTGTTCAGGCGATTTTCGGTACTAAATCCGATAACCTGAAAACCGAGATGGATGAGTACATCCGTAACCACTAATCCGTAAGACGTTGGGGAGACTAAGGCAGCCAGATGGCTGCCTTTTTTACAGGTGTTATTCAGAATTGATACGTGCCGGTAATGCTGAAATTACGCGGTGCGCCGTAGACGATAGAACCTTCCACGTTGGTATCGTAGGTTTTGTCGAACAGGTTATTGACGTTCCCCTGTAACGAGAAGTTTTTCGTCACCTGGTAGCGGGTGAAGAGATCCACCAGCGCGTAGCTACCTTGCTCGGCGCGGAAGGTGCCATACGGTGTCACGGTGTCGGTATACACGCGATTTTGCCAGTTAACACCACCGCCGACCGTCAACTCTGGCATGACAGGCAACCGATAGCTGGTGAACATTTTAACCGTGGAGCGTGGCAGATTAGGATTAACGGCGTTTCCTTCGTTATCTTCTGCAATATAGCGTGTTGCGCCAAACGTCAGCTGCCAGTTGTCGGTAATTGCGCCGTTGAGTTCAAATTCCACACCTTTACTGACTGTCCCATCCACCGCTTTATAGGCGGTTTCGCCGTTGCTGCCGGGGATAGGTGTACCGGTGGACTGAGCTACATTATCCTGCTCAATACGGAAGATGGCTAACGTGGTGGTCAGACGGCTATTCATCCAGTCCGATTTCAGACCCAGCTCGTAGTTGTTACCGGTGATTGGAGCCAGATATTTGCCTGAACTGTCACGATCATTTTGCGGCTGGAAAATAGAGGTATAGCTGGCGTAGGTCGACCAGTTGTCATTGATGTCAAACACCAGACCAGCATAAGGCGTGGTGTGGTTTTTCTCCATGCTGTAAGTCAGCGTATCAACCCTCCAGTTGGTATAACGAGCGCCGAGGATCAGATGCAGCGGATCGGCAAGGGTGACACGAGTGGCAGCATATAACGATTTCATATGTGTGGTATCGTCCTGCGCCAGGCTCTGTGGTGACCAGTCGGTTTGTGGGAAATTGCCATTAAAGTTGTAGAAACTGCCAATTTCATCCGGGAAGATGTTGGCCCATGAACTGATGTAACGATTGTTTTGTTTGCTGTAACTGCCACCAAACATTAGATTGTGCTGACGACCAAACAATTCATAACTACCGTCAGCAAACAAATCCAGCGCATCAACTTTACGTTTGCCGCTGTTCCAACCGGTGCCGCCGACATAATCAAAACCAGGTCCATAATTACTGTATGGCCCAACCAGCATACCATCCGCTTTGTTTACATAGGCATCGACATACATCATTTTACTGTCAAATTCGACTTCGGAGTGGGTGGCATTCAGTGTCGCTTGCCAGGTATCAGCAAACCGCTGCTTGAGGGTCATAAAGACCTTGTTGATCTCTTTATCGTTATACGCCCAGTCAGGTGCGGTACTGCGTGCGCGATCGTAACTGTTGCTGCTGCCATCAGTATTCCAGCGCGGTAAACCGCCCCAGGTTGGGCTATTAACATCAATGCGCTGATATTCGTAACCGGCTGAAAGCGTCGTAAGATCGCCTAAATCAGCATCGACAATGCCGGAGAAGAAGGTTTTTTCACTGTTGTAGCGGTCCAGCCATGAGTCGTTATTCTGGTAGCCGCCGACAATTCGCGCGCGGATTTTACCATCTTCGGTGAGTGGGCTTTGTAAATCCGCCACATACCGTTCTTTGTTCCAGCTACCGTATTCCGCCGAGACATCGCCTTTAAATTCACGACTGGTCGCGTGTTTTCGAATCATATTAATTGCCGCAGATGGATTACCCGTCCCGGTCATGAGTCCTGTCGCGCCACGCACTACTTCTACGCGTTCAAACAGTGCCATATCAGAAAGTGCGTCGCCCAGATTCCAGCGCGATTCAAAATAGGTGGGGATACCATCAACCATATAGTTATCGATCTGGAATCCGCGGGAATAATAAAGAGCACGATCGGAATCCGCCTGACTTTTGCTGATCCCCAGCGTGTTTTCCATCACTTCGCCCAGCGTTTGTAACTGCTGATCTTCCATCCGCTGCTGGCTAACAATAGTGACCGACTGAGGAATATCACGTTGAGTCATCTGCATTTTTGTACCCGCAGAGGTAGACGTTACGTTGTAATCATTTTCGCCATCATCTGGGGCTGTGGCTGAACCCTCAACAATCACCGTTTCTTCAGTGGCTGGTGCAGCAAAAGCGGCGGAAGGTAATAGTGCCAGTGCTATGCAACCGGCAAGGAGTGACGGTTTGATGATGGCTTGATGTTGATTATCCCTGTTAAATTGTGTCGAAAGCATTTGAAATCTCTTGGTTTATGTTGTCGTCAGACTCATGCCGGAGGAGGGTGATGAGCGGTTATATTTAGTGTGCGAATAATTTTGCATGTAAATGCAAATGAGAAATATACGCATTCATATTTGGCGTGTAAACCAAACAGAGAATGTCTTTTCAGCGCATTCGCAGGCAGAAATGGGAATAATGGCGATATATACGGCAGCAAAACGATTTTTTGCTTAAGAAATCGTGAGTTAAGGTTGAAAGAGCAGGTTTAACTCGACCATACTCTATACTCGCAGTGTGGCGCGGCGTAGCATGGCGCAACGCATGGCTATTTGAAAAAGGAAAATGTCGTGGCAGAAGAAACTATATTTAGCAAAATTATTCGTCGTGAGATCCCCTCCGATATCGTCTACCAGGATGATCTGGTAACGGCGTTTCGCGATATTTCGCCCCAAGCGCCAACGCATATTCTGATCATTCCAAATATCCTCATTCCAACTGTGAACGACGTGTCTGCTGAGCATGAGCAGGCGCTGGGACGCATGATCACCGTAGCGGCAAAAATTGCTGAGCAAGAAGGTATTGCCGAAGATGGCTATCGTCTGATCATGAACACCAACCGCCATGGCGGACAAGAGGTTTACCACATCCATATGCACTTGTTGGGTGGCCGTCCGCTGGGACCAATGCTGGCGCATAAAGGTCTGTAACGATGAGAAAAGGATGCTTTGGGCTGGTGTCTCTGGCGTTGTTAGTGCTGGTGGGCTGTCGTTCACATCCGGAAATTTCGGTGAATGATGAGCAATCGCTGGTGATGGAGTCATCTTTATTGGCTGCGGGCATCAGTGCAGAAAAGCCCGTCCTTTCGACGTCTGATATTCAACCTTCAGCATCCTCAACGCTTTATAACGAAAGGCAAGAACCCGTTACCGTTCATTATCGTTTTTACTGGTATGACGCCAGAGGGCTGGAGATGCATCCTCTGGAAAGGCCACGCAGCGTTACCATTCCCGCACATTCGGCGGTAACGCTATACGGCAGCGCCAATTTTCTGGGGGCGCACAAAGTCAGACTTTATCTATATTTGTAAGGGGTGAATCTTGATGACAAAAATGAGTCGCTACGCCTTGATTACCGCGCTGGCGATGTTTCTCGCCGGGTGTGTGGGGCAACGTGAACCTGCGCCGGTAGAAGAAGTGAAACCAGCGCCGGAACAACCAGCCGAGCCGCAACAGCCTGTCCCCACAGTGCCATCGGTGCCGACGATACCGCAGCAGCCAGGCCCAATTGAGCACGAAGATCAAACTGCACCGCCTGCGCCGCATATTCGCCATTATGACTGGAATGGCGCAATGCAGCCGATGGTCAGTAAGATGCTTGGGGCTGATGGCGTGACTGCGGGTAGCGTCCTGCTGGTTGATAGCGTTAACAACCGTACTAACGGTTCGCTGAATGCCGCAGAAGCGACCGAAACGCTGCGAAATGCGCTGGCTAATAACGGTAAATTTACCCTGGTTTCCGCCCAGCAGCTGTCGATGGCGAAGCAACAGTTAGGTTTGTCGCCGCAGGACAGTTTAGGTACCCGTAGTAAAGCCATAGGCATTGCCCGCAATGTCGGCGCTCATTACGTGCTGTACTCCAGCGCCTCTGGCAACGTTAACGCTCCGACCCTACAAATGCAGCTGATGCTGGTGCAGACGGGCGAAATTATCTGGTCAGGTAAAGGTGCCGTTTCGCAGCAATAATCCCATCACGCGCGACGAATTGCTGTCGTGCTTTTTCCCGCAATTTCATCCCGTCACGACGTTTAATAGTGGGCTTAGTGGCGGGAGTTTTCTCATTGAACATCAGGGCCAGCGTTTTGTTGTGCGTCAGCCGCACGATCCTGATGCGCCGCGGTTCGCGTTCTTGCGCCAGTATCGGGCTTTATCACAACTACCCGCATGCATTGCACCGAAGCCGCATTTATATCTCCGTGACTGGATGGTGGTCGACTATCTGCCCGGCGAGGTAAAAACGTATTTGCCGGATACCAACGAACTGGCAGGCTTGCTGTATTATCTACATCAACAACCGCGTTTTGGCTGGCGAATAACGCTGTTGCCGTTACTGGAACTGTACTGGCAGCAAAGCGATCCGGTGAGGCGGACAGTGGGTTGGCTGCGAATGTTAAAACGTCTGCGCAAAGCGCGGGAACCACGGCCTTTACGCTTAAGTCCATTGCATATGGATGTCCACGCCGGAAATTTAGTGCATAGCGCGTCAGGGTTAAAACTCATCGACTGGGAGTATGCCGGAGATGGTGATATCGCGCTGGAACTGGCGGCGGTGTGGGTGGAAAATACTGACCAGCATCGGCAATTGGTCAATGACTATGCCACTCGCGCGAAGATTTATCCGGCGCAATTATGGCGTCAGGTCAGGCGATGGTTTCCCTGGCTGCTGATGCTCAAAGCAGGGTGGTTTGAGTACCGCTGGCGACAAACCGGCGATCAACAATTTATCAGGCTGGCCGATGACACCTGGCGGCAGCTATTAATAAAACAATAAGGAGAGCAGTGTGGGTCCAGTAATGTTGGATGTCGAAGGTTACGAACTGGACGCGGAAGAGCGTGAAATACTGGCGCATCCGCTGGTGGGAGGGCTGATTCTCTTTACGCGTAACTATCATGATCCTGCCCAGTTACGTGAACTGGTGCGCCAGATCCGCGCAGCTTCGCGCAATCATCTGGTGGTGGCGGTTGATCAGGAAGGTGGACGCGTGCAGCGTTTTCGTGAAGGTTTTACCCGCTTGCCAGCGGCACAATCATTTGCTGCGCTGTTGGGAATGGAAGAAGGCGGAAAACTGGCGCAAGAGGCAGGTTGGTTGATGGCCAGCGAAATGATTGCTATGGATATTGATATCAGCTTTGCGCCAGTGCTGGACGTCGGGCATATCAGCGCGGCGATTGGCGAGCGTTCTTATCATGCCGATCCCGAAAAAGCCCTGGCAATTGCCAGCCGGTTTATTGATGGTATGCATGAAGCCGGAATGAAAACTACTGGGAAACACTTCCCAGGACACGGTGCAGTAACGGCAGACTCACACAAAGAAACACCGTGTGACCCACGTCCGCAAGCGGAGATTCGCGCTAAAGATATGTCGGTCTTCAGTTCCTTAATCCGCAAAAATAAACTCGACGCCATTATGCCTGCGCATGTGATCTACAGTGATGTTGATCCGCGTCCGGCGAGCGGTTCTCCCTACTGGCTGAAAACCGTTTTGCGTCAGGAATTGGGTTTTGACGGCGTGATTTTCTCTGACGATTTATCGATGGAAGGCGCAGCGATTATGGGCAGTTATGCCGAGCGTGGACAGGCATCACTGGATGCAGGTTGCGATATGATCCTGGTCTGCAATAATCGTAAAGGGGCCGTCAGCGTGTTAGATAATCTGTCACCGATCAAGGCAGAACGTGTTACACGTTTGTATCATAAAGGTTCATTTTCGCGACAGGAACTGATGGACTCGGCTCGCTGGAAAGCGATCAGCGCCCGTCTGAATCAGTTACATGAACGCTGGCAGGAAGAGAAGGCAGGTCATTAACCCTGGCTTATGTGAGGAAGCGATGATTATCTATTTGCACGGTTTTGACTCTAACAGTCCGGGTAACCACGAGAAAGTCTTACAATTGCAGTTTATTGACCCGGATGTACGGCTAATAAGCTACAGTACGCGGCATCCGAAACATGATATGCAGCATCTGCTCAAAGAAGTGGACAAAATGTTGCAACTGAACGTCGACGAGCGTCCGCTGATTTGCGGCGTTGGTCTGGGCGGATACTGGGCGGAACGGATTGGTTTTCTTTGCGATATCCGCCAGGTGATCTTCAACCCTAATTTGTTCCCTTATGAGAACATGGAAGGCAAGATTGATCGCCCGGAAGAGTATGCCGATATTGCCACTAAGTGTGTGACCAACTTCCGCGAAAAGAATCGCGATCGTTGCCTGGTGATTTTGTCGCGTAATGATGAAGCGCTTAACAGCCAGCGGACATCTGAAGAGTTGCATCATTATTACGAGATTGTCTGGGACGAAGAGCAGACGCACAAATTCAAGAATATCTCCCCGCATTTACAGCGTATTAAAGCGTTCAAAACCCTCGGGTAAATGCCCTCGTCGCATCAGGTAACCTTGCCGGTACCTGATGCGCTCCGGATTCTGTGAGTCGGATAAGGCGTTCACGCCGCATCCGACAGTCGAGCATCAATGCCTGATGCGCTTCTTATCAGGCCTACCAAACGCACTCCATACACACCTCACTCTATACCCTCCTCACAAATTCGCTCAAATAATAAACAATAAATTCTGTTTTTTGATCTCACCCGGTAAAGTCGCCTATCTTTTCAGCAACAAAACTTGATTAACATCAATTTTGGTATGACCAATGCACCATTCATGTTATTCTCATTAGCGAAGAACATTTTCATTACTGTAACCTGTTGTTAATTAAGAGCTATGTTAATAACCATTAATTAACAATTGGTTAATAAATTTAAGGGGGTCACGTTGACTACGCCATTGAAAAAAATTGTGATTGTCGGCGGCGGTGCTGGTGGGCTGGAAATGGCAACACAGCTGGGGCATAAGCTGGGACGCAAGAAAAAAGCCAAAATCACGCTGGTCGATCGTAACCACAGCCACCTGTGGAAACCACTGCTGCACGAAGTGGCGACTGGCTCGCTTGATGAAGGCGTCGATGCGTTGAGCTATCTGGCCCATGCGCGTAATCATGGTTTCCAGTTCCAGCTGGGTTCCGTCATTGATATTGATCGTGAAGCGAAAACAATCACTATTGCAGAACTGCGCGACGAGAAAGGTGAACTGCTGGTTCCGGAACGTAAAATCGCCTATGACACTCTGGTAATGGCGCTGGGTAGCACCTCTAACGATTTCAATACACCAGGTGTCAAAGAGAACTGCATTTTCCTCGATAACCCGCACCAGGCGCGTCGCTTCCACCAGGAGATGCTGAATCTGTTCCTGAAATACTCCGCCAACCTGGGCGCGAATGGCAAAGTAAACATTGCGATTGTCGGCGGCGGCGCGACGGGTGTAGAACTCTCCGCTGAATTGCACAACGCGGTCAAGCAACTGCACAGTTACGGTTATAAAGGTCTGACCAACGAAGCCCTGAACGTAACGCTGGTAGAAGCGGGCGAACGTATTTTGCCTGCATTGCCGCCACGTATCTCTGCTGCGGCCCATAGTGAGTTAACGAAACTTGGCGTTCGCGTGCTGACGCAAACCATGGTCACCAGTGCTGATGAAGGCGGCCTGCATACTAAAGATGGCGAATATATTGAGGCTGATCTGATGGTGTGGGCAGCCGGGATCAAAGCGCCAGACTTCCTGAAAGATATCGGTGGTCTTGAAACCAACCGTATCAACCAGCTGGTGGTGGAACCGACGCTGCAAACCACCCGCGATCCAGACATTTACGCTATTGGCGATTGCGCGTCATGCCCGCGTCCGGAAGGGGGCTTTGTTCCGCCGCGCGCTCAGGCTGCACACCAGATGGCAACTTGCGCAATGAACAACATTCTGGCGCAGATGAACGGTAAGCCGCTGAAAAGTTATCAGTATAAAGATCACGGTTCTCTGGTATCGCTGTCGAACTTCTCCACCGTCGGTAGCCTGATGGGTAACCTGACGCGCGGCTCAATGATGATTGAAGGACGAATTGCGCGCTTTGTATACATCTCGTTGTACCGAATGCACCAGATTGCGCTGCATGGTTACTTTAAAACCGGATTAATGATGCTGGTGGGGAGTATTAACCGCGTTATCCGCCCACGTTTGAAGTTGCATTAATCGGCTTGTACTGGCGGATGGGGCATAAACGCCTCATCCGCCCTTGAGGAACAGCGCGATGGGTAGCCGCGTTGTATCAGGCATCCTTTCAGACTCTTCTGAATCCCTCAGTTTTTTCTGCTCTTCCCGCGCTTTTCATCTTCTGTCTGATAGCTGCTTTTCTCCTTCGCTTGCATGATTGGCATAACAGCAAAGAAGGAGGTGTTCCCGTGAATAAATCAATGTTGGCGGGTATCGGGATTGGTGTCGCAGCTGCGCTGGGCGTAGCGGCAGTGGCCAGTCTGAACGTGTTTGAACGTGGCCCGCAATACGCTCAGGTTGTTTCTGCAATCCCAATCAAGGAAACGGTTAAAACACCGCGTCAGGAGTGTCGCAACGTCACAGTGACCCATCGTCGACCGGTGCAGGATGAAAATCGCATTACCGGGTCGGTGCTCGGCGCTGTTGCTGGTGGCGTGATAGGGCATCAGTTTGGTGGTGGTCGCGGTAAAGATGTCGCCACTGTTGTGGGGGCGCTGGGTGGTGGATATGCCGGTAACCAGATCCAGGGCTCTCTCCAGGAAAGCGATACTTACACGACTACGCAACAGCGTTGTAAAACGGTGTATGACAAGTCAGAAAAAATGCTCGGTTATGATGTGACCTATAAGATTGGCGATCAGCAGGGCAAAATCCGCATGGACCGCGATCCGGGTACGCAGATCCCGCTAGATAGCAACGGGCAACTGATTTTGAATAACAAAGTATAACAAGGCTGTACTCTGCAATTTGGCCCCTCATTCGCTCAGGCTGAGGGGCTTTTTTTGCGCCTTATTTCACCAGTTCGGGCCATAAACGCAAAGTCGTTCGGGCAATCTGCATCAGTTTTTCCAGCGATGCACCTTCGCGTGCGCTGATCGACATCCCCTGAATAATACAATTAAGGAATTCTGCCAGATGCGTCACGTCACAGTGGGTCGGGATTTCCCCGCGCGCTTGTCGTTGACATAAAAACTGCTGCAAAGTGCGCTCTTGCATCGCATGGCGTGATTTCAGCGTATTGGCGATATCTCCTGAATCCGGGGAGAGGGTGGTGCAGTTGTTGATCATGAAGCAGCCTGCCGGGGTGTCTTTGCTGGTAAAGCAGTTGGCGATGGCAGCAAAATAGTCAGCCAGCGCAGACTCCACGCTTTTCTCTTCACAAAACAGCTGTGCTTCATGCTTAGCGGCAAAGCGATCGATATAACGGTCGAGTACGGCGCGAAATAACCCCTCTTTGTTGGTAAATTCCGCGTATAGCGTGGGCGCTTTGGCTCCGGTCGCTTCGACGAGGTCCGCAAGAGAAGTCGCTTCATAACCGTGCTGCCAGAACAATTTCATGGCCTTATCAAGCGCGGCATCCCTGTCGAACACTTTTGGGCGGCCGCGGCTTTTTTTTACACATTGTGTTGAGTCAGTTGCCATGATGCCGTTGTACCTGGTGACTGTGAATGAAAGGTTATTATAAAAATAATCACCTCCGTTCACCAGTCCACAAACCATAAAAATAATTGCTTTCTATTTAACTGAAATTTAAAGATTTTTAAATTAATTAATGATTGTTATAAAAAATATCTTGTATGTGATCCAGATCACATCTATCATTTAGTTATCGATCGTTAAGTAATTGCTTGCGACGTCATTCATCTGCATAAGGCCACTATTATGAAAAACGTAAAAACCCTCATCGCTGCGGCGATTTTAAGCTCAATGTCATTTGCCAGCTTTGCGGCTGTCGAAGTTCAGTCAACGCCAGAAGGCCAACAAAAAGTCGGTACTATCAGTGCTAACGCGGGGACAAATCTGGGATCGCTGGAAGAGCAGCTGGCGCAAAAAGCGGATGAGATGGGCGCAAAATCTTTCCGTATTACTTCTGTAACCGGTCCGAATACCCTCCATGGAACAGCAGTAATTTATAAATAAGCATTAACCCTCATTAATGCCTGCTACTGCTGATTTTTTCCCCGCGACATGCCGTGTCGCGGGGATTTTTTTATCCAGGATTTACAGAGTTTGTGGGCTCACTTGATGACGGCGGACATCCACCGGCATCCCGGAACGGACATCCATCACATGTTGCATCACTTCAGCGTCAGTTTGTGCTGCATCTTTAAATGATTGCATTGCGCTATTCAGCGTAATTGGCAGCAGCTGCGGATCGTCATCAATCTTCTCAGACAGCGGCTGATGTACTTCAACCAGACGCGCACCGTTTGGTTCGGCAGAGACTTTTATCGGAGTGTTGATGATATTCACTTTGGTGCCTGGGGTGACCTGGCTAAAGAGTGTTTTGATATCGTCATCCCGCAGACGAATACAGCCAGAACTTACCCGCATGCCAATGCCGAAATCGGCGTTCGTACCATGAAGCAAATAAACGCCGCCATAGGCCGCCAGACGAATCGCATGATGGCCCATTGGGTTATCCGGTCCTGCCGGCACTATCGCAGGCAACTCAATTCCCTGTGCCTTATACCGCGCGCGGATGTTTGCCGTTGGCGTCCAGGTTGGGTTTGCACGTTTGTCTGAAACGGTAGTCACCATCGTTGGCGTCAGCGTGTCACCACCTAACTGACCAATGCCGATGGGATACACGGTTACCGAATTTTTACCCGGCGGGTAGTAATAGAGACGCAGCTCCGCAATGTTGATCACAATGCCTTCGCGCGGCGCGTCTGGAAGTAGGGTTTGCAACGGGATCGTTAACACGCTACCCGCGCGCGGTACGTAAGGATCAACGCCGGGGTTAGCCTGTAACAGAGCGAGAAAGCCGACGTTATATTTTTTGGCGATCGCTTCCAGAGAGCCACCGTCATTTTCCACCACATGAAATTTGTTTTCACCAACCAGACGACTGCCCGCTTGCGGCAGCGGCCAGGTGTTGGCTTTTGCCGGTAGCGCCAGCGCCACGGCAGCGGCGAACGTAAAAAACGTTAGCCAGCGAGAAAAATGCGTTTTGATCATCACCAAAAATCCATAATAAATATAAGGTTATTGTAATAAACAGATAAGCCTGAATTATGGAGGGTGACAGTGTCGGATAGTGCAGGGAAGTGCAAAGAATTTGTAAATGTTGCAGATGGGGGCGCAGAAACGCCCCCGATTTACCATTAAGCGATCGCGTTCTCTTCCAGTTCACGCATAAACTGGCGTACCCATTCGATACGCGTTTTCCGCTCGCTCAAATCCTGAATAAACTTCAGACGCGTCGGACCATCAAGGCGGTAATGCTGCGGCTGTTTTTGCAGTAAACCAATCAACCAGGCCGGATTAACGTGATTCTTCTCGGCAAATTCGATCACGCCGCCTTTCTCATTACCTTCCAGCTTCCTGATCCCCAGTTTCTGCGCTTGCTGGCGCAGACGGGCAATATCCAACAGGGTACGCGCCGGATCCGGCAGCAGGCCGAAGCGATCGATAAGCTCGACTTTGATCTCTTCCAGTTCGTTTTCCGTTTTGGCGCTGGCAATACGTTTGTAGAACGACAGACGCGTGTTCACGTCAGGGATGAAATCATCTGGCAATAGCGACGGCATCCGCAGCTCGACTTCTGTTTGCTGGCTGGTGAGATCTTCCAGCGACGGCTCGCGTCCGGCTTTCAGCGCATCGACGGCGTTTTCCAGCAACTCCATATACAGCGAGAAACCGATGGTTTCCATTGAGCCGCTTTGTTCTTCGCCAAGCAGTTCACCTGCGCCGCGGATCTCCAGATCGTGCGTTGCCAGCGCAAAACCTGCACCGAGATCTTCCAGCGAGGCAATCGCTTCAAGACGTTTTTGCGCATCGGTAGTCATCGCTTTTGGATGCGGCGTTAGCAGCCATGCATATGCCTGGTGGTGCGAACGCCCGACGCGACCGCGCAACTGGTGCAACTGTGCCAGACCGAAGTGATCCGCACGTTCAATGATAATGGTGTTGGCGGTAGGAATGTCGATCCCGGTTTCGATAATGGTGGTACAAACCAGCACGTTGAAACGTTGATGATGGAAATCATTCATCACCCGTTCCAGTTCGCGCTCACGCATTTGCCCGTGACCGATGGCAATCCGCGCTTCAGGCACCAGTTCTGCCAGCCGTTCGGCGGCTTTCTGGATGTTTTCCACATCATTGTAAAGATAATAAACCTGCCCCCCGCGCAAAATTTCACGCAGGATCGCCTCCCTGACCACCAGGCTGTCATACTCACGGACAAAGGTTTTAACTGCCAGACGACGGGCGGGCGGCGTGGCGATAATCGACAGGTCACGCATTCCGCTCATTGCCATATTCAGCGTACGTGGGATCGGCGTTGCGGTAAGTGTCAGAATATCCACGTTCGCCCGCATCGCTTTAATGCGCTCTTTATGACGCACCCCGAAGCGGTGTTCTTCATCGACAATCAGCAGACCTAAATCTTTAAACTTGACGTCATTTTGCAGCAGTTTGTGCGTACCGATCAGAATATCGATTTTCCCTTCCGCCACTTCCGCAAGGATTTGCGTCTGCTCTTTGGCGCTACGGAAACGGGAGATCATTTCGATGCGTACTGGCCAGTTAGCGAAACGGTCGCGGAAGTTGTCGTAATGCTGCTGCGCGAGAAGGGTGGTAGGCACCAGCACCGCCACCTGCTTGTGGTTATCTACTGCCAGGAAAGCGGCGCGCATCGCCACTTCTGTTTTACCAAAGCCAACATCGCCGCACACCAGACGATCCATTGCCAGCGGCTGACACATGTCGCTAAGTACCGCATTAATGGCCTGTGCCTGATCCGGCGTGGTTTCAAACGGGAAGCTGTCGCAGAACAACTGATACTGCTCACGATCGTGTTTAAACGCGAAGCCCTCTTTGGCGGCTCGTTGCGCGTAGATATCCAGCAATTCTGCTGCCACATCACGCACTTTTTCCGCCGCTTTCTGCCGAGCGCGTGACCACGCATCGCCGCCAAGTTTATGCAGCGGGGCGTTTTCTTCCGCGCCACCCGCGTAACGGCTAATCAGATGCAGTGACGACACCGGAACATACAGTTTGGCGTCGTTGGCATAGGTGAGCATCAAATACTCGCCAGTAATGCCGCCCGCTTCGAGCGTGGTCATTCCGGCATAGCGGCCGACACCGTGCTCCAGATGGACCACCGGCTGACCAATATGCAGCTCCGCGAGGTTACGGATCAGTGTATCGGGGTTGATGGTGCGGCGAGAGTCCTGACGACGACGGGCAACACGTTCACCGAGCAGATCGCTTTCGCAAATCAGCGCCAGATTACGCACCGTATCGACAAAACCATGTTCGGCAGCGCCAATCATCAGATAACGCCCACGGTCTTTGGCTTCATCAAGACGCATAATGCGTTGCGGAGCAATTTTAATTCGCGCGAGCAGTTCACCCAGCGCTTCACGGCGACCTTCACTTTCTACCGAGAACACCACCGGACCGTCGAAAGACTCGAGGAACTTACGCAGCGCATCCAGCGGTGCTTTTTGTTGTGCCTGAACGGCCAGGTCTGGCAGTTTCTGGAAACCTAAATTGGCATTCGCGGCTTTTGTCGGTAAATGTTCAGTTTTTAGCTGCACTCGGGGCCAGTTTTTCAGCTCTGAGAAGAGCTCGTCCACCCGCAGCCAGAGCGATTGTGGTGGCAACAGTGGGCGCATCGGATCGACGCCGCGATTCTCAAAACGCGCCAGCGTGTCAGCCTGGAAACGTTCGGCACTGTTTTCCAGATCGCCAGTATTCACCAGCAAGGTATTGGCAGGGAAATAACTGAACAGCGGCGGCAGTGGTTCGCTGAAGAATAGCGGCTGCCAGTACTCGATCCCGGCAGGTAATGTGCCTTTACTCACTTGCTGGTAAATATGTTCCGGATCGCGCTTCACTTCGAAGGTATCGCGCCACTGGCTGCGGAACAGTTCAATTGCCGCTTTATCGGTCGGAAATTCGTGCGCGGGCAGCAGATTGATCGCTTCTACTTCCTCCAGCGTGCGCTGGCTGTCGACGTCAAACACCCGCAGGCTGTCGATTTCATCATCAAAGAAATCAAGACGATAAGGCAGCTCACTCCCCATCGGGAAGAGATCCAGCAACGCGCCGCGCGTGGCGTATTCGCCGTGCTCCATCACCTGGTCAACATGGCGATAACCGGCGCTGTCCAGTTGGGTTCGTAATGCATCTCGTGACAGGCGCTGACCTTTTTTCATCACCAGCGCATGGCCGTGGAGAAAACTGTGCGGGCAAACGCGCTGCATAAGCGTATTCACCGGAACAATCAGTACGCCACGCTGCATCGTCGGTAGCTGGTAAAGGGTGGAAAGGCGCGAGGAGATAATGTCCTGATGAGGCGAAAAACTGTCGTAGGGAAGAGTTTCCCAGTCCGCCAGATTCATCACCATCTGGTCGGTAAACTGGCTAATTTCATCATGCAAACGCAGAGCATTTTGCATATCTGGCGCAATAAGCACCACTGGTCCGGCGTGACGTTCGGCAATTTCCGCTACCAGCGTCGCGCAGGCAGCGCCAGTTAACTCGCCCAGCAGACGCTGCTCACCCGCTTTGACGGGCAGCGTATAACGATATTGTTCAGGCATAACGGTTGTCAGATTCTCGTTAGGATATGCCTCAACATATGGGGGCATATCTCTGATAAGCAATGCTGTTCATTATCCGTAATCGACATGGTTTAGCAAATTGAATCGCCCCGGCTGGGGCGATGGCTTAGCGGGAGTAACTGACGGCCGCGGGCAGAGAAGGCGGGGAAAACAACAGATCGCTGAATGCGCGCTGTGAAAGTTTTCTTACCAGCAAGCCCGCAACAGTACAGAGGAACAAACTGACAAAGGGATAAACCAGCAGGAGTGTCAGTTCGACTTGCGGCGACAAGCGTGCTGCGTTCATTTGCGCAAGCAGAGTTAAGCTGAATATTTCAACCAGAATGCGATGGGTGGTGTAGATAGCAATGGTGTTGGAACCAATCACATTAAGCAGGCTGGTGGAGCGCATACCGAAACGTTGCTCGTATTGATAAAACAGCTTTATGATCACCACAATCGATACCAGCGACAACAGCAGCGAGATAGTACACAACCAGGCACCGACCGCCAGAACGGTCAGCAAAGAAGCCATCAGCAGATGGCGGCGCAACGGCACCTCTTTAACACAGGTCATTAATGTTGCGCCAAACCATGCGCCAAGGCTGTAATAAGGCAAATTGCGGATCACACTGTTCATTCCCCACCACGGCGTGGGAACGAAATTAACCGCCACACTCATCAGTACAAACAAGGCGAATAGTGGCAGCGCCAGACGGCTAAAAATTTTACATACCACGAAATAGACAATTAACGCATACAGATACCACAAACTGGTGCTGGCGGTGATCATCCCGTGCAGGAACTCACCGGTGGAATCGGCATACGCGGCATTGGAGGCATTGCTTAAATCGCGCTCAGGTGCCAGCCACTGGTTCAGCGCACTTAACGCCAGCCACTGCACCACACCCCAAAGCGCCAGCACCCAGAAGATGTTCCAGATGCGTTTATCGAGACAATTTCCCCACGGTACGCTGTCGATATAGCGGCGAATCAAATAGCCGGAAATAAAGAAAAAAACCGGCATACGAAAGGGGGCAAGGTAAAGATTGAAATAGATCCAGCATTTGCTCAGGACTTCCGATAACGGATGCTGAAAAGTGGTGAGATGCGGATAAAAGGTAATGACCGAGTGATAAATCACCACCAGACAAATACATAACCCTTTGATCTGGTTAATCCATAGCTCTTTTTGTTTCATCAGGAGAACACGCTCTTTTTATTTAACATGCTGTTGATCCTGAGGGGCCAGTCGCGTGGTGTAATGCGTATCTGTCTGTATTTGGTTATTTTTCAGATAAAGATCAGGCCACAAGGCCAATGAGAAAATGAGGCCCTTTAGTCGATTGATTTGCTGGTACTTTTCAGATTAGCCCTGACGATCACTTACAGTTCAGACGTTTACCCATCCCGCTTTCGCTTATATACTCGTGTCTTTGCTACAGCAACCAGACGGATTTCATGTACCAACCTGTCGCTCTATTTATTGGCCTGCGTTACATGCGTGGGCGTGCAGCGGATCGCTTCGGTCGTTTCGTCTCCTGGCTTTCTACCATCGGCATTACCCTCGGGGTGATGGCGCTGGTCACAGTATTGTCAGTGATGAACGGCTTTGAGCGCGAGCTGCAAAACAACATCCTTGGCCTGATGCCACAGGCAATTCTCTCTTCTGAGCATGGCTCTCTTAACCCGCAGCAACTCCCGGAAACGGCAGTCAAACTGGACGGCGTTAATCGCGTCGCACCTATTACTACCGGTGATGTGGTACTGCAAAGCGCGCGCAGCGTGGCGGTCGGGGTGATGCTGGGTATCGACCCGGCGCAAAAAGATCCACTAACGCCGTATCTGGTCAATGTGAAACAAACTGACCTCGAGCCGGGGAAATATAATGTCATCCTCGGTGAACAGCTTGCCTCACAGTTGGGCGTCAATCGCGGTGATCAAATCCGCGTGATGGTACCATCTGCCAGCCAGTTCACGCCGATGGGGCGTATTCCAAGTCAGCGCCTGTTCAATGTGATTGGCACTTTCGCCGCCAACAGTGAAGTCGATGGCTATGAAATGCTGGTGAATATTGAGGATGCCTCGCGTCTGATGCGTTATCCGGCAGGCAATATTACCGGCTGGCGTTTGTGGCTGGATGAGCCGCTGAAAGTCGACTCATTAAGTCAGCAAAAACTGCCTGAAGGCAGCAAATGGCAGGACTGGCGTGACCGTAAAGGCGAGCTGTTCCAGGCCGTACGCATGGAAAAAAATATGATGGGCTTACTGCTGAGCCTGATTGTCGCCGTTGCGGCGTTTAACATTATTACCTCGCTAGGGCTGATGGTGATGGAGAAGCAGGGCGAAGTAGCGATCCTGCAAACGCAAGGCTTAACTCCGCGACAAATCATGATGGTCTTTATGGTGCAAGGGGCCAGCGCTGGGATTATCGGTGCGATCCTCGGAGCGGCGCTTGGCGCACTGCTTGCCAGCCAGTTGAATAATCTGATGCCGATAATCGGCGTCCTGCTTGATGGTGCGGCGCTGCCGGTCGCTATCGAGCCTTTACAGGTCATTGTTATTGCGCTGGTGGCGATGGCTATCGCGCTGCTGTCTACGCTTTACCCTTCCTGGCGCGCTGCCGCCACTCAACCCGCTGAGGCTTTACGTTATGAATAAGATCCTGTTGCAATGCGACAACCTGTGCAAACGCTATCAGGAAGGCAGTGTGCAAACCGATGTACTGCACAATGTCAGTTTCAGCGTCGGCGAAGGTGAAATGATGGCGATCGTCGGCAGCTCTGGTTCCGGTAAAAGCACCTTGCTGCACCTGTTAGGCGGGCTGGATACGCCAACCTCCGGCGATGTGATCTTTAACGGTCAACCGATGAGCAAACTGTCTTCGGCGGCGAAAGCAGAACTGCGCAACCAGAAGCTGGGATTTATTTATCAGTTTCACCACCTGCTGCCGGATTTTACTGCCCTGGAAAACGTGGCTATGCCGCTGCTGATTGGCAAGAAAAAGCCCGCTGAAATCAACAGCCGTGCACTGGAGATGTTAAAAGCGGTGGGTCTGGAGCATCGTGCGAATCACCGCCCATCTGAACTTTCTGGCGGCGAACGCCAGCGTGTGGCGATTGCCCGTGCGCTGGTCAATAACCCGCGTCTGGTACTGGCGGATGAACCTACCGGTAACCTCGATGCGCGTAACGCCGACAGCATCTTCCAGTTGCTTGGGGAGTTGAATCGTTTGCAGGGCACCGCCTTCCTGGTGGTTACTCACGACCTGCAACTGGCGAAACGTATGAGCCGCCAACTGGAGATGCGTGATGGTCGTCTGACGGCGGAACTGAGCCTGATGGGGGCGGAGTAATGGCGATGCCTTTATCGTTATTAATTGGCCTGCGTTTTAGTCGCGGACGGCGGCGCGGCGGCATGGTGTCGCTGATCTCCGTCATTTCTACCATCGGCATTGCCCTCGGCGTGGCGGTATTGATCGTCGGCTTAAGCGCGATGAACGGCTTTGAACGCGAACTGAATAACCGCATTCTGGCGGTGGTGCCGCATGGTGAAATCGAAGCGGTGGATCAGCCGTGGACTAACTGGCAGGAAGCACTGGATAACGTGCAGAAAGTGCCGGGTATTGCCGCCGCTGCGCCGTATATCAATTTCACCGGACTGGTAGAAAGTGGTGCCAATCTGCGCGCAATCCAGGTGAAGGGCGTTAACCCGCAACAGGAACAGCGTCTGAGCGCATTACCCTCGTTTGTCCAGGGCGATGCGTGGCGCAATTTTAAAGCGGGCGAACAGCAAATTATCATCGGCAAAGGCGTGGCGGATGCGCTGAAAGTGAAGCAGGGCGATTGGGTATCGATTATGATCCCCAACTCGAATCCCGAGCATAAACTGATGCAGCCAAAACGTGTGCGTTTGCACGTTGCCGGTATTTTGCAGTTGAGTGGTCAACTCGATCACAGTTTTGCCATGATCCCGCTGGCGGATGCCCAACAATATCTTGATATGGGTTCCAGCGTGTCAGGTATTGCCCTTAAAATGACGGATGTTTTCAACGCCAATAAGCTGGTACGCGATGCGGGTGAAGTGACCAACAGCTATGTTTATATTAAAAGCTGGATTGGTACTTACGGCTATATGTATCGCGATATCCAGATGATCCGCACCATTATGTATCTGGCGATGGTACTGGTGATTGGCGTGGCCTGTTTCAACATCGTCTCCACCTTAGTGATGGCGGTGAAAGACAAGAGTGGCGATATCGCAGTATTAAGAACGCTGGGGGCGAAAGATGGTTTAATTCGCGCCATCTTTGTCTGGTATGGATTGCTGGCAGGGCTGTTCGGCAGCCTGTGTGGGGTGATTATCGGCGTAGTTGTTTCACTGCAACTTACCCCTATTATTGAGTGGATCGAAAAGCTGATCGGTCATCAGTTCCTCTCCAGCGATATCTATTTTATTGACTTCCTGCCATCGGAATTGCACTGGCTGGACGTCTTCTACGTACTGGTCACAGCATTGTTGCTGAGTCTTTTGGCAAGTTGGTATCCGGCGCGGCGCGCCAGTAATATTGACCCTGCGCGAGTCCTTAGCGGCCAGTAAAGGCAGTACATTAAAACAAGGAGCGGCAATGTATTACGGGTTTGATATTGGTGGAACAAAAATTGCGCTAGGCGTGTTTGATAGCGGTCGACAGTTGCAGTGGGAAAAGCGGGTGCCGACACCGCGTGACAGCTATGACGCATTTTTAGATGCAGTGTGCGAGCTGGTAGCCGAAGCTGATAAGCGTTTTGGCTGTAAAGGTTCTGTCGGCATCGGTATTCCGGGAATGCCGGAAACAGAAGATGGTACGCTGTATGCCTCCAATGTCCCTGCTGCCAGCGGTAAACCGCTGCGTGCCGACCTGAGCGCACGTCTTGATCGCGATGTACGCCTTGATAACGATGCCAACTGTTTTGCCCTTTCTGAAGCATGGGATGATGAATTTACTCAATATCCACTGGTGATGGGGTTGATTCTCGGCACCGGCGTTGGCGGCGGGCTGATTTTCAACGGTAAACCAATTACCGGTAAAAGCTATATTACCGGCGAATTTGGCCATATGCGTCTGCCGGTTGATGCGTTAACCATGATGGGGCTGGATTTCCCGTTACGCCGCTGCGGCTGTGGTCAGCATGGCTGCATTGAAAATTATCTGTCTGGTCGCGGTTTTGCGTGGCTGTATCAACACTATTATCATCAACCGTTGCAGGCTCCTGAGATCATTGCGCTTTATGATCAAGGCGATGAGCAGGCAAGGGCGCACGTTGAGCGTTATCTGGATTTATTAGCGGTTTGTCTGGGAAATATCCTGACCATTGTTGACCCTGACCTGGTCGTCATTGGTGGAGGCTTATCGAATTTCCCGGCAATCACAACGCAACTGGCGGACAGGCTGCCTCGTCATCTCTTACCTGTAGCTCGTGTTCCGCGCATTGAACGCGCGCGCCACGGTGATGCGGGGGGAATGCGTGGTGCGGCCTTCCTACATCTAACCGATTAATCAACAGAGGTTGCTATGCTGTCGCGTCGGGGTCATCGGTTAAGTCGTTTTCGTAAAAATAAACGCCGCCTGCGCGAGCGTTTGCGTCAGCGTATTTTTTTCAGAGATAAAGTGGTGCCGGAAGCAATGGAAAAACCAAGAGTACTCGTACTGACAGGGGCAGGGATTTCTGCGGAATCAGGTATTCGTACCTTTCGCGCCGCAGATGGCCTGTGGGAAGAACATCGGGTTGAAGATGTGGCAACGCCGGAAGGTTTTGATCGCGATCCTGAACTGGTGCAAGCGTTTTATAACGCCCGTCGCCGACAGCTGCAGCAGCCAGAAATTCAGCCTAACGCCGCGCATCTTGCGCTGGCTAAACTGCAAGACGCCCTCGGCGATCGCTTTTTGCTGGTGACGCAGAATATCGACAACCTTCATGAGCGTGCCGGTAACACCAATGTTATTCATATGCATGGGGAACTGCTGAAAGTTCGTTGTTCACAAAGTGGTCAGGTTCTCGACTGGACCGGAGACGTTACCCCAGAAGATAAATGCCATTGCTGCCAGTTCCCGGCACCCTTGCGACCGCACGTAGTGTGGTTTGGCGAAATGCCACTCGGCATGGATGAAATTTATATGGCGTTGTCGATGGCCGATATTTTCATTGCCATTGGTACTTCGGGGCATGTTTATCCAGCGGCTGGGTTTGTTCACGAAGCGAAACTGCATGGCGCGCACACCGTGGAACTGAATCTTGAACCAAGTCAGGTCGGTAATGAATTTGCCGAGAAATATTACGGCCCGGCAAGCCAGGTGGTGCCAGAATTTGTTGAAAAGTTGCTGAAGGGATTATAAAGCGGGAAAAATTGCCTGATGCGCTACGCTTGTCAGGCCTGTGAAGGGGCGCAATTAATTGAATTTGCAGGTTTTGTGGGCCGGATAAGGCGTTCGCGCCGCATCCGGCATAATACATGCGAACTTTACTGCCTCTTTTACCGTTTACTCGTCCATAGTAACGCGGCAATAAACGTACAGACACCAATCAGCCCTGCCCAGAGTGGCGATATTCTGGTAATCGCAAAGCTGTTATCGATATACAAACATAAAGCCTGATAACCCATATTGGCAACAGCCATCGCCACTGCAAATTTTAACGCATAATAAAGGCGCGTTGTGTAGTTAAAAAATGCAGCAAAGACGATGAATGCAACTGCCCAGGCAAAAAGGCCTAATGTCGTGGTACTGCCGGGTGGATCATTTTCATGCTGTTGTCCGGGATGCGGATAATATGTCAGTGGTGGCGTCGGTTGTTTTAATATCTGTGCTTGTAAAACAGCCAATGCATTATTGATACCCTGATACCAGAGATCCGCATGTAAATAAGCCAGCGTGTGATTTTCTACCAGAAGGCCGAGATGTTTATCGTCCATACTGCTTTCGACCTGGCCGTTGGTTATCATAATTAACCGTGGCTCGCGGGTAGTAAAGAGTAACAGAACACTTCCTTTTACATTACTCATTGAAGATGCCGCATGCGCCAGCATCGCTTTGCCATTTTGCCTGAGACTGGCTTCATTATTAATGTCGGGTAAAACCACAATAAACGGTACAACTCCGGTTTGTTGGCGAAAAAGTTCGGCTTTATGCGCGATCTCTTCAGCATCTGGTACAGTACCGGTAACATCCGTAAAAAGTGTCTTCATTATTGGAATTAAGGGCTTACTGATTGCCGTCAGAGGCAGGAACATCAGTAAACTGAGCAGTATCATGATTTTTTTCATGGGCGGGACTTCCGTTTCCTGCGTGTCTTTTTAGAGGAGGGCATACTGATTAATAAACCGACGGCGATAAAAATAACGCCCATAATGCCGATAAACCCCCATTTAAAAAAATTAACCCACGGGTTATTTATCTCAGCCTTTTCAGGATGTCCTGGAGAATAATAAACATTAACTTTATCGCCTTCGCTGTCTTCATAAAAATCGCTGCCAATACTCGAATTGAAAATTAGCGTGTAATCTGGCGTCGGACGAAAGGCAACGACGGGATACCACGAACCATTTTTACCCGTGCGATGAGAATGACTGGAGTGCCAGACGGTATCAACAATGACGCCTTCAGTATGAATCGCGTCTTTGCTATAGGTGAACTGGTTATAAAAGATAACAACAGAAATGAGGATCAGTACCAGACCGATACCGAAGAATATACGAAAGAAAACTTTACTGTCCTGACTCATTAGCCACATCCTTGCTAAATAAAAAACGGGCGGTAATACCACCGCCCGATTGCTGAATTAACGTCCTGCTTTCAGCTTCTGATAATACTCTTCATAAATGCTGCTGGCTGCGCCAACGTCATTCTGCCATTCACCATTTTTAATGGTTTCAGCATCCGGGTAGAGCGTTTTGTCGTTCGCCACTTCAGGACTTAACAGCTTACGCGCCGCAAGGTTTGGCGTTGGATAACCGATAGTTTCAGCAACCTGTTTTGCCACATCGGGGCGCAGCAGGAAGTTGATCAATTTCAGCGCACCTTCTTTGTTTTTGGCATTTGCCGGGATCGCCAGGCTGTCCATCCAGAAAATGCCGCCTTCTTTCGGCCACACCACGTCAATTGGCGTACCCGCCTGCCGTGCAACGAAAGCAGAACCGTTCCAGATCATGCCGAGGTTAACTTCGCCTTCCATGTACGGGTTAGCCGGGTTATCGGAGTTAAACGCTGCGACGTTTGGCATCAGTTTTTTCAGCTCGTTATATGCAGCTTCAATCTCTTTCGGATCGGTAGTGTTACCGGAGTAGCCCAGTTTGCGCAGCGCCATCTGGAACACTTCACGGGCATCGTCGGTCAGCAGCAGGCTGCCTTTGTACTCAGGCTTCCACAGATCGGCCCAGCTGGTAACGGATTTCGGATCTACCGCATCACCGTTAACGCCAATCGCCGTCGCACCCCAGATATACGGAATGGAGTAGTCGTTATTCGGGTCAAACGGCTTGTTGAGCATGTCTGGATCGAGGTTGCTGAAATTGCTTAACTTCGACTTGTCGATCTTCTGGATCATCCCTTCTTTACGCATTTTATCGACGTAATAGGTTGAAGGAACCACCAGGTCATAGGCACCGTCTTTGTACGTTTTCAGCTTGGCATACATGGTTTCGTTCGACTCGTAAGTCGAATAGATAACCTTAATACCGGTTTCTTTGGTGAACTGTTCAAGCAGTCCTGGCGGCACGTACTCGGTCCAGTTGTAGAAATACAGCGTGTTGTTGTCATCGGCGTGAGCGGCGCTCATGCCCAGTGCCAGAGCACCCGCCGCGAGCAGGTGGCGTGACCATTTTTTCATTTAACGTCCCCTGTGTTACCTTTCGTTTTATCACGAGCAATAAGCTGGCTGGCAATTACCATCACCAGCGACAGCACCAGTAATATGGTTGCCAGCGCGTTAACTTCCGGCGATACGCCGACTTTGACCATCGAATAAATTTTTAACGGCAGAATTTCATAACTCGGCCCGGTGACAAACGAAGAAACCACCACGTCGTCCATCGACAGGGTAAAGCTTAACACCCAGCCCGCCGCTACCGCTGGCATTGCCAGTGGCAGAATGATTTTTCGCAGAATGGTAAATTCGCTGGCACCGAGATCTTTCGCCGCTTCCAGCATTCGCACGTCAAAACCTTTCAGGCGCGAATACACTGTCACTACCACAAATGGCAGGCAGAAGGTGATATGCGAGAACAGCAGCGACCAGAAGCCAAGCTGAATACCCAGCAGCATAAACAGCACCAGCAGCGAAATCGCCATCACGATATCTGGTGACATCATCACCACAAACAGCATTCCGCTAACGAACGGCTTACCACGAAAGCGATAACGGTACAGCGCAACTGCCGTCAGTGAACCGATAAGCGTAGCAAACGTCGCCGAAAACACCGCCATTGTTAGTGAATGCTGCGCTGCCTGTAACAGGCTGTCGTTGTTCATCAGCAGGCTATACCATTTGGTGGTAAAACCTTGCCAGTTGATGCCAAAGCGCGAGCTGTTAAAGGAGTTCACAATCAAAATAATGATTGGGATATACAGGTACGCGTAGATAGCGGTCATAAAACCGCCGCGAAGCAGTCGACCGATCATTCGAGTTCCACCTTTTTGTTCAGCAGACGAGAAGCGCGCCAGTAAACCAGCAACATCAGGCCCATTACGATAGTCAGCGTAATGCTGGTGGCTGCACCAAACGGCCAGTCACGAATATTGAGGAACTGTACTTTGATGACGTTACCGATCAGCAGGTTTTTCGCACCGCCCATCAGGTCGGACACATAGAACAGGCCCATCGCTGGCAGCATCACCAGCAGACATCCGGCAATAATCCCCGGCATCGTCAGTGGAATAATGATGCGGATAAAAGTCTGTAACTTGCTGGCACCGAGATCGCGCGCCGCCTCAAGCAACGGCTTATCCAGTTTTTCGATACTGGAGTACAGCGGCATCACCATAAACGGTAGCAGAATGTAAACCAGACCGATAATCACCGCACTGGGCGTGAACATGATGCGAATTGGTGTATCAATAACGCCCAGCCAGAGCAAAAACTCGTTGAGATAGCCTTTGGTGCTGAGGAAAATTTTCAGCCCGTAGATACGAATCAATGAGTTGGTCCAGAACGGAACAATCAGCAGAAACAGCAGCAGCGGACGCACCTTGTGTGGCAGCTTCGCCAGAAACCAGGCAAACGGATAGCCAAGCACCAGGCAGGCGAGGGTGGCGATCAGCGCCATATTCAGCGAGTGCAATAGCACTTCAAAATAGAGCGGATCGAGCAGACGCGTGTAGTTATCCAGCGTAAAGACCATTTTGACGAAACTGGTGTCGTCGCGGGTCAAAAAGCTGGTGCCAATGATCATCAGGTTGGGCAGAAAGACAAACAACACAAGCCAACCGACAATAGTGACAATCACTACATTCTGGAACTTACTTGTGTTCTTCATCAGCCAGTACGACCTCCCAGCTTTCTACCCAATTAATGGCCATTTTTTGGTCGAGAGAGTGGTCAAAGTCAGGATCGTCTTCATTGAAGAATTCGCTGACCATCACCATCTTGCCATTTTCCAGTTCAACAACCGACTCCAGCGTCATGCCTTTGTAGTTACGCTCGCGAACGTAACCAATCAGCCCTTCAGCGTGGTTGTCGTCGTTAATCTCTTCAACACGTAAGTCTTCCGGGCGCAGCAGAACATGCAGTTTTTGCCCCGGTTCAACGGCGAAGTTAACGTAGATATTACATTCGCGGCCTTCAACGTTGGCGCGTACGCGCTGCTCGTCGAGACGTTCGATGACAGTGGCGTTAAACATATTGATTTCGCCAATAAACCCAGCAACAAACAGGTTTTTCGGCTCTTCGTAGATTTCACGCGGCGTGCCGTCTTGCTCAATGCGACCATCGCGCATCACCACGATCCTGTCCGACATGGTAAGTGCTTCTTCCTGGTCGTGAGTTACGAACACGAATGTAATGCCAAGCTTACGCTGTAACGCTTTCAGCTCGTTCTGCATCTGTTTACGCAGTTTGTAATCCAGCGCTGAGAGCGACTCATCCAGCAACAACAGACGAGGCTTGTTAACCACCGCGCGAGCAATGGCGACGCGTTGCTGTTGACCACCAGAGAGCTGATGCGGTTTGCGTTGAGCGAAGGTTTCCAGCTGCACCATCCGCAGGGCTTCCATCACGCGGGGCGTAATTTCAGCAGCGGGGGTTTTTTGCATGCGCAACCCAAAGGCCACATTTTCGAACACGGTCATGTGGGGGAAAAGTGCATAGCTTTGGAAAACAGTATTCACATAGCGGTTTTCCGCCGGAACGTGGGTGATGTCCTCGTTATCCAGCATGATGCGTCCGGAATCAACAGTTTCCAGACCTGCAATCAGGCGAAGAACGGTTGTTTTACCGCAGCCAGAAGGGCCAAGCAGCGTGAGGAACTCGCCATTGTTGATAGTCAGATCCAGCTGGGGAATGACCTCTTTACCATCAAAGCATTTGCGAATTCCCGCCAATTGCACCAGCGGTGAAAGCGAACTCGGTTGTTTATTCAATTTTTTACTCTGTCCCATGTAAACGCAACGGATGGCTTACCGATGCGGGGTTTGTGGTTAACCACCTTGGTGACTCTTAATGAGGGCGGTAATTCTACGGCAAACCGCTTGAATCGCCAATCTTTGTTGTGAATTACTGGCTTAGCTTTATATTCATTAAGGTAATGCTGATAAATATTCCCGCTTGCAGGGGTAAAAGTGACCTGACGCAATATTTGTCTTTTCTTGCTTCTTAATAATGTTGTCACAAAAAGTGAGGGTGACTACATGGATAAACTACTTGAGCGATTTTTGAACTACGTGTCTCTGGATACCCAATCAAAGGCAGGGGTGAGACAGGTTCCCAGCACGGAAGGCCAATGGAAGTTATTGCATCTGCTGAAAGAGCAGCTCGAAGAGATGGGGCTTATCAATGTGACCTTAAGTGAGAAGGGCACTTTGATGGCGACGTTACCGGCTAACGTCCCTGGCGATATCCCGGCGATTGGCTTTATTTCTCATGTGGATACCTCACCGGATTGCAGCGGCAAAAATGTGAATCCGCAAATTGTTGAAAACTATCGCGGTGGCGATATTGCGCTGGGTATCGGCGATGAAGTTTTATCACCGGTTATGTTCCCGGTGCTGCATCAGCTACTGGGTCAGACGCTGATTACCACCGATGGTAAAACCTTGTTAGGTGCCGATGACAAAGCAGGTATTGCAGAAATCATGACCGCGCTGGCGGTATTGCAACAAAAAAACATTCCGCATGGTGATATTCGCGTCGCCTTTACCCCGGATGAAGAAGTGGGCAAAGGGGCGAAGCATTTTGATGTTGACGCCTTCGATGCCCGCTGGGCTTACACCGTTGATGGTGGTGGCGTAGGCGAACTGGAGTTTGAAAACTTCAACGCCGCGTCGGTCAATATCAAAATTGTCGGTAACAATGTTCACCCGGGCACGGCGAAAGGCGTGATGGTAAATGCGCTGTCGCTGGCGGCACGTATTCATGCGGAAGTTCCGGCGGATGAAAGCCCGGAAATGACAGAAGGCTATGAAGGTTTCTATCACCTGGCGAGCATGAAAGGCACCGTTGAACGGGCCGATATGCACTACATCATCCGTGATTTCGACCGTAAACAGTTTGAAGCGCGTAAACGTAAAATGATGGAGATCGCCAAAAAAGTGGGCAAAGGGTTACATCCTGATTGCTACATTGAACTGGTGATTGAAGACAGTTACTACAATATGCGCGAGAAAGTGGTTGAGCATCCGCATATTCTCGATATCGCCCAGCAGGCGATGCGTGACTGCGATATTGAACCGGAACTGAAACCGATCCGCGGCGGTACCGACGGCGCGCAGTTGTCGTTTATGGGATTACCGTGCCCGAACCTGTTCACTGGCGGTTACAACTATCATGGTAAGCATGAGTTTGTGACTCTGGAAGGTATGGAAAAAGCGGTGCAGGTGATCGTCCGTATTGCCGAGTTAACGGCGCAACGGAAGTAAGCGAAAAGGGATGCGGCATGTGATGCCGCATCCGGCTTAAATCCAAACTTACCCTTCGAAGAACCAGTATCCGCTATTGACCAGCGCCGCGAGCATCGCGAGGAATGACGGATCTTCCAGCGCATCGCCAAAATTCTCCGCGGTCAGCGCAATGTTGCTGGCGAGCGCATCCAGTGCCGGACGGTGCGGGGAATCGATCTTCTCACCATTGGCATACACATCGTCGCCAATGCGCAATACGCGCAGACCCCCCAGGCGCACCAGCACATCACCTTGTTTCAGCGCATCGTAGATTTCATCCGGCTGATAAGGCGGCTCTGGCGGCGCGATATCCAGTTCATGACGTGACTGGGATATAAACTCGCCAAACCATTGCTTAAAATGTTCTGGCTGGTTGATCAATTCGAGCATCATCTCACGCAGTTTATCCATCTCTTGCGGCAGAACGTCCGCAGGATGAGCGCGAGGTGGAACATCAGGATCGCTGTAGTAGTTGCCGCCCAGTTCACGTTGCAGCACATAATCGGCAAATCCGCTAATCAGTTCCCGCGTATTTGGCGCGCGAAAACCTACGGAATAGTTCATCGCATTTTCCAGCGCGTAGCCTTCATGCGGGAATCCTGGCGGAATATAAAGAATATCGCCAGGCTCCAGCTCTTCATCGATGATGGCTTCGAACGGATCGACCTGTAACAGATCCGGGTGCGGGCAGTGCTGTTTCATTTGCAGCTTTTCGCCCACTCGCCAGCGACGACGACCGGTACCCTGAATGATAAACACGTCGTACTGATCGAGATGCGGGCCGACGCCGCCGCCCGGTACAGAAAAAGAGATCATCAGATCATCAATACGCCAGTCCGGTAGTTCACGGAACGGTCGCATTAGCGCGGCGGTCGGCTCATGCCAGTGGTTCACTGCCTGTACCAGTAACGACCAGTTGGTTTCACCGAGATGATCGTAGCTTTCGAACGGGCCGTGGCTGACCTGCCATTTGCCATCCTGGTGACTGACCAGTCGACTGTCGACTTCGCTTTCCATCGCCAGACCCGCCAACTCGTCTGGAGAGATCGGGTCAATAAAATTATTAAAGCCGCGTTTTAACACCACCGGGCGTTTCTGCCAGTGACGTTCAAGAAAATCGGGCCAGTTAAGAGTGAGTTGGTATTCCATGTTAAGCATCCACAGGCTGGTATCTGCAACCGATTATAACGGATGCTTAACGTAATGCGTGAAGTATGGACATATTTATTCATCTTTCGGCGCAGAATGCTGGCGACCAAAAATCACCTCCATCCGCGCACCGCCCAGCATGCTCTCTCCGGCGACGATTTTACCCTCATATTGCTCGGTGATTTCGCGGGCTACCGCCAGCCCTACACCTTGCCCAGGGCGTAAAGTATCAACCCGTTGACCACGGTCGAAAATGACCTCTCGCTTGCTTAATGGAATACCGGGGCCATCATCCTCGACCACAATATAGAGATGCTCGTCGGTTTGCCTTGCAGAAATTTCGACAAACTCGAGGCAATATTTACAGGCATTATCCAGCACATTGCCCATCACCTCGACAAAATCGTTCTGCTCACCAACAAAGCTGATCTCTGGCGAAATATCGAGAGAGATATTGACCCCTTTGCGTTGATACACTTTGTTCAGCGCCGAGGTGAGATTGTCCAACAGTGGGGCGACCGGATGCAGCTCGCGGCTAAGCAATGTCCCGCCGCGCATACTGGCACGATGCAGGTAGTAGCCAATTTGCTGTGAAATGCGGCTGATTTGCTCCAGCATTACCGGCTCAGCATCACTGACGCTCATCTTCTCACTACGCAGAGAACGCAGCGTACTTTGCAGCACCGCCAGTGGCGTTTTCAGACTATGGGTCAGGTCGGTGAGCGTCGTACGATATTTGTCGTAACGTTCGCGTTCACTTTTTAACAGTCGGTTCAGGTTTCGTACCAGACTGGTCAGTTCTCGCGTTGTGGCTGGATTGAGCAATTCGCGGTTATGTTCTTCCAGTTCGCGGACTTCTTTTGCCAGGGCTTCGATGGGGCGTAAACTCCACCAGGCGGCGACCCACAGCAGCGGGATCACTAACAGCAGATTGGCTGAGAGCACATAGATAAACCAGCTCCAGACCATATAGGAACTTTTTAGCTCCACCGGAATGGTATCCACCACCACAATGGTTAACTTTGGCATCCGCGATGTTGCCGGGTAGACGTTTACCGCCACCGAGTGGGTCATCTCCGCGTCGTCATCATCTTCCCGCACTTCCTGCAACTGTTGCTGTATCGAATGATCTCCACTCAGCAAGAGGCTGGTATCGTTAACATCCGCTTCAATTTCATGAAAACCATTCGATTTCAGCCAGTCAGGCTGGATCATCTTCATCAGCCAGGGCACGTCACGTTGCGCCCATAAAAGCTGCCCGTTCTCATCATAAATTAGCGTCATGGTGGGGCTTTGCTTGTCGATATTTTCGGGTAACTCGACATGCAACTTATTGTTTTCCCACTTCGCAAGGGTATAGAACAGATTGCTCTCGCCACGTAACAGCCGAAACGTGGTTTTATCGAAACTGACGCTATAACCGATCAGCGCGACCATTCCGTAGGCAAGCGAAAGCACCAGTACTACCGCTGCCGTTGCCAACAGAAAACGTACCCGCAGCGAGAGCGGGAAAAAAAGACGCAGTAATTTTTTCATCAGCGCAATTCGAACAGATAGCCCTGGCCGCGAACGGTGGTAATCACTTCTTGCGGATATTGTGCCTGAATTTTTTTGCGCAGACGTCCCATCAGTACATCAATGGTATGGCTTTCCCGCAGCTCCGCATCCGGATAGAGTTGGAGCATTAACGAATCTTTGCTGACCACTTTGCCATTATTGCGTATCAACGTTTCCATAATGGTGTATTCGAACGCGGTCAGTTTGATCACTTCGTCATTAATAGATAATTCACGGCGAGAGAGATCAACCTGAAACGGGGGTAGCGAAATGACCTGTGAAGCCAGACCGCTATTACGCCGCATTAATGCCTGCATTCGCGCCATCACCTCTTCAATATGAAATGGTTTAGTCACGTAATCATCAGCACCGGCACTTAATACTTCGACTTTGTCCTGCCAGCTTTCACGGGCGGTTAATACCAGAATCGGGAGTGAAACATCGTTGCTACGCCAGCGGCGAATCAGTGACAGACCGTCCTCGTCAGGCAATCCGAGATCGACAATCGCAATATCCGGTAAATGTTCATTGAGATAATAATCGGCTTCTTTGGCATCTTCTGCGTCATCGACCTGATGACCAGCATCCTGAATCTGAACTTTAAGGTGGTGACGTAACAACGCATTGTCTTCAACAACCAGTACGCGCATTTTTATTTCTCCCTGTCTTAATTATTAAAATAGTGTAACGCGATTATGTGGTTATGGGGGTAAACATTAAATAAACCAGCGGGGGAGGGGAGGTAAAGTGAAAAAATAAAAAGCGGATAATCTTAATAAGCAGGCCGGACAGCATCGCTATCCGGCACTGATACGAGTTTATTTCAGCTCATCAACCATGGTGATGGCGCGACCAATGTAGTTTGCCGGCGTCATCGCTTTCAGGCGGGCTTTCTCTTCTTCTGGCAACGCCAGACCGTCGATAAACTGCTTCATGCCTTCGGCGTCAACGCGCTTACCGCGAGTCAGCTCTTTCAGCTTCTCGTACGGTTTTTCGATGCCATAGCGACGCATAACTGTCTGGATTGGCTCAGCCAGCACTTCCCAGTTGTGATCCAGTTCATCCAGCAGATGGTCACGGTTCACTTCCAGTTTGCTCACGCCTTTCAGGGTGGATTGATACGCAATCAGCGCATAACCGATACCCACGCCGAGGTTACGCAGCACGGTGGAGTCGGTCAGGTCACGCTGCCAGCGGGAAACCGGCAGTTTGCTTGCCAGATGCTGCAATACCGCGTTGGAAAGCCCCAGGTTTCCTTCGGAGTTTTCGAAGTCGATCGGGTTAACTTTATGCGGCATGGTGGAAGAACCAATCTCACCAGCAATGGTTTTCTGTTTGAAGTGGTTAAGGGCGATATAACCCCAGACGTCACGGTCAAAGTCGATCAGAATGGTGTTGAAGCGAGCAACGCAATCAAACAGTTCGGCAATGTAGTCGTGCGGTTCGATCTGGGTGGTGTACGGGTTCCACTGAATACCCAGCGAGGTGACGAACTCTTCGCTGAACTGATGCCAGTCAACTTCCGGGTAAGCGGCGATGTGGGCGTTATAGTTACCGACCGCACCGTTGATTTTGCCGAGGATCTCCACCTGGTTAAGCTGGCGGTACTGGCGCTCCATACGGTAGGCGACGTTTGCCATCTCTTTACCGATGGTTGACGGCGTGGCTGGCTGACCGTGGGTACGGGACAGCAGCGGGATATCGCGGTACTGAACGGCGAGATCTTTAATGCCGTCAATCAGTTGACGCCAGTACGGCAGGATCACTTCATCACGCGCGGTTTTCAGCATTAATGCGTGGGAGAGGTTATTGATATCTTCCGAAGTACAGGCAAAGTGGATGAATTCAGAAACCGCGTGCAGTTCCGGGATCTCCGCCACTTTTTCTTTCAGGAAATACTCAACCGCTTTAACGTCGTGGTTAGTGGTACGCTCGATGGTTTTGATGCGTGCGGCATCTTCTTCGCTGAAACTGGCGACAATTGCATCAAGGTAACCGATTGCGTCGGCAGCAAAAGCAGGAACTTCCTTGATCGCTGCGTGCGCGGCCAGTTTTTGCAGCCAACGTACTTCAACTTGTACACGAAATTTCAGCAAACCATATTCGCTGAAAATCCCGCGCAGCGCGCTGACTTTATCGCCGTAGCGTCCATCGACAGGGGAAACGGCGGTCAGTGAGGATAATTCCATAGATCACAACTCCGGGGTTAAATGAGCAAGAATTTGTTTTGCCTGAGTGGTCAGGCGATTACGAGAAAACATCAGTTGCAGACGTCCGCCGCCAACCTGATGCCAGAGCACGGCGGCGCGAATGCCTGCCAGCAGGGTTGCGCGAACTTTCGCCTGCACTTGTGGGCTTTGCAGTACAGCAGGGGAACCGGTTACCTGAATGCGCGGGCCAAGCGGGCTAATCACATCAACATAGATAGCAGCCATCGCGCTCATCAGCGTTTCGGACTGTAAATCGAAGTGTTCGAGCTGGCGTTGCAGGCCGTTGATCCGGTTGCCCAGAGTGTCGAGCGCACCTTTCGCTGAGGAGAGTTTGCGCTCAAGCACCATCAGGCTGAGTGTGTAGCGGGTTAATTCAGCGTTTAAGCCCTGGCGACTGCTGGCATTGAGCACGCCGAGCAGGGTTTCCAGCCCGACGCGCAGGTTGGCTTCGCTACCGCCAAAAACCGCCAGCGTCGAGCTGGGGTTCATATCAATAATACTGTTGAGTGAGACGTGTAGCGCATCGGCATCACAATGCCCCTGGTGAGCGAGTTGTTGCACCAGGCGTGCCGACTGACAAATACCGGCCAGGGCGAGGGTGATGTCATAGTAATTCTTTGCCACGTTCACTGCTTCCTTGTTTTAAGTAAAGATAATAATCAGACCGGCAGCGGCAGACGCTGCTCAATAATACCGCCACCGAGGCACACTTCACCGTTATAGAAGACGGCAGACTGGCCCGGCGTCACGGCGGCAACCGGCTCATCGAAAATCACTTCAATGCGATCATCGTCCAGCGCCTTGACGGCGCACGGGATGTCGGTCTGGCGATAGCGGGTTTTTACTGTGCAACGCATAGTACCGGTGAACGGCTCGCGATCGACCCAGTGCAGCTGCTGGGCAATCAGACCGACAGACATCAGACGCGGGTGTTCATGGCCCTGCGCAACAATCAGAATGTTGTTTTCGACGTCTTTATCGACCACATACCACGGTTCTTCGGTGCCGTCTTTGGTGCCACCGATACCCAGACCTTTACGCTGACCGAGGGTGTGATACATCAGCCCCTGGTGCTCACCAATTTCATCGCCATCGACGGTAATGATTTTGCCCGGTTGCGCCGGGAGATAACGGCCCAGGAACTCGCGGAATTTACGTTCGCCAATGAAGCAAATGCCGGTAGAGTCTTTTTTCTTCGCGGTGACCAGACCAAGATCTTCAGCAATCTTACGCACCTGCGGTTTTTCCAGTTCGCCGACCGGGAACAGGCTTTGCGCAATCTGCTCATGGCTGAGCGTATAAAGGAAGTAGCTCTGGTCTTTATTGCTGTCCAGACCACGCAGCAGGCGGCTCTTGCCATCGACATCTGCCCGACGTACGTAATGACCGGTAGCGATATAATCGGCACCTAAATCTTCGGCGGCAAATTCGAGGAAGGCTTTAAATTTGATCTCTTTGTTGCACAGAATATCCGGATTCGGCGTGCGACCGGCTTTATATTCGGCAAGGAACAGTTCGAAGACGTTGTCCCAGTACTCGGCAGCAAAGTTAACGGTGTGCAGTTCAATGCCGAGCTTGTCGCAGACAGCCTGGGCATCAGCCAGATCCGCTGCCGCTGTGCAATATTCCTCACCGTCGTCTTCTTCCCAGTTCTTCATAAACAGGCCTTCGACCTGATATCCCTGTTGTTGCAACAGCCAGGCAGAAACGGAGGAATCGACACCGCCGGACATGCCGACGATTACTTTTTTTGCGGTTTCAGACATTGGATCACTCACGACATTGAACTTCAAGGCGGCGTATTCTATCACGCAGCCTTTTAGATGACACCCTTTGTAAAAGGCCAGTTAAAATCGCCAATCATCTCCAGCGGATAGCGTTGCCCGCTTTGATAACAACGAATACTTTCCGCCACCAGCGGCGAACGCAGATTTGACGCCTGTAAAATTTCTTCGGCGCTAACCCAACGGCAGCAGTCGATATCGCTGTCATGAGGCTGGGTCGGGCATATTTGCTCAAGCTCAATGGCAAAGAGGAAACGCAAAAACGGCGTTTTATCTGGCGCAATCCACTGATGCATACGAATAAAGTGTTGCGGCTGCGCGCTGATGCCGGTTTCTTCCCACAGCTCACGGGCGGCGGCTTCCACTAAGGTTTCATCGGCTTCCAGATGCCCGGCAGGTTGGTTCCATAACGCTTTACCATTAATCGTCTCTTCAACGACTAAAAATTTGCCTTCTGCGTGCACCACGCAAGCAACGGTAACGTGCGGTTTAAACATTTTGCGTCCTTAATCTGTCGCTTCTCGCCATTCGCCGTTGGCAAGATTATCCAAAGAGTAATCACCCATCGCATAGCGAATCAGTCGCAGCGTGGGGAAACCAACATGGGCGGTCATGCGGCGCACCTGGCGATTACGTCCTTCATATAAGGTGATCTTCAGCCAGCTGGTGGGAATACTTTTGCGTTCACGAATTGGTGGATTCCGCGGCCATAACCACGCGGGTTCTTCAACCAGCTCCGCGCCTGCGGGCAGGGTAGGGCCATCATTTAAGGTTACGCCATTGCGCAAGGCTTCAAGTGCGTCTTGTGTGGGAATACCTTCCACCTGCACATAATAGATTTTTCCGGTGCGTTTACCCGGCTGGGTTAAACGCGCCTGCAACGCGCCGTTATTGGTCAGCACCAGTAACCCTTCGCTATCGCGGTCAAGACGACCTGCTGCATAAACGCCCTGAACCGGGATGAATTCTTTTAATGTTTTGCGTCCGGCTTCATCGGTGAACTGCGGAAGAACATCGTAGGGTTTATTGAACAGGATCACACGCGTGGGCTGGTTTTCAGGTTTACGCTTAGTGGAGTGTTGCGAGTTTAGTCGACTAACCTGTTTTTTTCTAAAAGAAGATTTAGAATCGCTAAAGTATTTCATGGTAAATTCCAAATAGTGCTATACGCAGAGGGTAGCACAGTGTCGGATTGCATTGGACTTTTAAGGTACTCGTTAGAGGTTCAGGGTTCAGGCTCTTCAGCGCGGTTTCATCAATACCTGGGTTAGTGAGCAGCGGTTGTGTGGCTGCATGGTGATAAATATGGCCCAATGAACACATTTTACATTGATGAATTGAATAAATACTGGTATGAAAAATAGTGTTTCTGTATTACTGATGGGTGACAGCACTTCACTGTTCAAGTTTAGGATGATGCTTTACCACTACCATCATCAGCAGTAATAAGCGGGGCATCGCAGCCTTCTTTTTTATTCTACTGATACAGCCATTTTCCCGCTTCTGCTGATTCTGCAAACATCCGTACAGTTAACGGTAAACGTGTTGTTTCTACCTCTTCCCGCTTGAGCTTGAACCATCGTTGAAGCAATGGTGCAGACTCCCATGGAAGGTACAAAGACCAGTCCAGATTATCCAGGTTAATCCCAAACCTCTCTTTGTATTTCCGTATAGCGTCCTCTAAATCATCTCGTGGATAGTCGAACAAATCAGAGTCCAGTTCTAACGGAATTTCCTTCCCGTGGTCATCCTGATAACCTGGAATCTCATCACGGAACAGTGCTAAAACTTCGTCTGTGATTGTTGTCGCCATTAGAAGGAAGTCCACTTAATACGGTCTTGAGGTTTGGCAATCAGATTGTATTTTTCCTGGGTACGAGTCGAAACCCTGTAAAGACTCATCGACAGTGAAGCCCAACCAATCCACGGGACCCAACGAGCGATAATTGCAGCAAGCTTATTAGATTTCTGCATCCTTACACCCACTGGTGTATGAACAGAAATACCAAAAGGCATGCGTGCATCTCTCATCAGTATACGCGCATACTTTGAGACAACACTTGTTCCCAGGGTTGCCCCTTGCGGCTTCGCTCTTGTACCCAGCCACGGTTGACCAGATAAGATTGCTGCACCTGATACCGAATCAATCCCCAATTCCTTACAGAATTCTTCAAGGAATATGACGTTGAGTAGTTCTATTTTGGACAGGTTCGGGTGTCCTCTGTAGAAATATGTTCCATTGCGTTCTTCGGTAGTATCCATTTGTCAACACTCCATTGTTATATAGTGTTTCTGTTACTTGAAGTTGATTTCTTCGGTTGCAGCAGATGCAGAACCAGTAAAGGCAACGAGTTTCACAGCTATCAGTGCAAAGCGTTTCATGTGAACCTCAAAAAGGGGGATGCCATAATTTACTCGTTGCTTGTCGCTTCAACCATGACTTTTGATAATTTTCCCAATAGTGCTCAAAGTGAGATAGTCGCTGAATCGAGTAATGTCAAATTTTGACCAAATAGCACCTTGTTAGTTATCTCTGGTGTTTTTTTTATTGCTTAAAATCTGATGTAACTTATTGATATTTAATACATTATTTGAAGGTCAGAAAAATACTGTCTTTGGTCTAAAAGAAGTTTTTTGCATGGTATTTTCAGAGATTATGAATTGCCGCATTATAGCCTAATAACGCGCATCTTTCATGACGGCAAACAATAGGGTAGTATTGACAAGCCAATTACAAATCATTAACAAAAAAATTGCTCTAAAGCATCCGTATCGCAGGACGCAAACGCATATGCAACGTGGTGGCAGACGAGCAAACCAGTAGCGCTCGAAGGAGAGGTGAATGGAAAGTAAAGTAGTTGTTCCGGCACAAGGCAAGAAGATCACCCTGCAAAACGGCAAACTCAACGTTCCTGAAAATCCGATTATCCCTTACATTGAAGGTGATGGAATCGGTGTAGATGTAACCCCAGCCATGCTGAAAGTGGTCGACGCTGCAGTCGAGAAAGCCTATAAAGGCGAGCGTAAAATCTCCTGGATGGAAATTTACACCGGTGAAAAATCCACACAGGTTTATGGTCAGGATGTCTGGCTACCTGCTGAAACCCTTGATCTGATTCGTGAATATCGTGTTGCCATCAAAGGCCCGCTGACCACTCCGGTTGGTGGCGGTATTCGCTCTCTCAACGTTGCTCTGCGCCAGGAACTGGATCTCTACATCTGCCTGCGTCCGGTACGTTACTATCAGGGCACTCCAAGCCCGGTTAAACACCCTGAACTGACCGATATGGTTATCTTCCGTGAAAACTCGGAAGACATTTATGCGGGTATCGAATGGAAAGCAGACTCTGCCGACGCTGAGAAAGTGATTAAATTCCTGCGTGAAGAGATGGGCGTGAAGAAAATTCGCTTCCCGGAACATTGCGGTATCGGTATTAAGCCGTGTTCTGAAGAAGGCACCAAACGTCTGGTTCGTGCAGCGATCGAATACGCAATTGCTAACGATCGTGACTCTGTGACCCTGGTGCACAAAGGCAACATCATGAAGTTCACCGAAGGCGCGTTTAAAGACTGGGGCTACCAGCTGGCGCGTGAAGAGTTTGGCGGTGAACTGATCGACGGCGGCCCGTGGCTGAAAGTTAAAAACCCGAACACCGGCAAAGAGATCGTCATTAAAGACGTGATTGCTGATGCGTTCCTGCAACAGATCCTGCTGCGTCCGGCTGAATATGATGTTATCGCCTGTATGAACCTGAACGGTGACTACATTTCTGACGCCCTGGCAGCGCAGGTTGGCGGTATCGGTATCGCCCCTGGCGCAAACATCGGTGACGAATGCGCCCTGTTTGAAGCCACCCACGGTACTGCGCCGAAATATGCCGGTCAGGACAAAGTAAACCCAGGCTCTATTATTCTCTCCGCTGAGATGATGTTACGCCATATGGGCTGGACTGAAGCCGCAGACCTGATTGTTAAAGGTATGGAAGGCGCAATCAATGCGAAGACCGTAACCTATGACTTCGAACGTCTGATGGAAGGCGCTAAACTGCTGAAATGTTCAGAATTTGGTGATGCGATCATCAAGAACATGTAATCACTACATGTGTTTAATATTGAAACGGGCGTGTTATACGCCCGTTGTTTTATGATGATGTAAAATCTTCCCCAAAACTTTCCCCAAAACCCTTCCCCAAAACTGGCTATTTTCTATGCTGTTTTGATATCTACGATAACCCAGTCTTTACCACGATCATCATTGTATCGGTCGGTCATTTTTCTGGATTTATGGCCTAACAACTTTTGCGTATCCAGACCCTGTTCCCGATATAACCGTTCTGACAGAGATCGCTGCTCATGAAATGTGGGCGCAGTTCCTTGCTCCCATTTTATGCCACATTTTTCCCTGGCCTTTTTAAAAGCCGTTGTCAGAGTATTTGCAGAAACCTGGTCTCCTCTGTTTGCTTGAGAGGTAGTGTGACGGTAATGGACCAGATATTTACTAACAACAGCATCCCTGCACTGAGATATAACTTCACGAAGGGTAATATTCAGAGCATCGCATTTCAGGTTAAGCGGAATAGCAAGTTTTGAACCGGTTTTTTCCTGAGTAATGTGCAACATGTCGTCCCAGATATCAGAGAATTTCAAATTGCAGATATCACCTAAACGTTGTCCAGTAACAAGAGCAAGTAGCATGCCGCATTTTAAATAGGGCTGCCGTCTGCTTACGCTTTCAAATATTGCCTGCCATTCGGGCAGTGACAATCTTTGGCGGTTTACTCGATTTCGCGGTTGTTTTGTTGCCTGTGCTGGGTTAAATCCTGGCGGAACATGTCCTGCGTGTTGTGCTTCTTTGAAGACGTCGATCAACACCATTCTCACGACTTGCGCCATCCTGTTATGACCTTCAGCCTTTACAGCATCAATTATTTCGGCAATATCAAGTGCGGTAATATCCTTGAGGTGTTGCATTCCACAATGCTCACGGAAAAGACGAATGGGTTTGCCTTTTTGCCGATAGGAGTTGGGTCTTAGTTCATTATGTTGCAGCCTGTCCTCCTGGATAGAAATATATTTATCAAGCCATTCTGTCACCGTAATGTCTGAGCGCCTGCCTTTCATTCTTTCCAGACGCTCATTGACGCTTAATATTTGTCTGGTACGTTGTTCAGCAATAATGGTATTTGCTTCAGTAGCAACTTGTTTTGCTTCATTCTCATCAGTTCCTAAGCTATGAAAACGACCGGATAGTGGATGTTTGTATTGCCAATATACCTTTCCGGTTCGCTTATCTAATTTGCAATATAAATTGGGTATAGAGATTTTGTGAGATCGGGGTCTAGCAGCCATCAGCGATTATCCGTTGGAGTTTTGGGTTTGCGTTTATTGGGAGTTGCGGTTCTGCAAGCGTTCCTACAAAACGGGAATTTCGGTCAATCATCCAGTAGCGACCAACTTTTATAGCTGGTGGGGCCATCATTTTCCCTTGCGCGTATTTTTTCAGAACTCGCTCACTTGGTGCTAAGTCCCCAAATTCTTCTTTAGCCCAGTCCTGTAAAGTGATTAGTCGAGACATTTGTCCTCCTCTTAGCTGCTGAGGGAGTTTGTGACCGATATATCTGACATGATATTAAGCTCATGGCAGGTACATCTCATGACTGGTCATAGAGATAAATTTAATGCTGAGAAATGCAGTATTGAATTTATCAATTTTTCTATTTCCTGCGTATGGCACGTAACTTCTTAATGTGTTCTGCCGTTTCGATCTCTTCTGCTATCCGATCTGCATCAGCTTTATTCACAGGTTCAAAGTCATGATTAAAGCGGAACATGCTGGCGATACATGTTCTGCCTTTTCGGATGTAGTGAACTTTGTTATGGGTAGAACGCAGGATTTTGTAGGGAGTGCCGTGGTGGTCGACGTACCAGGTGTTAGGGTAAATCACTCTGAACATTCTTGACCTTGTGTTGTGCGGATTGATATTCAGTGGTGATATTCACCTTTATAGCGAACACCTTTACCGGTTTATCGCCAAAGTGCGGATGTGTGATTGTCTTCACTTCATATCCGTCATACGGAACATCAATTCTGCGACTGGAATCGTCGCGCTTCGGATATCCCTTTGTGATAATCAGGCGGTCATATTCCCGGAACATAATTCGCTTATTCCAGTAGTCATTACACAAGCGATACTCTTCTGTTTTCTCTCCGCGAATCATGGCATCGAAGTATTCACTTTTAACAGCAAGTTGCAGGTTAGCCATCACTTAATCCCCCTTTGTTTGCGGATAAGCTCCAGATCTTGCTGGCAACTGGCGCAAGTCCGACAACCCTGAACGGCCAGTCGTCTTCGTTCATCTATCGGATCGCCACACTCACAACAATGAGTGGCAGATACAGCCAGGTAGTTCAGGCGGCGCATTTTTATTGCTGTGTTGCGCTGTAATTCTTCTATTTCTGATGCTGAATCAATGATGTCTGCCATCTTTCATTAATCCCTGAACTGTTGGTTAATACGCTTGAGGGTGAATGCGAACAATAAAAAAGGAGCCTGTAGCTCCCTGATGATTTTGCTTTTCATGTTCACCGTTCCTTAAAGACGCCGTTTAACATGCCGATCGCTAGGCTTAAATGAGTCGGTGTGAATCCCATCAGCGTTACTGTTTCGCGGTGCTTCTTCAGTACGCTACGGCAAATGTCATCGACGTTTTTATCCGGAAACTGCTGTCTGGCTTTTTTGATTTCAGAATTAGCCTGACGGGCAATGCTGCGAAGGGCGTTTTCTTGCTGAGGTGTCACTGAACAAGCCCCATGTCGGCAAGCATAAGCACACAGAATATGAAGCCCGCTGCCAGAAAAATGCATTCAGTGGTTGTCATACCTGGTCTCTCTCATCTGCTTCTGCTTTCGCCACCATCATTTCCAGCTTTTGTGAAAGGGATGTGGCTAACGTATGAAATTCTTCGTCTGTTTCTACTGGTATTGGCACAAACCTGACTCCAATTTGAGCAAGGCTATGTGCCATCTCAATACTCGTTCTTAACTCAACAGGAGATGCTTTGTGCATACCGCCTCCCGTTTATTATTTATCTTCTCAGCCAGCCGCTGTGCTTTCAGTGGATTTCTGATAACAGAAAGGCCGGGAAATACCCAGCCTCGCTTTGTAACGGAGTAGACGAAAGTGATCGCGCCTACCCGGATATTATCGTGAGGATGCGTCATCGCCATTGCTCCCCAAATACAAAACCAATTTCAGCCAGTGCCTCGTCCATTTTTTCGATGAACTCCGGCACCATCTCGTCAAAACTCTCCATGTACTTTTCATCCCGCTCAACCACGACATAATGCAGTCCTTCACGCTTCATACGCGGGTCATAGTTGGCAAAGTACCAGGCATCTTTTCGTGTCACCCACATGCTGTACTGCACCTGGGCCATGTAAGCCGACTTTATGGCCTCGAAACCACCGAGCCGGAACTTCATGAAATCCCGGGAGGTAAACGGGCATTTCAGCTCAAGGCCATTGCCGTCACTGCATAAACCATCCGGAGAGCAGGCGGTACGCATACTTTCGTCGCGATAGATGATCGGGGATTCAATAACATTCACGCCGGAAGTGAACTCAAACAGGGTTCTGGCGTCGTTCTCGTACTGTTTTCCCCATGCCAGTGCTTTAGCGTTAACTTCCGGAGCCACACCGGTGCAAACCTCGGCAAGCAGGGTGTGGAAGTAGGACATTTTCATGTCAGGCCACTTCTTTCCGGAGCGGGGTTTTGCTATCACGTTGTGAACTTCTGAAGCGGTGATGACGCCGAGCCGTAATTTGTGCCACGCATCATCCCCCTGTTCGACAGCTCTCACATCGATCCCGGTACGCTGCAGGATAATGTCCGGTGTCATGCTGCCACCTTCTGCTCTGCGGCTTTCTGTTTCAGGAATCCAAGAGCTTTTACTGCTTCGGCCTGTGTCAGTTCTGACGATGCACGAATGTCGCGGCGAAATATCTGGGAACAGAGTGGCAATAAGTCGTCATCCCATGTTTTATCCAGGGCGATCAGCAGAGTGTTAATCTCCTGCATGGTTTCATCGTTAACCGGAGTGATGTCGCGTTCCGGCTGGCGTTCTGCAGTGTATGCAGTATTTTCGACAATGCGCTCGGCTTCATCCTTGTCATAGATACCAGCAAATCCGAAGGCCAGACGGGCACACTGAATCATGGCTTTATGCCGTAACATTCGTTTGGGATGCGACTGCCACGGCCCCGTGATTTCTCTGCCTTCGCGAGTTTTGAATGGTTCGCGGCGGCATTCATCCATCCATTCGGTAACGCAGATCGGATGATTACGGTCCTTGCGGTAAATCCGGCATGTACAGGATTCATTGTCCTGTTCAAAGTCCATGCCGTCAAACTGCTGGTTTTCGTTGATGATGCGGGACCAGCCATCAACGCCCACCACCGGAACGATGCCGTTCTGCTTATCAGGGAAGGCGTAAATTTCTTTCGTCCACGGATTAAGGCCGTATTGGTTGGCGACGATCAGCAATGCGATGAACTGCGCATCGCTGGCATCGCCTTTAAATGCTGTCTGGCGAAGAGTGGTGATCAGTTCCTGTGGGTCGACAGAATCCATGCCGACACGTTCAGCCAGCTTCCCTGCCAGCGTTGCGAGTGCTGTACTCATCCGTTTTATACCTCTGAATCAATATCAACCTGATGGTGAGCAATGGTTTCAACCATGTACCGGATGTGTTCTGCCATGCGCTCCTGAAACTCAACATCGTCATCAAACGCACGGGTAATGGCTTTTTTGCTGGCCCCGTGGCGTTGCAAATGATCGATGCATAGCGATTCAAACAGGTGCTGGGGCAGGCCTTTTTCCATGTCGTCTGCCAGTTCTGCCTCTTTCTCTTCACGGGCGATCTGCTGGTAGTGACGCGCCCTGCTTTGAGCCTCAAGACGATCCTGAATGTAATAAGCGTTCATGGCTGAACTCCTGAAAATGGCTGTGAAAATATCGCCCGCTAAATGCCAGGCTGATTAGGAAAACAGGAAAGGGGATTAGTGATTCAGGCCGTTACCGCGTCCGTCGAGAAAAACTTCCACGAGCAAATCACGGGTATAAGTGCGCTCGATGCCGCGATGCAGATAAAGCCGTCCGCGTAAATTAGCTGATGCAGTCCAGGTACCATCTTTGTGTTTGACCAGCATTCCTGGCATGACCGCACCTCGATTAACGGTCTGCGTTCCGTAATGTTGATGAACCATAAAAACTCCTGCCCGTAAGCTGGGCTGCTGAACATATAGAGACTTCTGCGCGTATTCAGGCGGTGGATGGCCGCCGGTTGTCATAACTAAGCCGCCTCGTTGAAGCGACTGAGGTATGAGGTGTTGAGTTGATTTCAGCTGGTCACACCGACGTTCACACGTCCGTTTCACCCCTCGCACTCCCCGGAGCCTGCTGAAATTCAAGCTGCGGATCTAAGCGGTCATCGCAACGGTGAATCAGGTGGTTGCCGTATCGTTGTGTTGTTGCGATGAACTCATTTAAAACTATAGTTGTTTTACCGTCAACAACAAAAGTTGTTTCATTGGTTGTTTTAGATATAACTGGTTGTATTTAGGATGGATTTATTTTGTGACTTGCATCGCATAGCGATAACTGAAGCGGGGGGTATGGTGGTTTTTTGAACGGTGTGTGATGAGGGGAGGCAAAAGAAAACCCGGCACGACGGCCGGGGAGGGGGGTCATTTTAATCTATCAAGGAGTGACTCTCTTTCCTTCTTCTCTGATTCTCTTCGGTTTAATAACGCTTTAAACTCTTGAAGCTCAACCATTATTTTATGAACGAATACACTGGTATAGAGAGAAATAAAGAGTAATCCACCTGAAATTTTTAAGACCCTGAAGAGTAGGGCTTGATCATTTGTGCTTGCTATTAACCCCAAGATTACAAACAAAGTTGAAAATACATAGAAAGCTAATAATAAAACCAATTTCAGTCTCTTGGATTTGACTATTGGCACTAATCGCCTAACCTCACTAGGGGTTAAAGACGAGTGGTCATTGGCCTCATTTGCCTTAAAAATGGCTTGTATACAATATGATAATGGCAATTGCATGAGTCCAACCACAGCCCACGGAGCAGTTAGGACAACACCCGGTGTAATATAGCCCAATGCTGACTTGAACAAAAAGTAACCAGCAAAATAGAAGACCAACATACCAATAAGGTGGATGATGTTCGATTTCATTATCGCCCTCCTTTTGGTAGGTTATTTTGCAACCAATTCTCCGGCATCAAGTTTTGAGAACAGCCACTTATGCATTTTTAAGAATAAATCATTTTCATCAATAATGCCATTGTTATATTCAACGCTAATTTTTCCGGATAATTTTATCTCTTTTCCCGTTATTTCCCCACCGCCTTGAAGTTTGATGCTAATATCATCCTCATCTAGATGTCGTAGTGAGGTAGCAATACTGTCTATAACAGCTTGACCGCTATCATTTGTTTTTCTGAAGTATGTAATCTCGAGGCTTACTTGTAAATTGGCCTCATCTAATGAATCTTTAATGTTTATATCATTTGCCCAGTTATCGCCAAAAAATGCTTTTAGTAGCGCACCTCCTTTCCCTATTGGGCGGTATTTTATTGTCTTCACCGAACCATTTGAAAAGGAGGGTGTTTGGTTCTCTGAATTTTTAACTTCTGAAGTAATGGGTAATCCACCAATTTTTATGCTCTTGGCTGGTGCTTTCTCCATTTTTTTCATCGTTTCTTCGGATGGCTTATCTTGAAGCATTAACACAGATTCTTTTTCATCTGTGAATGTATTAATTAGCCAATTCAAATGCGCCTCAAGCTCCCTTGCTCGAAGCGATGTGGATTGAACGATCATGACATGGTTGTTTAGTACACCAAAATATAAAATTGAATCTACAAACTCTCTTTTTTTGTCACTACGTTTATCTCCATCAATAATTATATCATTAGACGTGATGGAGTTAATGTCATAAAATTTAACATTATCACTAAGCTCTAATAGAGACTGGCTTTTGTCTTTTTCAAATAAAACCAGTTGCCCAAAAAGTATAGTTTTGTATGTGTCGCTTTTATTTAAGAAACGATACCCCGAATTTTCATCTGAAGGTGTTATTTTTTCTTGTCTACTAAGTACTTTTTCTGCAACGCCGCCCTCACCTATAATACTAAGTAGTATGTTTTGTAATGATGATTTGCTATGTGGGATTACTGCTTTTTTATAATGAACGACTTTTTGTCTGTTATCTTTCATTGCTATAGTCCAACTAGTATTGAATAAATAAACACAGTAAAGACATAAAAATTTCTTATAGCTACCGATAACGTAATCGGTAGCTATTACAAATCAACCAAAGGTAATTCTTTACATACTACCTACCCATGCTTCCTGTAGGTCTGCGGCATGCTCCCAATAACTTTCCCGAAGATAAACACCCGGTTCATCTCGTCTTTCTCAATTGGGTCCCACGGCGAGTAGCTCTTGTTATCAGAGATAACCAGTAGCTTATCCTTCATCATTTGCAGGCGCTTTACATGGGCTGTGTCGTCGTACAGAAACGCATAGATACCATCACCGTCGAAAGATTTAACTGTGATATCAACGAACAGCAGATCACCTGGTTCGATCGTTCCTGACATGCTGTCACCACGCACGTTAATGATGCGGATATTTTCCGCCTTCCTACCATCGAACATGTGACGAGCATCGTCAAACGAGTACTCAACCGAGCGTAGAACTTCTACAAACTCACGGTTGATGACTCCCGGCCCAGCACTGACTTCTATATCAAGAACGTCAATCTTAAAGTATTTGGAATGGCTGACAGTTGATAGTATTGGTTGCACTGTACTGTCTGACATATTTCCAACGCCAGAAGATAACCATTCTGCGCGCACACCCAAAGCGTTCGCGATCTCCACGATTTTAGTTGTTTGGTTAGCTTTCCCTGTTTCGATTTTCTGAATAGCAGCTTGGCTAACCCCGACCAAATCCCCAAGCGCCTTTTGTGTAAGGCCTCGCGCTAATCTGGCTTCTTTAAGTCTTTCTGAGAGTGTTGTTTTCATAGTCCAAATGTACAACCAAGGTTTTATTCCATCAAACGAAAATGGTTGTTGACTAAAAACAACCATAGTTTTAATCTTGATTCAAATTAACCACGGAGGTTGTTATGAACCCAGCTATCAAAACAGCGATCAATATCGTTGGTTCACAAAAGAAACTGGGCGCTGCCTGCGAAGTTTCACAGCAGGCCGTCTATAAGTGGCTTCACAACAAAGCAAAGGTATCCCCTGAACATGTCGGCAGCATTGTTACGGCTACTGGTGGAGTAGTGAAGGCATACCAGATTCGCCCGGATCTTCCGAAGTTGTTTCCACACACCGAAAAGAACGCAGCTTAAATTTCCATTTCACGCTCTTTAACAATAAGCAATCAACTTAACAGTCAATTCAAACTAAAGGAGTCAATTATGCAACCACTTACATACCAACAGACTAGCGGATTTAGCCCGACTGCGGTGATAAATCGTTCTCAAACAAAACAGGTGCCAGGCCACGAAAAAATCCGTGATGCCGTCCGCGCCTGGTCGGCTGAAGATAATCAGGATGTCGTTGCCACACTCATTGTGAATGAGTATCGGGAGCAGGGCGGCGGCGCCATCGATTTCCCTGATGATGTCAGCCGTGCACGCCAGAAGCTGTTCCGCTTCCTCGATAACAAATTCGATTCTGAAAAATACCGAAATAACGTGCGTGAACTGACCCCGGCAATTCTGGCGGTACTACCGCTGGAATATCGCGGTTACCTGGTTGAGCAGGATAGCTTCATGGCTAGGTTGGCTGAAATGGAAAAGGAACTCAGTGAGGCAAAACAGGCTGTCATTCTCAACGCACCACGCCACCAGAAACTGAAGGAGATGAGTGAAGGTATTGTGTCGATGTTTCGTGTGGACCCGGATCTGGCTGGTCCATTGATGGCGATGGTTACCACCATGTTGGGGGCAATATGACAGGCTCAGAAATGGCGAAAGCCGGTCTGCGGGAACAGAGCCGACTTTCAGGTGCAAATCGTAACACACTCATTGCGGGAGGAATTATGGCAAACACTGCTGAGATATTCAATTTTCCAGTGCCGGATGTGGCACAAAAGGAGCCGCGCGTGGCAGATCTCGACGATGGTTATACGCGCATTGCAAATGAGTTGCTGGAAGCTGTGATGCTGGCCGGATTAACACAGCACCAGCTTCTGGTCTTCCTGGCTGTCATGCGCAAAACATATGGCTTTAATAAAAAACTGGATTGGGTGAGCAACGAGCAACTTTCCGAATTGACCGGGATATTGCCGCACAAGTGTTCTGCTGCAAAAAGCGTTCTGGTAAAGCGTGGGATTCTTATTCAGAGCGGGCGAAATATCGGCATTAATAATGTGGTCAGTGAATGGTCAACATTACCCGAATCAGGTAAGAAAAATAAAGTTTACCTGAAAGAGGTAAATTTACCTGAATCAGGTAAGAAAAGTTTACCCAAATCAGGTAAAGGCGTTTACCCGAATCAGGTAAACACAAAAGACAAACTAACAAAAGACAATATAAAACCTTTTTCGTCCGAGAATTCTGGCGAATCCTCTGACCAACCAGAAAACGATCTTCCTGTGGTGAAACCGGATGCTGCAATTCAGAGCGGCAGCAAGTGGGGGACAGCAGAAGACCTGACTGCCGCAGAGTGGATGTTTGACATGGTGAAGACCATCGCCCCATCAGCCAGAAAACCGAATTTTGCAGGGTGGGCTAATGATATCCGCCTGATGCGTGAACGTGACGGACGTAACCACCGCGACATGTGCGTGCTGTTCCGCTGGGCATGCCAGGACAACTTTTGGTCTGGTAACGTGCTGAGCCCGGCCAAACTTCGCGACAAGTGGACCCAACTCGAAATCAACCGTAACAAACAACAGGCTGGCGTGACAGCCGGAAAACCAAAACTCGACCTGACAAACACTGACTGGATTTACGGGGTGGATTTATGAAAAACATCGCCGCACAGATGGTTAACTTTGACCGTGAGCAGATGCGTCGGATCGCCAACAACATGCCGGAACAGTACGACGAAAAGCCGCAGGTACAGCAGGTAGCGCAGATCATCAACGGTGTGTTCAGCCAGTTACTGGCAACTTTCCCGGCGAGCCTGGCTAACCGTGACCAGAACGAACTGAACGAAATCCGCCGCCAGTGGGTTCTGGCTTTCCGGGAAAACGGGATCACCACAATGGAACAGGTTAACGCAGGAATGCGCGTAGCCCGTCGGCAGAATCGACCATTCCTGCCATCACCCGGACAGTTTGTTGCATGGTGCCGTGAAGAAGCATCCGTTATTGCCGGACTGCCAAACGCCAGCGAGCTGGTTGATATGGTTTACGAGTATTGCCGGAAGCGTGGCCTGTATCCGGATGCAGAGTCTTATCCGTGGAAATCAAACGCGCACTACTGGCTGGTTACTAGCCTGTACCAGAATATGCGGGCCAATGCGCTTACTGATACGGAATTACGGCGCAAGGCTGCCGATGAACTTGCCCATATGACTGCGAGAATTAACCGTGGTGAGGCGATTCCCGAGCCAGTTAAACAGCTTCCGGTTATTGGTGGTAAGCCGCTATCTCGTATACAAGGATTGGCAAAGTTGGCTGAGATTCGCGAGAAGCACGGACTGAGAAGACGTAAACAATTAACGGGAGTGAAGCTAACCTGAACTATCTTCAAGACACATAAAACCTTTCCCCCAGAAAATATAGTTCATCCTGCGGCATCAACCAGACCGTAAACATTCTGACAAAGCAGGGCGATCTGGTCGATGTCAGCAATATCTAGCGAACGATTCACCACCGATTGGTAACCGAAGAGGAAATCTCTTGGCACAAAAGCACCAATCAGATTTTCGATGATGGCCCCCAAGCCCGGTGATGACGCGAATTTTACTAGCCTACGAGAGGAACGGAGCATGAAGACAGCACCGAGCACAGTGTAACTATTCGATTTGTTTCTGTTTGATTTTTCGACATACTACATTATATAGCTCGATATCCTTTCATTTTACTTATTCAATTAACGGTACTTGTTTGTTGCAGAATACTAATATTGCATCTTGAGTAAGTTTTTTATGCATATGCTTTAGCGGCTCAATGTTAGTCTCGTAACCGAAAGTAGCGAAAAGAGTTGGTTCTATAATGAAATTTTCTTCATAAGCTTTTAGATCAAATGCTCTCTTTGCAATTAATCTAACTGCTTTCTTTCTAATGCGTGAATTATATCTATTCTCTATGCTAAGTTTAGCCATGTTTTCATCGATGTTGTTTTTTTGTTTTTTTAGTATAATTTGAATGTGATCATCATCAATTTGGCCATCTCTATATATATAATCAATGTCATAATTAAAATCAAAAAGCTGAGTGTCATTTACACCTTCAAGAAAAGGATTTGAAAATGGGGTCATGATCGGATCGAGTGATTTTTTATAAGTACTATTGCATTTAGTGCAGCTAGGAATTAAATTAAATAAACTAAAGGAGATCAACGGATATTTGTACTTAGGTATGAAATGATCAAATGCTGGCCTGTAGCTAGTACCTGTATGGTCTTCTACTTGTTCAATTTCTTCACTGTTGCAATATGGGCATATGCTAATGTCTAAAAAACTGTTCAATTGATACGCTGTTTCTCTATCAATAAGTGAGTACTTAAATATTTCAGAAATATTTTTAACCCATGATGGAAATAACTTAATGGTATTTTCCTTTAAAGGACCACCATTCTTGATACTTATAAGATTAAGAATCTTATCTCTTAAACTAGATAATTTTTGGGGGGAGAAATGTGTATTTAATATATCTTCAAGTATTAGGCTTTGTGTAGTTTGAGAGAAAGATGTGATTATTTTGATGGCATGTGCTAGTTCATTATAAACTATTTTTTTGTTTTCTTTTGTTTTTAAAGGTAATTGTAGGTTTGTTAATGGTTGTAAATTTAAGTGCCTTAAAAAATAATCAGGAGAATAGTACTCACACACAACTGGGTGTTTGTTGTATATTTTGATGATTATATTTTTTAATCGTTTGGGTTTTGAAAAGACTAATTTTCTGATAGTTTTTTTGTTGATTGTATTTAGAAACTCTACTTCATCGGGAGTAATGTTCAGTAACTTCCTCTGCTTCACGCGTTTATTAACTTTGCTTACTATTTTAGAAAAGGATATTTTTACATCAACATTGAAGTCTTTGTTTATTTTTATCATTTTTTTTACTCATTTCTCAAAAGAATCTGTTTTATCATTGTTTTTGTTTAACTTCAGATCAATAAGATTTATGAGAAGTTTATTTTTAATTTGTGATAGTATGGTTTTTTGATGTTTATTTAAATTACCGTCATCTGAGTTTTTTATTATTGAGTTTAGATAATTATGTGCGTGCTGTCCTATTGTGGCATCAATAAAAAAACCATTTATATATAATTCTGATATGGTTGCTCCGAAACCAAACTCTACTTTCTTAGTATAGGTTCCTTGATTATGATCTCTTTCAAGATATATTATATCTGATGGCAAAAAATCACTTGCGAGTATAGGGGAGTGAGTTGTAAATACTAATTGAATATTTTTACTTTGTTTATATCTTAATGTTAAATCTATAATTTCTGAAAAAATAACTCGTTGCCATTCAGGGTGTAGATATAAATCACACTCATCTAATAATATTATAATATTTTTGCTGTTGCTATGTTCTATAGAATCATAAAGTTGATTGAAAAGGTTTAATTTTGCAAACTCTCCTGAACTAAGTGAATCCCAACCATACTTAAATCGCGATGATACGCCATTTGGTAACCTATCAACTAATCTTATTAACTCCATAATCTGCTTTGGTTCTTCAACTGTGAAAGATAAACTATCAACTGGGTCTCTTGCTGTGTTTTCTAATATATCAGCTATATTACCAATAATGTCGGAGATATGTTCAGATAACATTGCTATTTTTGACTGAAATTTAACATTAACGTTAAATTCATCTAAAGTCTCTAATATAGTTTTTGCTGGATCTTTTTCTTCAAGATACGCGCGACACAAGCAAAATAAATAAACAGTCTCACATATGTCTTTAGGGATTTTTGATGTCTTGAGTAAATGCCATGTTATTGCAGGCAAAAGCATCAAGTAAATTATTTTGTGATATGAAAAGGTTGCGAGGAAATTTAATGATCTTTCTTTGTTAAAAATAATGCTAATAATAAAATCTTCATCGTAATCTATCCCATGATTGAGTATATCCACAAGTGAAATACCTAAAGAATCTAAATCACGTTCAATATATCTAGGGAGCTTATTGTTTTTAATTCTATCATTCAACGTATCAAAAAAGTATTCAATAGCTCCAAAAAGTCCTTTGTCACCAATATCATTGTTTTTTATAATGGAATTTATTTTATATACTGGTGAGTTTTCTATTTCAAATTGAAATTTAGTATTAAGTCTTGATAAATTGTCTTTAGCCCATGAACTGTGGTCTGAAAATGAAATTAATTGCTTAAGTAATTTCTTATTGCGTGTTTTACTGCCTTGCAAAAAATATGACAGTGATAAATCTTTGGAAATCGAATCGTTTTTTTTCTTTTTTTGTCCAACTAACATACTTTTGAGGTCGATTGTGTTATTTATCTTTATTAGATTGATTTTGTTTCTTCTAAAAAAATGTTCATTATTATCAATCAGTTCCGTTTGCATTTTGGATAATATTACAGGAGGTTTGCAATTGCTTGTGATAATTATAAGTTTATCATTTTCATTCCAGATGCTATAACCGCTACCTTCAAAATCGTAAATAAAGCTACTAATGAAATCTAAAATTGATGACTTTCCAACACCATTTTTCCCTAAAATTAATGTACAGGGAATATTGCTATAATAGTCACGACTTAAATCTTTCTTAGCAATTGTAAGGACGTTACCTTTATGGCTAAAGGTAAATTTACTTGAGGTGGGGAGGGACAGCTTATTTAAACCTTTATAATTGTGGATATAAGTGTATATTAGTTCCATTATATAACCAATCTCTTAAATATGAAAAAACATAATGGGGTGATAGGCGTATTTGAAAAATACACGCTACCGCCACCTAGCGTTAAGCTGGGAGTATTATTTTTATATTTTACCCCAAGTATTTGTTTTATGCAATTGTATCATCACATCTTTTGAAAGTTTGCTTTCTAAATGTAATTGTAATTTTTAACGGGTTTAATTGTCTTAAAGTGTTTGGGTGATTTGTTTTTCGAGGTTGCCTTCATAAATTAAGAGATAAAGACGTTGTAATGTATTTTTATATGAGTGAGCTAATAAATGAAATCTTGATTGAAAATTATAGGTTGGCGGTTACTTAAATTTGATTTTCCAAAATCAGATCGTCATAATTATCGCATCGGAGCCTGAACACCTCCGGTGACTTCTGCGCTAAACGGGGACGTTTATGCGCACATACAATCTAAACTCTCTTCTCCCTTCACAGATGCAGAAATGCACCTGCGATTCTTTGCATCCAACGTTTGACATCTGCGGAGGTGAAGCGTGAACCTCCCACAAGACGGCATCAAATTACATCGCGGCAACTTCACCGCTATCGGCCAGCAGATCCTGCCTTATCTGGAGGACGGAAAATGCTTTCGCATGGTGCTTAAACCGTGGCGTGAGAAACGCAGCCTTTCCCAGAATGCACTCAGCCACATGTGGTACAGCGAAATCAGTGAATACCTCATAAGCAGGGGGAAATCGTTCGCTACTGCAGCATGGGTAAAAGATGCTCTCAAACACACATACCTCGGTTATGAAACCAAAGAACTGGTTGATGTCATAACCGGTGAAATCACCACTATTCAGTCGTTACGCCATACCTCCGACCTCGATACCGGAGAGATGTATGTCTTCCTGTGTAAGGTTGAAGCCTGGGCGATAAATATTGGCTGCCACCTGACTATTCCGCAGAGCTGCGAGTTCCAGCTGCTGCGTGATAAGCAGGAGGCGTAATGGCTACACCGCTTATTCGTGTCATGAACGGACACATCTACAAAGTACCAAATCGTCGTAAGCGTAAGCCTGAGCTGAAACCATCCGAAATACCAACACTGCTCGGATATACCGCCAGCCTGGTTGATAAAAAATGGTTGCGACTGGCAGCAAGGAGGAATCATGGCTGATTTGAGAAAAGCAGCGTGTGGTCGGGAATGCCAGGTAAGAATCCCAGGCGTATGTAATGGCAATCCTGAAACGTCTGTACTGGCACATATCCGGCTGGCTGGATTGTGCGGTACCGGTATCAAACCGCCAGACCTGATTGCCACCATTGCATGTTCTGCCTGCCACGACGAAATCGACCGCCGCACACATTTTGTCGATGCTGAGTATGCAAAAGAATGCGCGCTGGAAGGTATGGCGAGAACGCAGGTTATCTGGCTGAAAGAGGGGGTAATTAAGGCGTGAATACTTACCACATCACACTACCCTGGCCGCCGAGCAATAACCGCTACTACCGCCATAATCGCGGGCGCACACACATCAGCGCAGAAGGGCTGGCATACCGCGATAACGTCGCCCGAATCATCAAAGGCTCCATGCTGGATATCGGCCTGGCTATGCCAGTGAAAATCCGTATTGGGTGCCACATGCCGGATCGCCGTCGCCGTGACCTGGATAATCTGCAAAAAGCCGCTTTTGACGCACTCACCAAAGCAGGTTTCTGGCTGGATGATGCTCAGGTCGTTGATTACCGTGTTGTGAAGATGCCCGTTACCAAAGGTGGGAAGCTGGAGCTGACCATCACCGAACTGGGGAATGAATGATGTTTGAGTCTTATATGGCAGAACGTCTTCGCCACCGCTGGATGCGCCTGCGCTTATATCGTTTCCCCGGTTCTGTTTTGACCGATTACCGGATACTGAAGAATTACGCCAAAACACTGAAAGGAGCTGCCGCATGAATACCCAATATTTACAGTATGTCCGCGAGCAACTCATTGTGGCTACCGCTGATTTGAGCGGAGCAACGAAAGGCCAGCTTGAAGCCTGGCTGGAGCATGCACAATTTGATACTGGTACATATAAACGAAACAAGCCGCGCATTCTGGATGAGGTAACGGGCAAGATGATTACGCTGGATAATCCGCCGATTTCCGGTAAGCAGTCGTACGCAAAAGGTTCATCTGTCGCCCTGGTCAGTTCGGTCGAGTTTTCAACCTCTTCGTGGCGGCGTGCGATTTTGTCTCTCGATGAACATCAGAAAGCGTGGTTGCTGTGGAGTTACAGTGAAAATATTCGCTGGGAGCATCAGGTTGCCATAACGCAGTGGGCATGGAACGAGTTTAAGGCTCTGTTGGGTACCAGAAAAATTGCAGGTAAGACACTGGATCGCCTGAAGAAGTTAATCTGGCTGGCTGCACAGGATGTGAAGAACGAGCTGGCAGGGCGTAAGACCTATGAATACCAGGAGCTGGCATCACTGGTGGGAGTGACATCAAAAAACTGGTCTGAGACATTTACTGAACGCTGGGTTGCAATGAAGCACATTTTTCTACAGCTTGATAGCCAAGCTTTATTGCTTTTAACGAAAACACGTTCAAAACAAAAGACCACATTTTCACAGCAAGATATTGCAAAACTGGATTAAAAAGCATATATTTCATATAAATCTGATATTTTGCCAATGTTGTACGCACTGGCAGTATTCCAAATTCAAGCTCGAGGTTTAAAGCCTTGGGCTTTTCTGTTTCTGGGCGGTGAGTATCCTTCCAACGTACCCCAGCCAGGGTGTCTTCAGCTGTTGAGTTGATATTGCTTAACCCTCTGTTGCCAGCTACATGCTGGCTTTTTTATTCCAGGCTTGCGGGGAGCATCAACTCCGTGCTTTGTCGTTAAATTACCCCGTGAGCCTGATTTCTGACATTTAACGTCCCGGCCTTTTGTCGGCGGCGAAACATTGGCTATTCATATGCACGAAAAAGAGAGCCTTGCCGGAGCGTTCTGGCTCGTTTTGCTGATCATCGCAGGTTGGGGCGGTCTGGTCCGCTACCTGATAGATGTGAAGCAGAGTAAAGCAACGTGGAGTTGGATAAATGCTCTGGCTCAGATAGTGGTATCAGGATTCACCGGTGTTATTGGTGGCCTGATCAGCATCGAAAGTGGATTCAGTATTTACATGATTCTCGCGACAGCGGGGATTAGTGGTGCGATGGGTTCGGTTGCACTGACGTACTTCTGGGAACGACTGACAGGGGTGAAAAATGCAAAATCTTAATCCTCAGCGTAAAGCTTTCCTCGATATGGTGGCATGGTCAGAAGGAACGGATAACGGACGGCAGAAAACCAGAAATCATGGTTATGACGTCATTGTAGGCGGAGAGCTATTTACTGATTACTCCGATCACCCTCGCAAACTTGTCACGCTAAACCCAAAACTCAAATCAACAGCAGCCGGGCGCTACCAGCTTCTTTCCCGTTGGTGGGATTCCTATCGTAAGCAGCTTGGCCTGAAAGACTTCTCTCCGAAAAGCCAAGACGCTGTGGCATTGCAGCAGATTAAAGAGCGTGGCGCTTTACCGATGATTGATCGCGGTGATATCCGTCAGGCTATCGATCGTTGCAGCAATATCTGGGCTTCACTGCCGGGCGCTGGTTATGGACAGTTCGAGCATAAGGCTGACAACCTGATTGCAAAATTCAAAGAAGCTGGCGGAACGGTCAGAGAGATTGAGGTATGAGCAGAGTAACCGCGATTATCTCCGCTCTGGTTATCTGCATCATCGTCTGCCTGTCATGGGCTGTTAATCATTACCGTGATAACGCCATCGCCTACAAAGAGCAGCGCGACAAAGCCGCATCTACTATCGCTGACATGCAGAAGCGTCAACGTGATGTAGCAGAACTCGACGCCAGATACACAAAGGAGCTTGCTGATGCTAACGCGACTATCGAAAGTCTACGTGCTGATGTTTTTGCTGGTCGTAAGTGGCTGCGCGTCAAAGCAGTCTGTCCGGACATGCATAAAACCACCGCCGCCTCCGGCGTGGATAATGGTGCCAGCCCCAGACTTACTGACACCGCTCAACGGGATTATTTCGTTCTCAGAGAGCGCATCGAAACCGTAACTAACCAATTGAATGGTCTGCAAGAGTATGTGAGATCACAGTGTTCATATTAGAAAAGTCTTATCATAAGATTTTTGTATATGGATGCATTATGTCTCAATACGCTCAAGCCGCTTTAAATGCTTATCAATTGGTTGCTCATAACTCAATGTCTCCTCGTGATGCATGGGAGGCTGCTGTCGCTGAGGTTACAGAAAGCGAATCGGCAAGAAAGAAGGGATGCCCAAGGGCAACGTTTCTCGCTCTGGCGGATAGCGGTTATCTGAAGAATGTAAAACCACATCATGGGGAGAAAAAGATCGGTAAGTTGTACCAAAGGGCAATTGAAGTTGCGAATCTGATTCTTGATTTACCCGGAATTAGCAAAGCTGAGCTAGTTGATAAAACTTGCTATAAAGACAGGCAAGGGTCTTATGACATTGCTCTAACTCTCGCTCAGCACGGATTAATCCAGCGTCCTCAATAAGATATTAAGTGATTTATGGCCTCGCTTTTAGCGGGGCTTTTTCATATCTGAATCTCACCATGCATATCATCACCTGACTGGAACGTCAGGAGAATTCGTTACCGGGATTCGATAAAGGTATTCAAGCCTGACACATTATGCGCTGTATCGTCGCCGTATTCCTGCATTAACCATGACCGTAGCCCGACGGGGAATTCCTTCTGCGCGAGTGTGCGGGAATAATCAAAAACGATGCACACCGGGTTTTTACCGCGTTTATGATTCGCGGGTTTGTCCCTCATGCTCGCCAGTCCTGTGCGGGGGTGGAAGAAACAGGACGTGTATTCAGGTCTGTGCAACCGTGGTCGCACGACTTTTGTCGTTCAGCTATTAAATCCCATTACGAAGTCGACCAGAACGGCTGACGGGTCCTTTCCGGCGATCCGACAGGTTACGGGGCGGCGACCTCGCGGGTTTTCGCTATTTATGAAAATTTTCCGGTTTAAGGCGTTTCCGTTCTTCTTTGCCGTAACTTAATGTTTTTATTTAAAACACCCTCTGAAAAGAAAGGAAACGACAGGTGCTGAAAACGAGCTTTTTGGCCTCTGTCGTTTCCTTTCTCTGTTTTTGTCCGTGGAATGAACAATGGAAGTCAACAAAAAGCAGCTGGCTGACATTTTCGGCGCGAGTATCCGTACCATTCAGAACTGGCAGGAGCAGGGAATGCCCGTTCTGCGGGGTGGAGGCAAGGGTAATGAAGTGCTTTATGACTCTGCCGCCGCCATAAAATGGTATGCCGAAAGGGATGCTGAAATTGAGAACGAAAAGCTGCGCCGGGAAGTTGAAGAACTGCGGCAGGCCAGCGAGACAGATCTCCAGCCAGGGACTATTGAGTACGAACGCCATCGACTTACGCGTGCGCAGGCCGACGCACAGGAACTGAAGAATGCCAGAGACTCCGCTGAAGTGGTGGAAACCGCATTCTGTACTTTCGTGTTGTCGCGGATCGCAGGTGAAATTGCCAGTATTCTCGACGGGCTCCCCCTGTCGGTGCAGCGGCGTTTTCCGGAACTGGAAAACCGACATGTTGATTTCCTGAAACGGGATATCATCAAAGCCATGAACAAAGCAGCCGCGCTGGATGAACTGATACCGGGGTTGCTGAGTGAATATATCGAACAGTCAGGTTAACAGGCTGCGGCATTTTGTCCGCGCCGGGCTTCGCTCACTGTTCAGGCCGGAGCCACAGACCGCCGTTGAATGGGCGGATGCTAATTACTATCTCCCGAAAGAATCCGCATACCAGGAAGGGCGCTGGGAAACACTGCCCTTTCAGCGGGCCATCATGAATGCGATGGGCAGCGACTACATCCGCGAGGTGAATGTGGTGAAGTCTGCCCGTGTCGGTTATTCCAAAATGCTGTTGGGTGTTTATGCCTACTTCATAGAGCATAAGCAGCGCAACACCCTTATCTGGTTGCCGACGGATGGCGATGCCGAAAACTTCATGAAAACCCACGTTGAGCCGACCATCCGTGATATTCCGTCGCTGCTGGCGCTGGCCCCGTGGTATGGCAAAAAGCACCGGGATAACACGCTCACCATGAAGCGTTTCACCAATGGGCGTGGCTTCTGGTGCCTGGGCGGTAAAGCGGCAAAAAACTACCGTGAAAAGTCAGTGGATGTGGCGGGTTATGATGAACTTGCTGCCTTTGATGATGATATTGAACAGGAAGGCTCTCCGACGTTCCTGGGCGACAAGCGTATTGAAGGCTCGGTCTGGCCAAAGTCCATCCGTGGCTCCACGCCCAAAGTGAGAGGCACCTGCCAGATTGAGCGTGCAGCCAGTGAATCCCCGCATTTTATGCGTTTTCATGTTGCCTGCCCGCACTGCGGGGAGGAGCAGTATCTTAAATTTGGCGACAAAGAGACGCCGTTTGGCCTCAAATGGACGCCGGATGACCCCTCCAGCGTGTTTTATCTCTGCGAGCATAATGCCTGCGTCATCCGCCAGCAGGAGCTGGACTTTACTGATGCCCGTTATATCTGCGAAAAGACCGGGATCTGGACCCGCGATGGCATTCTCTGGTTTTCGTCATCCGGTGAAGAGATTGAGCCGCCGGACAGTGTGACTTTTCACATCTGGACGGCGTACAGCCCGTTCACCACCTGGGTGCAGATTGTCAAAGACTGGATGAAAACGAAAGGGGATACGGGAAAACGTAAAACCTTCGTGAACACCACGCTCGGTGAGACATGGGAAGCGAAAATCGGTGAACGTCCGGATGCTGAAGTGATGGCAGAGCGGAAAGAGCATTATTCAGCGCCCGTTCCTGACCGTGTGGCTTACCTGACTGCCGGTATCGACTCCCAGCTGGATCGCTACGAAATGCGCGTATGGGGATGGGGGCCGGGTGAGGAAAGCTGGCTGATTGACCGGCAGATTATTATGGGCCGCCACGATGATGAACAGACTCTGCTGCGTGTGGATGAGGCCATCAATAAAACCTACACCCGCCGGAATGGTGCAGAAATGTCGGTATCCCGTATCTGCTGGGATATTGGCGGGATTGACCCGACCATTGTGTATGAACGCTCGAAAAAGCATGGGCTGTTCCGGGTGATCCCCATTAAAGGGGCATCCGTCTACGGAAAGCCTGTGGCCAGCATGCCACGTAAGCGAAACAAAAACGGGGTTTACCTTACCGAAATCGGTACGGATACCGCGAAAGAGCAGATTTATAACCGCTTCACACTGACGCCGGAAGGGGATGAACCGCTTCCCGGTGCCGTTCACTTCCCGAATAACCCGGATATTTTTGATCTGACCGAAGCGCAGCAGCTGACTGCTGAAGAGCAGGTCGAAAAATGGGTGGATGGCAGGAAAAAAATACTGTGGGACAGCAAAAAGCGACGCAATGAGGCACTCGACTGCTTCGTTTATGCGCTGGCGGCGCTCCGTATCAGTATTTCCCGCTGGCAGCTGGATCTCAGTGCACTGCTGGCGAGCCTGCAGGAGGAGGATGGTGCAGCAACCAACAAGAAAACACTGGCAGATTACGCCCGTGCCTTATCCGGAGAGGATGAATGACGCGACAGGAAGAACTTGCCGCTGCCCGTGCGGCACTGCATGACCTGATGACAGGTAAACGGGTGGCAACAGTACAGAAAGATGGACGAAGGGTGGAGTTTACGGCCACTTCCGTGTCTGACCTGAAAAAATACATTGCAGAGCTGGAAGTGCAGACCGGCATGACACAGCGACGCAGGGGACCTGCAGGATTTTATGTATGAAAACGCCCACCATTCCCACCCTTCTGGGGCCGGACGGCATGACATCGCTGCGTGAATATGCCGGTTATCACGGCGGTGGCAGCGGATTTGGTGGGCAGTTGCGGGCGTGGAACCCACCGAGTGAAAGTGTGGATGCAGCCCTGCTGCCCAACTTTACCCGTGGCAATGCCCGCGCAGACGATCTGGTACGCAATAACGGCTATGCTGCCAACGCCATCCAGCTGCATCAGGATCATATCGTCGGGTCCTTTTTCCGGCTCAGTCATCGCCCAAGCTGGCGTTATCTGGGCATCGGGGAGGAAGACGCCCGTGCCTTTTCCCGCGAGGTTGAAGCGGCATGGAAAGAGTTTGCCGAGGATGACTGCTGCTGCATTGACGTTGAGCGAAAACGCACGTTTACCATGATGATTCGGGAAGGTGTGGCCATGCACGCCTTTAACGGTGAACTGTTCGTTCAGGCCACCTGGGATACCAGTTCGTCGCGGCTGTTCCGGACACAGTTCCGGATGGTCAGCCCAAAGCGCATCAGCAACCCGAACAATACCGGCGACAGCCGGAACTGCCGTGCCGGTGTGCAGATTAATGACAGCGGTGCGGCGCTGGGATATTACGTCAGCGAGGACGGGTATCCTGGCTGGATGCCGCAGAAATGGACATGGATACCCCGTGAGTTACCCGGCGGTCGTGCTTCGTTCATTCACGTCTTTGAACCCGTGGAGGACGGGCAGACCCGCGGTGCAAATGTGTTTTACAGCGTGATGGAGCAGATGAAGATGCTCGACACGCTGCAGAACACGCAGCTGCAGAGCGCCATTGTGAAGGCGATGTATGCCGCCACCATTGAGAGTGAGCTGGATACGCAGTCAGCGATGGATTTTATTCTTGGCGCGAACAGTCAGGAGCAGCGGGAAAGGCTGACGGGCTGGATTGGTGAAATTGCCGCGTATTACGCCGCTGCGCCGGTCCGGCTGGGAGGCGCAAAAGTGCCGCACCTGATGCCAGGTGACTCACTGAACCTGCAGACGGCTCAGGACACGGATAACGGCTACTCCGTTTTTGAGCAGTCACTGCTGCGGTATATCGCAGCCGGGCTGGGTGTCTCGTATGAGCAGCTTTCCCGGAATTACGCCCAGATGAGCTACTCCACGGCACGGGCCAGCGCGAACGAGTCGTGGGCGCACTTTATGGGACGGCGAAAATTCGTCGCATCCCGTCAGGCGAGCCAGATGTTTCTGTGCTGGCTGGAAGAGGCCATCGTTCGCCGCGTGGTGACGTTACCTTCAAAAGCGCGCTTCAGTTTTCAGGAAGCCCGAAGTGCCTGGGGGAACTGTGACTGGATAGGCTCCGGTCGTATGGCCATCGATGGTCTGAAAGAAGTTCAGGAAGCGGTGATGCTGATAGAAGCCGGACTGAGCACCTACGAGAAAGAGTGCGCGAAACGCGGTGACGACTATCAGGAAATTTTTGCCCAGCAGGTCCGTGAAACGATGGAGCGCCGCGCTGCTGGTCTTAAACCGCCCGCCTGGGCGGCTGCGGCATTTGAATCCGGGCTGCGACAATCAACAGAGGAGGAGAAGAGTGACAGCAGAGCTGCGTAATCTCCCGCATATTGCCAGCATGGCCTTTAATGAGCCGCTGATGCTTGAACCCGCCTATGCGCGGGTTTTCTTTTGTGCACTTGCAGGCCAGCTTGGGATCAGCCGCCTGACGGATGCGGTGTCCGGTGACAGCCTGGCTGCCGGAGAGGCACCCGCGACGCTGGCGTTATCCGGTGATGATGACGGACCGCGACAGGCCCGCAGTTATCAGGTCATGAACGGCATCGCCGTGCTGCCGGTGTCCGGCACGCTGGTCAGCCGGACGCGGGCGCTGCAGCCGTATTCGGGGATGACCGGTTACAACGGCATTATCGCCCGTCTGCAACAGGCTGCCAGCGACCCGATGGTGGACGGCATTCTGCTCGATATGGACACGCCCGGCGGGATGGTGGCGGGGGCATTTGACTGCGCTGACATCATCGCCCGTGTGCGTGACATAAAACCGGTATGGGCGCTGGCCAACGACATGAACTGCAGTGCAGGTCAGTTGCTTGCCAGTGCCGCTTCCCGGCGTCTGGTCACACAGACCGCCCGGACAGGCTCCATCGGCGTCGTGATGGCTCACAGTAATTACGGCGCTGCGCTGGAGAAACAGGGTGTGGAAATCACGCTGATTTACAGCGGCAGCCATAAGGTGGATGGCAACCCCTACAGCCATCTTCCGGATGACGTCCGGGAGACACTGCAGTCCCGGATGGATGCAACCCGTCAGATGTTTGCGCAGAAGGTGTCGGCATATACCGGTCTGTCCGTGCAGGCCGTGCTGGATACCGAGGCTGCAGTGTACAGCGGTCAGGAGGCCATTGATGCCGGACTGGCTGATGAACTTGTTAACAGCACCGATGCGATCACCGTCATGCGTGATGCACTGGATGCACGTAAATCCCGTCTCTCAGGAGGGCGAATGACCAAAGAGACTCAATCAACAACTGTTTCAGCCACTGCTTCGCAGGCTGACGTTACTGACGTGATGCCCGCGACGGAGGGCGAAAACGCCAGCGCGGCGCAGCCGGACGTGAATGCGCAGATCACCGCAGCGGTTGCGGCAGAAAACAGCCGCATTATGGGGATCCTCAACTGTGAGGAGGCTCACGGACGCGAAGAACAGGCTCGCGTGCTGGCAGAAACTCCCGGTATGACCGTGGAAACGGCCCGCCGAATTCTGGCCGCAGCACCACAGAGTGCACAGGCGCGCAGTGACACTGCGCTGGATCGTCTGATGCAGGGGGCACCGGCACCGCTGGCTGCAGGTAACCCGGCATCTGATGCCGTTAACGATTTGCTGAACACACCAGTGTAAGGGATGTTTATGACGAGCAAAGAAACCTTTACCCATTACCAGCCGCTGGGCAACAGTGACCCGGCTCATACCGCAACCGCGCCCGGCGGATTGAGTGCGAAAGCGCCTGCAATGACCCCGCTGATGCTGGACACCGCCACCCGTAAGCTGGTTGCGTGGGATGGCACCACCGACGGTGCTGCCGTTGGCATTCTGGCGGTTGCTGCTGACCAGACCAGCACCGCGCTGACGTTCTACAAGTCCGGCACGTTCCGTTATGAGGATGTGCTCTGGCCGGAGGCTGCCAGCGACGAGACGAAAAAACGGACCGCGTTTGCCGGAACGGCAATCAGCATCGTTTAACCTTACCCTTCATCACTAAAGGCCGCCTGTGCGGCTTTTTTTACGGGATTTTTTTATGTCGATGTACACAACCGCCCAGCTGCTGGCGGCAAATGAGCAGAAATTTAAGTTTGATCCGCTGTTTCTGCGTCTCTTTTTCCGTGAGAGCTATCCCTTCACCACGGAGAAAGTCTATCTCTCACAAATTCCGGGACTGGTAAACATGGCGCTGTACGTTTCGCCGATTGTTTCCGGTGAGGTTATCCGCTCCCGTGGCGGCTCCACCTCTGAATTTACGCCGGGATATGTCAAACCCAAGCATGAAGTGAATCCGCAGATGACCCTGCGTCGCCTGCCGGATGAAGATCCGCAGAACCTGGCGGACCCGGCTTACCGTCGCCGTCGCATCATCATGCAGAACATGCGTGACGAAGAGCTGGCCATTGCCCAAGTGGAAGAGATGCAGGCAGTTTCTGCCGTGCTTAAGGGCAAATACACCATGACCGGTGAAGCCTTCGATCCGGTTGAGGTGGATATGGGCCGCAGTGCGGCCAACAACATCACACAGTCCGGTGGCACGGAGTGGAGCAAGCGCGACAAGTCCACGTATGACCCGACCGACGATATCGAAGCCTACGCGCTGAACGCCAGCGGTGTGGTGAATATCATCGTGTTTGATCCGAAAGGCTGGGCGCTGTTCCGTTCCTTCAAAGCCGTCAAGGAGAAGCTGGATACCCGTCGCGGCTCTCATTCCGAGCTGGAGACAGCGGTGAAAGACCTGGGTAAAGCGGTGTCCTATAAGGGGATGTATGGCGATGTGGCCATCGTCGTGTATTCCGGACAGTACGTGGAAAACGGCGTCAAAAAGAACTTCCTGTCGGACAACACGATGGTGCTGGGGAACACTCAGGCACGCGGTCTGCGCACCTATGGCTGCATTCAGGATGCGGACGCACAGCGCGAAGGCATTAACGCCTCTGCCCGTTACCCGAAAAACTGGGTGACCACCGGCGATCCGGCGCGTGAGTTCACCATGATTCAGTCAGCACCGCTGATGCTGCTGGCTGACCCTGATGAGTTCGTGTCCGTACAACTGGCGTAATCATGGCCCTTCGGGGCCATTTTCTCTCTGTGGAGGAGTCCATGACGAAAGATGAACTGATTGCCCGTCTCCGCTCGCTGGGTGAACAACTGAACCGTGATGTCAGCCTAACGGGGACGAAAGAAGAACTGGCGCTCCGTGTGGCAGAGCTGGAAGAAGAGCTTGGTGACACGGATGACGCTGCCGGTCAGGACACCCCTCTCAGCCCGGAAAATGTGCTGACCGGGCATGAAAATGAGGCTGTATCAGCGCAGCCGGATACCGTGATTCAGGATGCGGCTGATCTGGTCACGGTCGTGGCACTGGTGACGCTGCATACCGATGCACTTCACGCCATCCGGGATGAACCTGTGGCATTTGTGCTGCCGGGAACGGCGTTTCGTGTCTCTGCCGGTGTGGCAGCCGAAATGACAGAACGTGGCCTGGCCAGAATGCAATAACGGGAGGCGCAGTGGCTGATTTCGATAACCTGTTCGATGCTGCCATTGCCCGCGCCGATGAAACGATACGCGGGTACATGGGAACGTCAGCCACCATTACATCCGGTGAGCAGTCCGGCGCAGTAATACGTGGTGTTTTTGATGACCCTGAAAATATCAGCTATGCCGGACAGGGCGTGCGCGTTGAAGGCTCCAGCCCGTCCCTGTTTGTCCGGACTGATGATGTGCGGCAGCTGCGGCGTGGAGACACGCTGACCATCGGTGAGGAAAACTTCTGGGTAGATCGGGTTACGCCGGATGATGGCGGAAGCTGTCATCTCTGGCTTGGGCGGGGCGTACCGCCTGCCGTTAACTGTCGCCGCTGAAAGGGGGATGTATGGCCATAAAAGGTCTTGAGCAGGCCGTTGAAAACCTCAGCCGTATCAGCAAAACGGCGGTGCCTGGTGCCGCCGCAATGGCCATTAACCGCGTTGCTTCATCCGCGATATCGCAGTCGGCGTCACAGGTTGCCCGTGAGACAAAGGTACGCCGGAAACTGGTAAAGGAAAGGACCAGGCTGAAAAGGGCCACGGTCAAAAATCCGCAGGTCAGAATCAAGGTTAACCGGGGGGATTTGCCCGTAATCAAGCTGGGTAATGCGCGGGTTGTCCTGTCCCGCCGCAGGCGTCGTAAAAAGGGGCAGCGTTCATCCCTGAAAGGTGGCGGCAGCGTGCTTGTGGTGGGTAACCGTCGTATTCCCGGCGCGTTTATTCAGCAACTGAAAAATGGCCGGTGGCATGTCATGCAGCGTGTGGCCGGGAAAAACCGTTACCCCATTGATGTGGTGAAAATCCCGATGGCGGTGCCGCTGACCACGGCGTTTAAACAAAATATTGAGCGGATACGGCGTGAACGTCTTCCGAAAGAGCTGGGCTATGCGCTGCAGCATCAACTGAGGATGGTAATAAAGCGATGAAACATACTGAACTCCGTGCAGCCGTACTGGATGCACTGGAGAAGCATGACACCGGGGCGACGTTTTTTGATGGTCGCCCCGCTGTTTTTGATGAGGCGGATTTTCCGGCAGTTGCCGTTTATCTCACCGGCGCTGAATACACGGGCGAAGAGCTGGACAGCGATACCTGGCAGGCGGAGCTGCATATCGAAGTTTTCCTGCCTGCTCAGGTGCCGGATTCAGAGCTGGATGCGTGGATGGAGTCCCGGATTTATCCGGTGATGAGTGATATCCCGGCACTGTCAGATTTGATCACCAGTATGGTGGCCAGCGGCTATGACTACCGGCGCGACGATGATGCGGACCTGTGGAGTTCAGCCGATCTGACTTATGTCATTACCTATGAAATGTGAGGACGCTATGCCTGTACCAAATCCTGTAATGCCGGTGAAAGGTGCCGGGACCACCCTGTGGGTTTATAAGGGGAGCGGTGACCCTTATGCGAATCCGCTTTCAGACGTTGACTGGTCGCGTCTGGCAAAAGTTAAAGACCTGACGCCCGGCGAACTGACCGCTGAGTCCTATGACGACAGCTATCTCGATGATGAAGATGCAGACTGGACTGCGACCGGGCAGGGGCAGAAATCTGCCGGAGATACCAGCTTCACGCTGGCGTGGATGCCCGGAGAGCAGGGGCAGCAGGCGCTGCTGGCGTGGTTTAATGAAGGCGATACCCGTGCCTATAAAATCCGCTTCCCGAACGGCACGGTCGATGTGTTCCGTGGCTGGGTCAGCAGTATCGGTAAGGCGGTGACGGCGAAGGAAGTGATCACCCGCACGGTGAAAGTCACCAATGTGGGACGTCCGTCGATGGCAGAAGATCGCAGCACGGTAACAGCGGCAACCGGCATGACCGTGACGCCTGCCAGCACCTCGGTGGTGAAAGGGCAGAGCACCACGCTGACCGTGGCCTTCCAGCCGGAGGGCGTAACCGACAAGAGCTTTCGTGCGGTGTCTGCGGATAAAACAAAAGCCACCGTGTCGGTCAGTGGTATGACCATCACCGTGAACGGCGTTGCTGCAGGTAAGGTCAACATTCCGGTTGTATCCGGTAATGGTGAACTTGCTGCGGTTGCAGAAATCACTGTCACCGACAGTTAATCCGGAGAGTCAGCGATGTTCCTGAAAACCGAATCATTTGAACATAACGGCGTGACCGTCACGCTTTCTGAACTGTCAGCCCTGCAGCGTATTGAGCATCTCGCCCTGATGAAACGGCAGGCAGAACAGGCGGAGTCAGACAGCAACCGGAAGTTTACTGTGGAAGACGCCATCAGAACCGGCGCGTTTCTGGTGGCGATGTCCCTGTGGCATAACCATCCGCAGAAGACGCAGATGCCGTCCATGAATGAAGCCGTTAAACAGATTGAGCAGGAAGTGCTTACCACCTGGCCCACAGAGGCAATTTCTCATGCTGAAAACGTGGTGTACCGGCTATCTGGTATGTATGAGTTTGTTGTGAATAATGCCCCTGAACAGACAGAGGACGCCGGGCCTGCAGAGCCTGTTTCTGCGGGAAAGTGTTCGACGGTGAGCTGAGTTTTGCCCTGAAACTGGCGCGTGAGATGGGGCGACCCGACTGGCGTGCCATGCTTGCCGGGATGTCATCCACGGAGTATGCCGACTGGCACCGCTTTTACAGTACCCATTATTTTCATGATGTTCTGCTGGATATGCACTTTTCCGGGCTGACGTACACCGTGCTCAGCCTGTTTTTCAGCGATCCGGATATGCATCCGCTGGATTTCAGTTTGCTGAACCGGCGTGAGGCTGACGAAGAGCCTGAAGATGATGTGCTGATGCAGAAAGCGGCAGGGCTTGCCGGAGGTGTCCGCTTTGGCCCGGACGGGAATGAAGTTATCCCTACTTCCCCGGATGTGGCGGACATGACGGAGGATGACGTAATGCTGATGACAGTATCAGAAGGGATCGCAGGAGGAGTCCGGTATGGCTGAACCGGTAGGCGATCTGGTCGTTGATTTGAGTCTGGATGCGGCCAGATTTGACGAGCAGATGGCCAGAGTCAGGCGTCATTTTTCCGGTACGGAAAGTGATGCGAAAAAAACAGCGGCAGTCGTTGAACAGTCGATGAACCGGCAGGCGCTGGCTGCACAGAAAGCGGGAATTTCCGTCGGGCAGTATAAAGCCGCCATGCGTATGCTGCCTGCGCAGTTCACTGACGTGGCCACGCAGCTTGCAGGCGGGCAAAGTCCGTGGCTGATCCTGCTGCAACAGGGGGGTCAGGTGAAGGACTCCTTCGGCGGGATGATCCCCATGTTCCGGGGGCTTGCCGGTGCGATCACCCTGCCGATGGTGGGGGCCACCTCGCTGGCGGTGGCGACCGGTGCGCTGGCGTATGCCTGGTATCAGGGCAACTCAACCCTGTCCGATTTCAACAAAACGCTGGTCCTTTCCGGCAATCAGGCCGGGCTGACGGCAGATCGTATGCTGGTCCTGTCCAGAGCCGGGCAGGCGGCAGGGCTGACGTTTAACCAGACCAGCGAGTCACTCAGCGCACTGGTTAAGGCGGGGGTAAGCGGTGAGGCTCAGATTGCGTCCATCAGCCAGAGTGTGGCGCGTTTCTCCTCTGCATCCGGCGTGGAGGTGGACAAGGTCGCTGAAGCCTTCGGGAAGCTGACCACTGACCCGACGTCGGGGCTGACAGCGATGGCGCGCCAGTTCCATAACGTGACGGCGGAGCAGATTGCGTATGTTGCTCAGTTGCAGCGTTCCGGCGAAGAAGCCGGGGCATTGCAGGCGGCGAACGAGGCCGCGACGAAAGGGTTTGATGACCAGACCCGCCGCCTGAAAGAGAACATGGGCACGCTGGAAACCTGGGCAGACAGGACAGCACGGGCATTCAAATCCATGTGGGATGCGGTGCTGGATATTGGTCGTCCTGATACCGCGCAGGAGATGCTGATTAAGGCAGAGGCCGCGTTTAAGAAAGCGGACGATATCTGGAATCTGCGCAAGGATGATTATTTTGTTAACGATGAAGCGCGGGCGCGTTACTGGGATGATCGTGAAAAGGCCCGTCTTGCGCTTGAAGCCGCCCGAAAGAAGGCTGAGCAGCAGAGTCAACAGGACAAAAATGCGCAGCAGCAGAGCGATACCGAAGCGTCACGGATGAAATATACCGAAGAGGCGCAGAAGGCTTACGAACGCCTGCAGACGCCGCTGGAGAAATATACCGCCCGTCAGGAAGAACTGAATAAGGCACTGAAAGACGGGAAAATCCTGCAGGCAGATTACAACACGCTGATGGCGGCGGCGAAAAAGGACTATGAAGCGACGCTGAAAAAGCCGAAACAGTCCGGCGTGAAGGTGTCTGCGGGCGATCGTCAGGAAGACAGTGCTCATGCTGCCCTGCTGACGCTTCAGGCAGAACTCCGGATGCTGGAGAAGCATGCCGGAGCGAATGAGAAAATCAGCCAGCAGCGCCGGGATTTGTGGAAGGCAGAAAGTCAGTTCGCGGTACTGGAGGAGGCGGCACAACGTCGCCAGCTGTCCGCACAGGAGAAATCCCTGCTGGCGCATAAAGACGAGACGCTGGAGTACAAACGCCAGCTGGCTGTACTTGGCGACAAGGTCACCTATCAGGAGCACCTGAACGCGCTGGCACAGCAGGCGGATAAATTCGCACAGCAACAACGGGCAAAACGGGCCGCCATTGATGCAAAAAACCGGGGGCTGACTGACCGGCAGGCAGCGCGGGAAGCCACGGAACAGCGCCTGAAGGAACAGTATGGCGATAATCCTCTGGCGCTGAATAACGTCATGTCAGAGCAGAAAAAGACCTGGGCAGCTGAAGACCAGCTTCGCGGGAGCTGGATGGCAGGCCTCAGGTCAGGCTGGAGTGAGTGGGAAGAGAGCGCCACGGACAGTATGTCGCAGGTTAAAAGTGCTGCCACGCGGACCTTTGATGGTATTGCACAGAATATGGCGGCGATGCTGACCGGCAGTGAACAGAACTGGCGCAGCTTCACCCGTTCCGTGCTGTCCATGATGACAGAAATTCTGCTTAAGCAGGCAATGGTGGGGATTGTCGGAAGTATAGGCAGCGCCATTGGCGGCGGCGCATCAGCGTCAGGCGGTACAGCCATTCAGGCAGCTGCGGCGAAATTCCATTTTGCGGCCGGAGGGTTTACGGGAACCGGCGGCAAATATGAGCCAGCGGGGATTGTTCACCGTGGTGAATTTGTCTTCACGAAGGAGGCAACCAGCCGGATTGGCGTAGGAAATCTTTACCGGCTGATGCGCGGCTATGCCACCGGCGGTTATGTCGGTACACCGGGCAGCATGGCGGACAGCCGGTCGCAGGCGTCCGGGACGTTTGAGCAGAATAACCATGTGGTGATTAACAACGACGGCACGAACGGTCAGATAGGGCCACAGGCACTGAAGGCGGTTTATGACGTAGCCCGTAAGGCGGCAATGGATGTTGTGACCGGGCAGATGCGCGATGGTGGTCTGTTCTCCGGAGGTGGACGATGAAAACCTTCCGCTGGAAAGTGAAACCCGGTATGGATGTGGCTTCGGCCCCTTCCGTAAGAAAGGTGCGCTTTGGTGATGGCTATTCCCAGCGAGCGCCTGCCGGGCTGAATGCCGACCTGAAAACGTACAGCGTGACGCTTTCTGTTCCCCGTTGGGAGGCCACGGCGCTTGAGTCGTTTCTGGCTGAGCACGGGGGCTGGAAATCCTTTCTGTGGACGCCGCCTTATGAGTGGCGGCAGATAAAGGTGACCTGCGCAAAATGGTCGTCGCGGGTCAGTATGCTGCGTGTTGAGTTCAGCGCAGAGTTTGAACAGGTGGTGAACTGATGCAGGATATCCGGCAGGAAACACTGAATGAATGCACCCGTGCGGAGCAGTCGGCCAGCGTGGTGCTCTGGGAAATCGATCTGACAGAGGTCGGTGGAGAACGTTATTTTTTCTGTAATGAGCAGAACGAAAAAGGTGAGCCGGTCACCTGGCAGGGGCGACAGTATCAGCCGTATCCCATTCAGGGGAGTGGTTTTGAACTGAATGGCAAAGGCACCAGTACGCGCCCCACGCTGACGGTTTCTAACCTGTACGGTATGGTCACCGGGATGGCGGAAGATCTGCAGAGTCTGGTCGGCGGAACGGTGGTCCGGCGTAAGGTTTACGCCCGTTTTCTGGATGCGGTGAACTTCGTCAACGGAAACAGTGACGCCGATCCGGAGCAGGAGGTGATCAGCCGCTGGCGCATTGAGCAGTGCAGCGAACTGAGCGCGGTGAGTGCCTCTTTTGTACTGTCCACGCCGACGGAAACGGACGGCGCTGTTTTTCCGGGACGTATCATGCTGGCCAACACCTGCACCTGGACCTATCGCGGCGATGAGTGCGGTTATCACGGTCCGGCGGTCGCGGATGAATATGACCAGCCAACGTCCGATATCACGAAGGATAAATGCAGCAAATGCCTGAGCGGTTGTAAGTTCCGCAATAACGTCGGCAACTTTGGCGGCTTCCTTTCCATTAACAAACTTTCGCAGTAAATCCCATGACACAGACAGAATCAGCAATTCTGGCGCACGCCCGGCGATGTGCGCCAGCGGAGTCGTGCGGCTTCGTGGTAAGCACGCCGGAGGGGGAAAGATATTTCCCCTGCGTGAATATCTCCGGTGAGCCGGAGGCGTATTTCCGTATGTCGCCGGAAGACTGGCTGCAGGCAGAAATGCAGGGTGAGATTGTGGCGCTGGTCCACAGCCACCCCGGTGGTCTGCCCTGGCTGAGTGAGGCCGACCGGCGGCTGCAGGTGCAGAGTGATTTGCCGTGGTGGCTGGTCTGCCGGGGGACGATTCATAAGTTCCGTTGTGTGCCGCATCTCACCGGGCGGCGCTTTGAGCACGGGGTGACGGACTGTTACACGCTGTTCCGGGATGCTTATCATCTGGCGGGGATTGAGATGCCGGATTTTCATCGCGAGGATGACTGGTGGCGTCACGGTCAGAATCTCTATCTGGATAATCTGGAGGCTACAGGGCTGTATCAGGTGCCGTTGTCATCAGCACAACCGGGCGATGTGCTGCTGTGCTGTTTTGGTTCATCGGTGCCGAATCATGCCGCTATTTACTGTGGTGATGGCGAGCTGCTGCACCATATTCCTGAACAACTGAGCAAACGAGAGAGGTATACCGACAAATGGCAGCGACGCACACACTCCCTCTGGCGTCACCGGGCATGGCGCGCATCTGCCTTTACGGGGATTTGCAACGATTTGGCCGCCGCATCGACCTTCGTGTGAAAACGGGGGCTGAAGCCATCCGCGCACTGGCCACACAGCTCCCGGCGTTTCGTCAGAAACTGAGCGACGGCTGGTATCAGGTACGGATTGCCGGGCGGGACGTCAGCACGTCCGGGTTAACGGCGCAGTTACATGATACTCTGCCTGATGGCGCTGTGATTCATATTGTTCCCAGAGTCGCCGGGGCCAAGTCAGGTGGCGTATTCCAGATTGTCCTGGGGGCTGCCGCCATTGCCGGATCATTCTTTACCGCCGGAGCCACCCTTGCAGCATGGGGGGCAGCCATTGGGGCCGGTGGTATGACCGGCATCCTGTTTTCTCTCGGTGCCAGTATGGTGCTCGGTGGTGTGGCGCAAATGCTGGCACCGAAAGCCAGAACTCCCCGTACACAGACAACGGATAACGGCAAACAAAACACCTATTTCTCCTCACTGGATAACATGGTTGCCCAGGGCAATGTTCTGCCCGTTCTGTACGGTGAAATGCGCGTGGGATCACGTGTGGTTTCTCAGGAGATCAGCACGGCAGACGAAGGGGACGGTGGTCAGGTTGTGGTGATTGGTCGCTGATGCAAAATGTTTTATGTGAAACCGCCTGCGGGCGGTTTTGTCATTTATGGAGCGTGAGGAATGGGTAAAGGCAGCAGTAAGGGGCATACCCCGCGCGAAGCGAAGGACAACCTGAAGTCCACGCAGTTGCTGAGTGTGATCGATGCCATCAGCGAAGGGCCGGTTGAAGGTCCGGTGGATGGATTAAAAAGCGTGCTGCTGAACAGTACGCCGGTGCTGGACACTGAGGGGAATACCAACATCTCCGGTGTCACGGTGGTGTTCCGTGCCGGTGAGCAGGAGCAGACACCGCCGGAGGGGTTTGAATCCTCCGGCTCCGAGACGGTGCTGGGTACGGAAGTGAAATATGACACGCCGATCACCCGCACCATTACGTCTGCAAACATCGACCGTCTGCGCTTTACCTTCGGTGTACAGGCACTGGTGGAAACCACCTCAAAGGGTGACAGGAATCCGTCGGAAGTCCGTCTGCTGGTTCAGATACAACGTAACGGTGGCTGGGTGACGGAAAAAGACATCACCATTAAGGGCAAAACCACCTCGCAGTATCTGGCCTCGGTGGTGGTGGGTAGCCTGCCGCCGCGCCCGTTTAATATCCGGATGCGCAGGATAACGCCGGACAGCACCACAGACCAGCTGCAGAACAAAACGCTCTGGTCGTCATACACCGAAATCATCGATGTGAAACAGTGCTACCCGAACACGGCACTGGTCGGCGTGCAGGTGGACTCGGAGCAGTTCGGCAGCCAGCAGGTGAGCCGTAATTATCATCTGCGCGGGCGTATTCTGCAGGTGCCGTCGAATTATAACCCGCAGACGCGGCAATACAGCGGTATCTGGGACGGAACGTTTAAACCGGCATACAGCAACAACATGGCCTGGTGTCTGTGGGATATGCTGACCCATCCGCGCTACGGCATGGGGAAACGTCTTGGTGCGGCGGATGTGGATAAATGGGCGCTGTATGTCATCGGCCAGTACTGCGACCAGTCAGTGCCGGACGGCTTTGGCGGCACGGAGCCGCGCATCACCTGTAATGCGTACCTGACCACACAGCGCAAGGCGTGGGATGTGCTCAGTGATTTCTGCTCGGCGATGCGCTGTATGCCGGTATGGAACGGGCAGACGCTGACGTTCGTGCAGGACCGACCGTCGGATAAGGTGTGGACCTATAACCGCAGTAATGTGGTGATGCCGGATGATGGCGCGCCGTTCCGCTACAGTTTCAGCGCCCTGAAGGACCGCCATAATGCCGTTGAGGTGAACTGGATTGACCCGGATAACGGCTGGGAGACGGCAACAGAGCTTGTGGAGGACACGCAGGCCATTGCCCGTTACGGTCGTAATGTCACGAAGATGGATGCCTTTGGCTGTACCAGTCGGGGGCAGGCACACCGCGCCGGGCTGTGGCTGATTAAAACGGAACTGCTGGAAACGCAGACCGTGGACTTCAGCGTGGGTGCCGAAGGGCTTCGCCATGTACCGGGCGATGTTATTGAAATCTGTGATGATGACTATGCCGGTATCAGCACCGGTGGTCGTGTGCTGGCGGTGAACAGCCAGACCCGGACGCTGACGCTCGACCGTGAAATCACGCTGCCATCCTCCGGTACCACGCTGATAAGCCTGGTTGACGGAAGTGGCAATCCGGTCAGCGTGGAGGTTCAGTCCGTCACCGGCGGCGTGAAGGTAAAAGTGAGCCGTGTTCCTGACGGTGTTGCTGAATACAGCGTATGGGGGCTGAAGCTGCCGACGCTGCGCCAGCGACTGTTCCGCTGTGTGAGTATCCGTGAGAACGATGACGGCACGTATGCCATCACTGCCGTGCAGCATGTACCGGAAAAAGAAGCCATCGTGGATAACGGGGCGCACTTTGACGGTGACCAGAGCGGCACGGTGAATGGTGTAACGCCGCCAGCAGTGCAGCACCTGACTGCCGAAGTCACCGCAGACAGCGGGGAATATCAGGTGCTGGCGCGCTGGGACACGCCGAAGGTGGTGAAGGGGGTGAGCTTTATGCTTCGCCTGACCGTGGCAGCGGATGACGGCAGTGAGCGGCTGGTCAGCACGGCCCGGACGACGGAAACCACATACCGCTTCAGGCAGCTGACGCTGGGGCGTTACATGCTGACGGTCCGGGCGGTAAATGCGTGGGGGCAGCAGGGCGATCCGGCATCGGTATCGTTCCGGATTGCCGCACCGGCAGCGCCGTCACAGATTGAGCTGACACCGGGCTATTTTCAGATAACCGCCACGCCGCATCTTGCGGTTTATGATCCGACGGTACAATTTGAGTTCTGGTTCTCGGAAACGCGGATTACCGATATCAGGCAGGTTGAAACCACAGCCCGCTACCTTGGCACGGGGCTGTACTGGATAGCCGCCAGTATCAATATCAAACCGGGCCATGATTATTACTTTTATATCCGCAGTGTGAACACCGTTGGCAAATCGGCATTCGTGGAGGCCGTCGGTCGGGCGAGCGATGATGCGGAAGGTTACCTGGATTTTTTCAAAGGCAAGATAACCGAATCCCATCTTGGTAAAGAGCTGCTGGAAAAAGTCGACCTGACGGAGGATAACGCCAGCAAACTGGAGCAGTTTTCGAAAGAGTGGAAGGATGCTAACGATAAGTGGAATGCCATGTGGGGCGTCAAAATTGAGCAGACCAAAGACGGCAAACATTATGTCGCGGGTATTGGCCTCAGCATGGAGGACACGGAGGAAGGCAAACTGAGCCAGTTTCTGGTTGCCGCCAATCGTATCGCGTTTATTGACCCGGCAAACGGGAATGAAACGCCGATGTTTGTGGCGCAGGGCAACCAGATATTCATGAACGACGTGTTCCTGAAGCGCCTGACGGCCCCCACCATTACCAGCGGTGGAAATCCACCGGCATTTTCCCTGACACCGGACGGAAAGCTGACTGCTAAAAATGCGGATATCAGTGGCAGTGTGAATGCGAACTCCGGGACGCTCAACAACGTCACGATTAATGAGAACTGTCAGATTAAGGGGAAACTGTCAGCCAATCAGATTGAAGGCGATATTGTCAAAACGGTCAGCAAGTCTTTCCCCCGCACGAGCACTTATGCCAGTGGCACCATCACGGTAAGAATCAGTGATGATCAGAAATTTGACCGGCAGGTCATGATACCGCCAGTGTTATTCCGCGGTGGTAAGCATGAGAATTTCAACAGTAATAACCAACAGTCATACTGGTATTCAACCTGCCGGTTAAGAGTGACCCGCAATGGTCAGGAGATTTTTAATCAGTCCACGACGGATGCTCAGGGCGTATTTTCCTCCGTTATAGATATGCCTGCCGGACAGGGGACGCTGACACTGACATTCACCGTATCTTCATCAGGAGCGAATAACTGGACACCAACAACCAGTATCAGCGATCTGCTGGTTGTGGTGATGAAAAAATCCACAGTAGGTATCAGTATCAGCTGAATTTTATAACCCATAACGGGCGTCAGAAATGACGCCTTTTTTATTGCAGAAAAGCGAGAGGTAATTATGCGTAAACTTTATGCCGCCATTTTGTCCGCAGCCATCTGTCTGGCCGTATCCGGTGCGCCTGCATGGGCGTCTGAACATCAGTCCACGCTGAGCGCGGGCTATCTTCATGCCTCGACGAACGTTCCCGGCAGTGATGATCTGAACGGGATTAACGTGAAATACCGTTATGAGTTTACGGACACACTGGGGCTGGTGACGTCGTTCAGCTATGCAGGAGACAAGAATCGCCAGCTGACCCGTTACAGCGATACCCGCTGGCATGAAGATTCCGTCCGTAACCGCTGGTTCAGCGTAATGGCGGGGCCGTCTGTGCGCGTGAATGAATGGTTCAGCGCGTATGCGATGGCGGGTGTGGCTTACAGCCGTGTGTCGACTTTCTCCGGGGATTATCTCCGCGTAACTGACAACAAGGGGAAAACGCACGACGTGCTGACCGGAAGTGATGACGGTCGCCACAGCAACACGTCTCTGGCGTGGGGAGCTGGCGTGCAGTTTAACCCGACCGAATCCGTGGCCGTTGATATTGCTTATGAAGGCTCCGGCAGTGGCGACTGGCGCACTGACGGTTTCATCGCGGGTGTCGGTTATAAATTCTGATTAGCCAGGTAACACAGTGTTATGACAGCCCGCCGGTTCAGGCGGGCTTTTTTGTGGGGTGAATATGGCAGTAAAGATTTCTGGTGTACTGAAAGACGGCACAGGAAAACCGGTACAGAACTGCACAATCCAGCTGAAAGCAAAACGTAACAGTACCACGGTGGTGGTGAACACGCTGGCCTCAGAAAATCCGGATGAAGCCGGGCGTTACAGTATGGACGTTGAGTATGGTCAGTACAGCGTTATTCTGTTGGTGGAGGGATTCCCGCCGTCACATGCCGGGACTATCACCGTGTATGAAGATTCTCAACCCGGTACGCTGAATGATTTTCTCGGTGCCATGACGGAGGATGATGCCCGTCCGGAGGCACTGCGACGTTTTGAACTGATGGTGGAAGAGGTGGCGCGTAACGCGTCCTCGGTGGCACAGAACACAGCAGCCGCGAAGAAGTCAGCCGGCGATGCCAGCACATCAGCCCGTGAGGCGGCAACCCATGCGACTGATGCTGCAGGCTCAGCACGCGCAGCCAGCACGTCAGCCGGACAGGCCGCGTCGTCGGCTCAGTCAGCGTCCTCCAGCGCAGGAACGGCATCAACAAAGGCCACTGAAGCATCAAAAAGTGCTGCCGCTGCTGAGTCCTCAAAAAGCGCGGCGGCCACCAGTGCCGGTGCGGCGAAAACGTCAGAAACGAATGCGGCAGCGTCACAACAATCAGCAGCCACTTCTGCATCCACCGCGACCACGAAAGCGTCAGAAGCTGCCACCTCAGCCCGGGATGCGTCGGCTTCAAAAGAGGCGGCAAAATTATCAGAAACGAGCGCAGCCTCGAGCGCCAGTAGTGCAGCCTCCTCGGCAACGGCGGCAGGCAATTCCGCGAAGGCGGCCAAAACGTCTGAGACAAACGCTAAGTCCTCTGAAACGGCAGCAGAACAGAGTGCCTCCGCAGCAGCAGGCTCAAAAACAGCGGCTGCATTATCTGCCAGTGCCGCGTCAACAAGTGCCGGGCAGGCCTCAGCCAGTGCCAACGCCGCCGGAAAATCGGCAGAAAGTGCTGCATCGTCTGCTTCAACAGCCACTACGAATGCTGGCGAAGCCGCTGTACAGGCCAGCGCAGCAGCGAGGTCTGCTTCCGCAGCGAAGACATCCGAGACGAACGCGAAAGCGTCGGAAACCAGCGCAGAATCCTCAAAAACGGCTGCCGCATCGTCCGCCAGTTCGGCGGCGTCATCGGCATCATCTGCGTCTGCTTCAAAAGATGAGGCGACCAGACAGGCGTCAGCAGCAAAGGGCAGCGCCACGACGGCATCCACGAAGGCGACAGAGGCAGCTGGCAGTGCGACGGCGGCAGCTCAGAGCAAAAGTACGGCGGAATCCGCGGCAACGCGCGCCGAGACAGCGGCAAAACGGGCAGAGGATATTGCATCCGCCGTGGCGCTTGAGGATGCGAGCACGACGAAAAAGGGGATAGTACAGCTCAGCAGTGCGACTAACAGCACTTCCGAGTCACTGGCGGCAACGCCAAAAGCCGTTAAGGCCGCGTATGAGCTGGCTAACGGGAAATACACCGCACAGGATGCAACGACAGCACAGAAAGGGATAGTTCAGCTTAGCAACGCGACCAACAGCACATCTGAAATGCTGGCGGCAACGCCAAAGTCGGTAAAGGCAGCCTATGACCTTGCTAACGGGAAATATACTGCTCAGGACGCTACGACAGCACAAAAAGGAATTGTCCAGCTCAGTAGTGCAACCAACAGCGCATCTGAAACGCTTGCCGCGACACCGAAAGCAGTGAAAGCAGCTAATGATAATGCGAATGGTCGGGTACCTTCTGCCCGTAAGGTGAATGGTAAGGCGCTTTCATCGGATATAACACTGACGCCGAAAGATATTGGTACGCTTAACTCAACAACAATGTCATTCAGCGGTGGTGCTGGTTGGTTCAAATTAGCAACGGTAACCATGCCACAGGCGAGTTCTGTTGTTTCAATTACGTTGATTGGTGGCGCGGGATTTAACGTGGGGTCACCTCAACAGGCAGGTATATCTGAACTTGTTTTGCGTGCAGGTAATGGTAATCCGAAGGGGATTACTGGTGCTTTATGGCAGCGCACATCGACAGGGTTTACAAATTTTGCCTGGGTCAATACATCTGGTGATACTTACGATATTTACGTTGCAATCGGAAATTATGCGACTGGTGTAAATATTCAATGGGATTATACCAGTAATGCCAGCGTGACGATTCATACGTCACCAGCATATTCTGCTAATAAGCCGGAAGGGTTAACGGACGGTACGGTTTATTCACTCTATACGCCATCAGAGCAGTTTTATCCGCCTGGCGCACCAATCCCGTGGCCATCAGATACCGTTCCGTCTGGCTATGCCCTGATGCAGGGGCAGACTTTTGACAAATCTGCATACCCGAAACTTGCAGCCGCTTATCCGTCAGGCGTGATCCCTGATATGCGTGGCTGGACGATTAAGGGCAAACCTGCCAGTGGTCGGGCCGTATTGTCTCAGGAACAGGACGGCATTAAATCGCACACCCACAGCGCCAGCGCATCCAGTACGGATTTGGGGACGAAAACCACATCGTCGTTTGATTACGGCACTAAATCCACGAATAACACCGGGGCGCACACGCACAGTGTGAGCGGTACAGCCGCAAGTGCCGGAAACCATACTCATAGTGTCACAGGCGCATCAGCAGTCAGCCAGTGGTCACAAAATGGGTCAGTACATAAGGTAGTGTCTGCGGCCAGTGTGAATACAAGTGCTGCAGGAGCGCACACTCATAGTGTCAGCGGCACAGCTGCATCTGCAGGTGCTCACGCACATACTGTCGGTATTGGTGCTCATACGCACTCTGTTGCGATTGGCTCACATGGACACACCATCACCGTTAACGCTGCTGGTAACGCGGAAAACACCGTCAAAAACATCGCATTTAACTACATTGTGAGGCTTGCATAATGGCATTCAGAATGAGTGAACAACCACGGACCATAAAAATTTATAATCTGCTGGCCGGAACTAATGAATTTATTGGTGAAGGTGACGCATATATTCCGCCTCATACAGGTCTGCCAGCAAACAGTACCTATATTGCACCGCCAGATATTCCGGCTGGCTTCGTGGCTGTTTTCAACAGTGATGAGGCATCGTGGCATCTCGTTGAAGATCATCGGGGTAAAACGGTTTATGACGTGGCTTCCGGCGACGCGTTATTTATTTCTGAACTCGGCTCATTACCGGAAAATGTCACCTGGTTATCCCCGGAAGGGGAGTTTCAGAAGTGGAACGGCACAGCCTGGGTGAAAGATGCAGAAGCAGAAAAACTATTCCGGATCCGGGAGGCGGAAGAAACAAAAAACAGCCTGATGCAGGCAGCGAATGAGCATATTGCGCCACTTCAGGATGCTGTGGATCTGGAGATCGCAACGGAAGAAGAGGCGTCGTTGCTGGCAGCATGGAAGAAGTATCGGGTGTTGCTGAACCGTGTTGATACATCAGTAGCACCGGATATTGAGTGGCCTGCTGTCCCTGTTATGGAGTAATCGTTTTGAGATACGCCGCATACACGTTGTATGCAATAACGTGCTGCGGCTTGGTAAATTTTAGCTAGTTTCAGCAGGAGACATAAAAAACTTCAATATAAGATTAAGCATCACGTATTGCCAATCTGATTTTTGACTGATACCAATTGGGGCCTTCTGCAATTATTTCTTCCTCAACATGCATGATGGGATGCATTTCAATTTCAGAGTTTTTGACTTTTAGATCTAGTCCATATTTTTTTGAAATTTGTAAAACTTCATTTTTGAAATCCTTATCTGCGAAAGGTGAAATCCTTATTTCTTCCAACAGATTGTTAAGAGATACAGGGACTAGTTTTCCCTTTACAGGTGGAGTGTTAAAGGTATTCTCTTGAAAAATAGCTCTAAACTCTTTTTCGTATTCGAAAGATGGTCTCTTGTTAAAGAATACATCTGATTCTGGATTGTATTGTTTTATCCAGAAATTTTTGACGTATTTTACGTGTTTTAATTGTAGTTTGTTTAAATTATTATTTTCAAGTTGGCTTTGGAGGTTTTTTTTCTTTGATTTTATGACAACGCCTTTAGCGGGGTTTTTACAATACAGCTTCCACATAGCTTCAGATTCATGTTCGTTACAATGCCAGCAACTTATATATGTCCTCTCGCTTATTTCCTTAAGTGTCTTTAAATTGAATGCCATGAAAGGATCTAAGTCCATGCCGGCACCATGAGTAGCGCATAGTTTTTCCTGTGTCTCAATGAATTTTTTATAGCCAGTATGTCCCCAAGCAAATTCACCTTCGAATGGATCTTCAAAATTTTTTGCTGAGCAAAAAAATAAAGCATTTTGTTCGAGTAACATAGAGAATTTCTCTATGTCAAGGTATCGCCATATATACTCAGTGTGCATGATAGCTCCTTGCAATATAACTATTTCTATCTGTTCATTTGTACTTAAAAAGGATTGAGTAGCCTGAACAGTTCTATCCGTAAATATACCAGATAGAAGAGTTGTACAATAACAAATCCTCCGTATAAGAACCAGCCATAATAGTCTGGTTCTTAAGGTTTTTTTTGTTCGAGGGGGGGGCTACGATTCGTCCCCATATCGGCGATAAATTAGGCTTGTACCAACGCTTCTGTTTCTGTGAGTGAAATCTGATAGCGTTTTACTGCCTCAGCAAAGGCGTGCGCGGCATCTGCATTTGATACCATATATTCTTCAGTTACCCCTGTTTGAGAATGGAAAGTAATATTTCCATAAATGCAAATAGGGATTTGGTAGTTGTCTTTAAAACGACGGTCTGGTGAGCCATTCTTATTCGTTTTCGCCCATGTATAACCATCTATGCGTGAGTCACTGGGAACACCTTCTTCCTCATGGAATCTTAGATATTCTGAACTAATTTGTAATTCGCGTAAATCAATCAGAGCGAATGCTCCATCAGCTCGTGGTATGACTGCAACTCCAGGATAAAGCAAAATATCGTCTCCATTTACATTTTCAAACCTCATCGCACGCCCTGTAAATTGAATGAGATCCGTTGAACTAAAATCAAAGGTAACTGGGTGACGATTAACAGACCGGGTTGCTAATGTTCTTTCAGCAAACTGGTCTGTAGCTTTATCTGCAGTAATATCCCATTTTTTGACACTCGATTTTAACATATCAAATGCATGGACCATCGCTGCATATGCGCGCTGTGAAGCATCACTGCTCTCGAATGTTATGGCTATTTTTGTGCTGTCTTCCCATGAAACTAGGCGAGATATCTCAGCTTGGGTTAGGGGGAGTAGTGTCTCAAGTTCTGCGATGCGTCGTTTGTAAAACCAACGGAATAGACTTGATTTGCGTCGAGCCAGCTCGCTTTTTTGTTTTGATTCTTCGGCAAGAGCCTCTTGAAGATCTGCTTTTATCTCTGCTCTTTGTTCTCGTGCTTTAGCAATCAAATCTCGTAAAGGTAAAAGGGAGGTACTTGTAAGGACTTCTACCGAAGCGCTGGATATTTCATTCATGCCAGCTACAGGCATATATATTTTAGCGTTCGATGGTGTGTTTTCTGGAGATGACCCAGACTCCAAATGAGGTTCTGTAGGGGCTGGATTTAATGGATTGGTAACTGAGTATCCATCATCATAGGGCAAGGTAGGTGTAGTATAAGATAAGCCTGTGCCCGGTAATCCGACAGTTGCTCTAACCCCTTTTTTACCAACATTGACAGTTGCGCCAGGCACGCCAATGCTTGCACTTATTCCACGCTTGCCAATGTTGAGTCGAACGCCAGGAAATAGAGTAAAGGTTTGTCTGAAACGAAGAGACATAAAGTTATACCTATGTAGTTTTGTACACCAAAGTTCGAAATGTTTTTATATGAATATTGAGCTGATTCATAAGATTATTCCTAGCTCATCTTCATTCCGCCATGATACAACGGTTTGCTTGCAGGTGAAGAAAAACGTAAAAGCCCAATAATGATTGGTGGGCTGGTGGAGTTGAAACCGCAGGCTCGTCGTCTGCAAGAAAGTGCTGCGGCTGGCTGGTCAGCTTCTGATAGTGAGAATATTGAATGATTTCAAGCTGTTATCGATTTTGCGTATTTTTTGTATGGGAGGATTTGTGCCTCCTCCCATCGGTCCTCCATGACTTTACGCCACTGTCTCTAGGGCTGCTATGTGCCAGAAGCTGACATGGCTAGTCCCTAGGCACATTGACCAGCAGGTCATCCATCCCTTAACATATCGTTATGAAATTTAAAGGATCGATGTTATGGCTTATGAATTAACTTACAGACCCCTCGAATACGGATCGAATGAAAATTATCTTCGCAGAAGTTTGAAAGACCCTTCATTACTAATTCCTGAAAAAGAGATAGGATGTTTTCTAGTTCTCCAATCCTCATATGCACTACATGAAACTATTGGACTTTCAGCCCAAAACCTAGATATTTCATGGCAGTCTAACCAAAATTACTTATCGTCAAATTGTGATGGTGAGGCCCCTCTAGCTTGTTATCCTATTTATTTGATTACAGTTGGAGATGATGAAAATGAAAGGCTTGTTTACATCGGCAAGACATCATCGAAGAGCTCACGATTTTCTTCAGGCCATAGCGCAATTACTAAGTTACACCATCCTAAATATGACAATTTGTCAAAGCGTATATATTTGTGCTGCGTTGTTTTTTTAAAAAACAGCAAAACCATCCCAATAGAATGGATTAAGCCTTTTGATTTCGCTGAGAAACTATTGAGTGAATTTGAAGCGAACTTGATTTATTGGAATAAACCAGAGTTGAATACGCAACATATGAAGAAAGAACCTACATTTGAATATGGGCAAGTTCATGCACAAAATGTAACTGGCGCAACGTATTTTTGGCATGATAAATTCATTTAGAACTATATAAACAAAACTTGAGTTAATTCTCTATTTTCCGCACTTTTTTTCCAATGAGTTCTACATATTGGTCAAGATTGTGCTCAAGGGCGCAATAAACTTAGTGTTGCGTCTGTAATTCGCTCAGACTGTGTGAAAACGGTTTAAGCTTCAGAGGTGAATGCAAAAGAGGCTGACGCCTGCGCTTTTAAGTAAAATCTGCATCATCTTTCTATGTAAATTTTCTAAGAAGTCATCTAAACGCGTGACCTTCTGTCAGCAATCAGAGTTTTCATACAGCCTGCGTTCGAAGCTGCCCTTGGGCCCGCCTATGGCAGTTGAGTGCCAGAAGCGGACATTTTAACTAATATTCAGCATGTTTATCATTATGTCACACGCAAAATGATAAATTAATATATTCAGAGGATTTTTTAACTCAAAAATGGCGTTGTAATTCAATGAACCATGCCTATAATCTAACATAAAAATAATATATCATTGAAAGGATAAGGCTTTGAATATTTACATTGATGAGTCGATACACGAGGAGTTTGGGTTTATGATCTTGGCTTATGTAGTTTGTAATCAGGATCCTCAGTCTGATATATACAAGATTCTTTCAGAACATTCAGTTGATGAACATCACTCATGCGCAAGAATGGATAAATCTGAATCTTTAAGAAATTTGAGGAGTAATCTTATTTCCTACTTAAACGCAAATTGTCGATGGGGGGCATTTATTATGCCAAGTGAGTATCGCCATCGTTCTTATGAGGATGTGTCTTTTTTATTAAGCTTATTGATTAAGAATTTTCCAGACAGGAAAGGGAATATTTTTTTCGATGAAGGTATCATAAACCCTACAGAAGCTCTCAGTCTATGCTCTGATGAAGTCAAAGTTATAACATGCTCATCCCATGAAGTTTGTGGGATACAACTTGCTGATCTAGTAGCATCTTTTAGTGGTGTTAGGTTGAGAGAAACAATAACAGGAAAAGCAAAAATTTTAACTTACGGTTACGACTTCGGCTATGAGCCCCCAATAGAATCCCCGCTTGGATTTGAGCTTTTTGCTACACTTCGACAATCTATGCTCAGGGGAAATGAACCTCTTGGGAATGAGATGCCTGAATTTGCCACATTTAAAACTATTAATAAAGGATTGGTTTTGTCGAAAAACTTAACAACTGAATTTAGTCAGTTGGCATTAAAAACCTTTGGGGAAGTGTACTTAGGTTGCATCCATTAAATGTAATATTACTATTTATCAATTACTAGCAAAATTAAGCTAGGTGTTCCTAAGAATATAGGTGACGATGATACAACTGACTTCCGCTTTTCGCTCATAACAGACATTCACTACAGTTATGGTAGAAGGTATGCATGCTGGGTGGGGAAAGTATGAAGGAAAAGAAGACTGCCGCGCCGTTTGTCGTCACATTTATCTTTATTGGCTATGCAAGTCGTAATACAAGGTGGGACAAAACAGAGACACATAAGGTCTCACAAAGGTCTGCAAGGCCTCACATGTATTGAGATGTTAATAAAATGTAGACTTGTAATTTGGATATAAATGGTAGAGAAAACCTTTCCCCAAAATAAAAACGAACGTCAATGAAATCAAACGGTTGAATAAAGTTGATTTTGGCTAATAAAAGACAATAAAATAATTTTTATCATTAAATATCAATGAATTGAACTTAATGTTTTTATATACTGTTACGCCATATGGGCTGGACTGAAGCCGCAGACTTGATTGTTAAAGGTATGGAAGGCGCAATCAACGCCAAGACTGTAACCTATGACTTCGAACGTCTGATGGAAGGCGCTAAACTGCTGAAATGTTCAGAGTTTGGTGACGCGATCATCAAGAATATGTAATTACTACATGTGTTAAATATTGTAACGGGCGTATAACACGCCCGTTGTTTTATTTATGTGGGTATTATTAATAGCACATTGAGCATATTTATATGAAGCCCATTACTTGAGCCCATATGGGCATATTTTTATAATGCAACTATTATGCAAACATTTATTTGTTATTTTGCTTTCTCCTGGAGGACACTCTTGACTGCTTTTGAGTAAACTCCATAAATCCTTGTTGAATGGTGCGATGTTATAAATAGTAATAGGATATTCTTTATCCTTAAGGATAATACCAGATTTAACCAGTGTAAATATCCTGCCAGGAGGAAGAAATATAGTGGATTGATACCAGATGATCATTTTCATATCACCCCATATGGCTGAAAAAGATATGCCGCATGTAGGTTGAATTACCGTGTCAATTACTATCCACTTCATTTGTTATGTCTTATCCCACGGTGCTTAATATAGTTCATTTGGATGTTCATTTCTTGATTTTGCATATGTGTATATTACTCCCAAAAAAATAAATTAATTAAAAATTAATGTCATTATCTATATAAAACAAAATTTAAAGCAAGGAATCTCAATAGAGATTAAACAAAATGAGATTTAGTGAAAACATTAAATTATTCACTTCGTTTTAGATTTGTTTAGCTAAAATGTTATACATTCAAATGACTGAATATTCTGTAATTAAAACATAGCCTTTATGCTACTTTGAGCCAATTTGCTAAACATTATGGTTGGCCTTTTAATATAACGATAATGATGAATATAAGCATGACCTGAGAATAAGGTTTCAATTTTTTAGTTATATAAAAATGGTTAAACCCGTTCCTGACTAAAATACATATAATCGGATGATGACTAAACCAAAACACATGTGCGTTAAGTATTGAAACGGGCGTATGGCACGCCCGTTGGTTTTATAAATATGTTAACCGTTATAAAATAACGTATAGAAAGTCAAGTGATCACATTTCAAATATCAAGTTGATAGTATTGGCCTGGTGATTATTTATGGGTGGCAATAAAAAGACAGTATTTATCATCCATAGGGATAGTCTCTGCACTTTTATTTCCATTATGCTAATGCCTTACTGAATTATGAAGCATTTCTTAAGCTTCCAACTTTAGCTAGATTAATGGTTTATTGTTTTCTACATCTTCAATATATAAAAGCGTATTATCAATGGCGTAGTAACTGCGTTTGTTATGATTAACATCAGTAACCCACCGGAAAACGCCCGCGTCTGCCAGTGTTGAACAGTATTCCCGAAATGTAGATTTTCCGCAAATATGAAGCAATGCGGCCTCTTTTATTTTAGCAGGGTTCTTGGTCGTACTAACTTTTAACAGGTTCCTGGTTCCTCTTAATAACAAAACCGTGTCATCGTGAGTAATAATTCTGATGTTATCCGTAGCTAGATAATAAATGTAATGTGCAATACGGTGATGTTTTAATTCTGAATAAAACCAGGAGAAGTTTTGCTCTTTTCTCACTTGCTCAAACATCTTTTGAAAAACAACGACCTGATCCATCAGGATAATAACCTCTTGTTAGTTGTGAGACTGCGTAGTGTGCACGATCGGTTTTACCACTTCAATCTGGTCTGTCCTTTGGCTGTGATATGTACAAAGTGTGAAAGGGGGATTACCTGAATTCTCCCGGTGAGCATTTTGTAATGGACCAGCTCCGGTACAAACGCTGTTGTGGGTTCAGATTATAACATTCTGTCTAAGGGGCGGGATAAAGGTGAAATTAGGGGGCATGGAAGATGACTTTATAACCTTGCTCACCCCAGTGTTGTAAAAGTTCGTTTTGCCTTCTCGTTGGTGCCATGCCTGTCCAGACAATTAATGTTTGCGTCGGGAACAGTTCCGGGCGCGGCGATTCAATGGGATCAGCAAGAACAGAAATGTGCCATCCTGACAATGATAAACGCCATGCTTCCAGCCACAATCGTGCTCTCTCTTCAACATTCCACGCCATCAGAATGGCTTCTTTACCGGGCTTACGGCGCATTTCGAAAAGCGAGGCTGCTGCGTATTCAATTAATGCGCCGTCAAACATACTGCTCATAATGCGGGAGGTGTTGTGATCAAGCACGAGACGCTGGCGAACAGGAAGGTAAACATGATTAATCAATTGATCTACTGGGTACTCTCGGCCCAGTGAAATAATTCTCGCGCGTAGTTTGGCAGGATTAGCCATACGAAGAATTGACATCATCTCTTCTTGCAGGCGGCTCCAGTCATCTTCCGTATCCTGGCTGGTGGTTTCCAGTAATGCTTTAACTTTGCCTACAGGGACGCCATTACTTATCCAACGCTTGATCTCTTCGATGCGTTGTATGTCTTCTTCATCAAAGAGTCGGTGTCCGCCTTCACTGCGCTGTGGTTTTAACAAACCGTAGCGGCGTTGCCAGGCCCGGAGAGTGACAGGATTAATCCCGCAACGTTCAGCAACATCACCAATGCTGTAATAAGCCACAATTCCTCCTTGCGGTCACAAATCTCCGTCGCCTGTACACGACCCAATAATACTTTGTACAATATACGCTAAAATTGTACAAAGTATAAATAAGATTTCAGCTAAATTGAATGAAACATTATTTTTAATGTGGATTAAATTTAAACATAACGTATTCATTTTCACGATGATTTTCAGAAATCATACGAAATAATGTGCTGGAAATTATTTTTTCTCCGGCCACGCAACTGAAGGGATACCATTCAATTTAGCTTTCGCAAACAGATCTCCCTGAAACATCTCAATTCCTGCAGATTCAAGCCACATCCACTCTTCTGGTGTTGTCACACCCATAGCAGAGACTTGAATTTCAAGTGATGTACAGCATTTTATGATCGCTTGAATAATTGCCTGCCGTGGCCCGCTTTTATGAACATTGGTAATCAATTCCTGACTGATTTTAATTCTGTCAGGCTGGAAGCGTGACAGGAGTAACAAACCGGCAAAACCTGCGCCAAAATGATCAATTGCTACACTGATACCGGCAGCCTTAAGCGATTTAATCGCTTCTGCAAACTCATCAAACCGAGATATGACTTCACTTTCAGTAAATTCAACGATGATTTGTTCAGGCACCAGAGCATTGGCCTTTATTTCATCAAGTAAAAAAGAGACTGCGTCAGGTTCGTTAACCAGGGTCATAGGTAATAGATTGATTGAAATCATTTTATCACCGAGCTCAAGTGCGTGTGCCATCGCGAATGCAAGCGCCTTACTTTTGAGATCCGCTGTATAGATTTCCCCGTCTTTACGCTGCCCAACCGCTATAGCTGATGGGCTATCTTCATTTTTTTGCACAATGGCTTCAAAAGCGATTATCCGCCGCGATAAGGGATCGACAATAGGATGAAAGGCAAAGTGGTCGTTTATAGTTGGTGAAAGGGTACAGGAATCAAGTTCTTTATCAGATCCGTCAGCGATAAAAAGCCAGGAGTCTTCGGCAGGGATCTCGAAATAGGTTGCTTGTTCGGTTGCAAGGACAAAAGTACGAAAAAATTGCAGCGCTCTGTCATCATAAGTTAGCTGAAATTTTGATGTGCCTTTGTCGAATACGGCCTGTAAAACGTCATCTCGCTCGTGCAGGCGCAAATCAAATAATTCCATTCCCGCTTTGCCAAAACGGCGAGCAGGCGCGTAATCGCACATCAGCTCAACAATATTATAGTGCCGTGGATCCTGGCATATAGCCCGATATATCATTTTAACCTGTTCTTCCGGACCTTCCAGAAGCTGGAAAAAATGAGAACCATTAAACAGTAAGATCCCTGTTACGTCAGACTGCATGTTCCTGCGATTTGCTATCGAAACCATTTCTTCGATTTTTTTGACAGGTTCGTCGTCACGTATATGGCTACGATAAATAAGGGTGGTAAGCATTAACTGTCCAGGGTAATGGGAGAGGCGAGAGTAAGACGGTAACAGACATATCTTCCGGTGTCTTTCTTTTAATACCAAAACATAACTGTTTCTTTACATTGATAAAAAATGGAAAAAGTTGAAGATGAGTTGGCGAAAATTCTTGTATAGGTTGTTATTTAAATGATGCAATATTTTTTATCATAACCTGTTGTTTTGTATGTATTAGCACTAAATGCAAAAAATTAATTTATCATTTTGTACACATATTTCGTACAAGTTTGCTATTGTTACCTCACTTAACATTGATTAACATTTTTAACAGAGGCGTAGCATGCATCAAAATTCAGTGACTTTAGATTCTGCGGGAGCAATCACTCGTTACTTTGCAAAAGCTAACTTGCCTACTCAGCAGGAAACTCTCGGGGAAATTGTGACTGAGATTTTGAAAGATGGACGTAATCTGAGTCGAAAGTCGCTTTGTGCCAAACTTCTAGGCAGACTGGAACAAGCGACAGGGGAAGAGGAACAGAAACATTATAATGCACTAATTGGGTTGCTTTTTGAATAATGCAACAGCCTGATTATTTAACAGGTTAGCTATGAAGTCGTTATGAAGACATCTGATAATGAAAGTACAAAATATGAAATTACTGGCCAGGCGGTGCTCCAGATACTGCGCATGAAGATAAATTTTTCGTTGCAGACTCTTATTAAGCAATTACTCGTAATGAAATCTGTTGAGGAAAATGCTTTCCGACGAGATTTAATTGACAGCATAATTCGTGATTTTAGTAACAGTGATACAGGAGGGCCAAACAGAAGAACAGCGATAACTGACAATAAAAGTATTTTCAATGGTAAGAAAATAAACAGAATACATTAAAATTTCATAAGTAAGATGAGAGGTTACTATGCTTGAAGATACTACTATTCATAATGCAATAGCTGATAAAGCGTTATCAAGTTACTTTCGCAGTTCGGGTAATTTGTTAGAAGAAGAGTCAGCTGTGTTAGGGCAGGCTGTCACCAATTTAATGCTTTCAGGCGATAATGTTAATAATAAAAATATTATCTTAAGTCTGATACACTCCCTGGAAACAACAAATGATATCCTCAAAGCTGATGTGATCAGAAAAACACTGGAAATCGTGTTGCGATACACAGCGGATGATATGTGACTTTTAATTATTAAGTATAAATTTATAGAAAACTCATTCATCTTATTTTTGTCTGTCGCTTTAGACTATACACAGCATAATTTTATTGGGTTAATATTTCTACGAGGCTGACATGAATAATTCAATCCCAGAGAGATTTATTTTGCAATGTGCTTTGTTTAAAAATCTCGAGAGGGAGGTGTTCATGACGCATGGGTATGTTGATAGTTATATTATTGATCAGGCTTTACGCTTGCGTTTAAAAGATGAAACCAGTGTGATTCTTTCTGACCTCTATCTGCAAATATTGCAGTACATTGAAATGCATAAGACTACACTAACGGATATCATTATTAATGACAGGGAATCCGTGATCTCTTAGAACTTGAGTAAGGTTATAGAATAAACATCAGCTGTATTACCATGCTGGTGCAAAGTGAGCATTTCAGGCGTTATGCTTTCTTAATATGTCCGCAATATCAGGTGTCAAGAATGGAGAGTTCTCGCTCTCCATTCTTGACACCTGATATCCCGCCTAATTTATTTTATCCTATCTACATTATGCTCAATAATTAATGGGTTAGATCAAGATGGAGAAAATTTTATCTTCGGCGTGGATATTTCTTATGCTCTCTACCATGCTCTCTGTAGATGCCAGCGCGAGCGAATGAATGGCATTTTCATGTATTAAACCCTTTGGCCGGGACAAGCAAATGCGCAATACACTCATACCCATCCTCGTTGCGATATGCTTGTTTATAACCGGTGTCGCTATTTTGAACATCCAGCTCTGGTATTCCGCAAAAGCAGAGTACCTGGCGGGAGCGAGATATGCCGCCAACAATATCAATCATATACTTGAAGAAGCGTCACAGGCGACTCAAACAGCGGTTAACATTGCCGGGAAGGAATGCGACCTCGAGGAGCAATATCAGCTTGGCACTGAAGCAGCTCTGAAACCTCACCTGCGCACAATCATCATTCTCAAACAGGGAACGGTCTGGTGTACATCCTTACCGGGGAATCGGGTCCTGCTGTCTCGTATTCCTGTTTTCCCGGACAGTAATTTACTGTTGGCTCCGGCAATCGACACCGTTAATAGATTACCTATCCTGCTCTATCAGAGCCAATTTGCAGATACGCGCATTTTGGTTACGATAAGTGATCAGCATATTCGCGGGGCGCTTAATGTACCCTTGAAAGGGGTAAGGTATGTATTACGCGTGGCGGATGACATTATTGGACCTACGGGTGATGTGATGACGCTTAATGGACATTATCCCTATACCGAGAAGGTTCACTCCACAAAATATCATTTCACTATTATCTTTAACCCGCCACCACTCTTTAGCTTCTACAGACTTATCGATAAAGGCTTTGGGATATTGATATTTATTCTGTTAATCGCCTGCGCCGCTGCTTTGCTGCTTGATAGGTATTTCAATAAAAGCGCAACGCCTGAAGAGATCCTGCGACGGGCTATAAATAATGGGGAGATCGTCCCTTTTTACCAACCTGTGGTAAATGGTCGGGAAGGGACATTGCGGGGAGTTGAGGTGTTAGCCCGCTGGAAACAACCTCACGGTGGATATATATCACCCGCGGCATTTATTCCACTTGCTGAAAAATCCGGATTAATCGTTCCGCTTACGCAAAGCCTGATGAATCAGGTTGCCAGACAGATGAACGCTATCTCGAGTAAACTGCCGGAGGGTTTTCATATTGGAATTAATTTTAGCGCCTCGCATATTATTTCGCCGACGTTTGTCGACGAGTGCTTAAATTACCGTGACAGTTTTACCCGCCGCGATTTAAACCTCGTTCTGGAAGTCACCGAGCGTGAGCCATTAAATGTTGATGAAAGTCTGGTTCAGCGGTTGAACATTCTGCATGAAAATGGTTTTGTCATCGCGCTGGATGATTTCGGTACTGGCTACTCAGGGCTTTCTTATCTGCATGACCTGCATATTGATTATATCAAAATTGATCACAGTTTCGTTGGCCGCGTCAACGCAGACCCAGAATCAACCCGAATTCTGGATTGTGTATTGGATCTGGCGCGTAAACTTTCGATCAGTATCGTCGCTGAAGGTGTCGAAACGAAAGAACAACTTGATTATCTGAACCAAAATAATATCACATTTCAGCAGGGTTATTATTTCTATAAACCTGTTACATACATCGACCTGGTCAAAATTATCCTTTCTAAACCGAAGGTGAAGGTTGTGGTTGAGTGAAAATTGATCAGCAAGGCCATGGTGCGGTGTAATTATAGACAGCTAATTAGCTCGTTGCCTCTTGTTACTATTGTTCATTATTTTGTTTGCTATAATTGTTTGAAAGTTTTGACAGGATTGCCATTAGTAGCATGAACAATAGTAATAATCTGGATTATTTCACTCTCTATATCATCTTTTCCATTGCATTTATGCTGATCACTCTCCTGGTCATCCTTATTGCAAAACCCAGTACCGGGCTGGGAGAAGTGCTTGTGACGATAAATTTGCTTAATGCCCTTGTTTGGCTGGCGATCAATCTGGTTAATCGATTAAGGGAAAGACTCGTCAGCCACAGGGATCAGCACTAAACTTTCAGTTTCTCACTGTCAGTATGCGGCTGAATGGGTTGCTGGCAGTGAACGCCTGGGTCATTGAAGGAAAGGTATTATTGCGCAAATAGTTGTCAACCCTGGTGTTATCACAGTTGTTTTTATATATCATCGAAATAATTCCAATGGCAACTATTAATAATTTTGATGTCGAAGAGTTATTTGTTAAACAAATTCGTCACTCCAAAGTGATCAATGTCATGAAAATAAGGTGAAAAATGATAATGCTGACTTATTTATCATTTATGTATTGTCGCTGTTTATCTATTTAAATTTCTTGTGCTTTTGTTTTTGTCTTTACCCTCCGTTTTGGTAATCTGAACTCATAGGTTATTTGACCAGGAATGTTTGTTAATCCAATGAATGGATGGTTAATCTATGAAACTGAAAAAACTCCCCGGGTTTAGTTTGGGACTTATTGCTTTGGCGGTGGGTAATGCATATGCTGAACAGTTTATTCAGTACGATGAATATAAACATGCTGTGGCAATAAAAGATGGAGAAGTAAAAGATATTGATAATGCGCTAGTTATAACAACGGGTAATGGAAGTTACGGGGTATCTGTTGCAGGAGAGGGTAGCAATTTAACCATTAACAAAGGCGTCATTGTAACAACGGGTGGTTTATATCCTTCTGGCAATAGTCCTCTAAGCACAGTATATACAGCTAGCGCAGTCGTAAGTGAATATGGCGGTGCAGTTATTTTGCAGGGTAATAATACGATTGTCACAACGGGGGATTACTCAATTGGTTTGCTAAGTCAAACGAATGGAAACCTGAATACTGATACCATAATAAGAGTCAACACTGACGGTTCGGTTAACCCCCATTTATCTGACGAAGGTAATACTTTTATTGTTACTGCGGGTAATCACGCAGTCGGCGTTCTTGCTTGTGCATCTCCCGGAAGCGCGCGTGCGTGTGTATCTTCTCTTGATGAAGAAAGTACTGCCGATACAGGAAGTAATGAAAATAACGCCAAAGCAAAACTGGATATGGCAAAAGGGGAGATAACAACCCACGGAACAGAAAGTTATGCCGCTTACGCTAATGGCACTGTCGTCAAGGCGGGTAGCAAGCTTGATTATACCAATGCCAGCGTTACATTAACCGATGTTGATATTACCACGCATGGGGACAATGCTCATGCCATCGCTGCTCGCCAGGGGACTGTTTCATTTAACCAGGGAGAAATTCATACAACGGGTCCTGACGCCGCGATTGCTAAAATTTATAATGGCGGCAAGGTGACGCTGAAAAATACATCTGCAGTCGCGCATCAGGGGGCTGGAATTGTGCTGGAGTCTTCCATAAATGGTCAGGAAGCAACGGTAGATATTTTATCTGGTAGCTCACTACGGTCAGCAAATGAAATCCTCTACAATAAAAATGAGACGAGTAACGTGACCATTACGGATAGTGAGGTATCATCGGCTGCAGATGTTTTTATTAATAATATTAAAGGTCATTTGGCCATCGATGCATCTAATTCAAAAATAACGGGTTCAGCCAATCTTTCAACAGATGATAGCACTCATACCTATCTGTCGCTTTCAGATAATAGTACCTGGGATATTAAAACTGACTCAACGGTGAGCAAGCTCACGGTTGACAATAGTACGGTCTATATTTCCCGGGCAGATGGAAAGGCTTTCGAACCAACAAGATTAACAATAACTGAAAATTACGTTGGTAATAATGGCATATTGCATCTCAGAACTGAATTGGGTGATGATAATTCAGCTACGGATAAAGTCGTTATTAATGGAAATACCTCTGGAACAACCCGAGTTAAAGTTACCAATGCTGGCGGCAGCGGGGCTTACACGTTAAATGGGATAGAGATTATCAGCGTTGAGGGGGAATCAAATGGGGAATTTATTAAGGATTCGAGGATTTTCGCCGGTGCCTACGAATATTCATTAACCCGAGGTAATACCGAAGCGACCAATAAAAACTGGTATCTGACTAACTTCCAGGCAACGAGCGGCGGTGAAACAAACTCCGGAGGAAGTTCAGCGCCTACTGTTGCGCCTACCCCCGTTCTGCGCCCCGAAGCTGGAAGTTACGTCGCCAACCTGGCAGCCGCTAACACTCTTTTTGTTATGCGTCTGAACGATCGTGCAGGTGAAACGCGCTACATCGATCCTGTAACTGAACAGGAGCGTTCAAGCCGACTTTGGCTACGTCAAATTGGCGGGCATAATGCCTGGCGTGACAGCAACGGACAGTTGAGAACGACCTCGCATCGCTACGTCTCGCAGTTAGGGGCGGAGCTGTTAACCGGTGGTTTTACCGACAGTGACAGTTGGCGTTTGGGAGTGATGGCTGGTTATGCCCGCGACTACAACTCAACTCATTCCAGCGTGTCGGATTATCGTTCGAAAGGGAGTGTCAGAGGCTATAGCGCAGGGCTGTATGCCACCTGGTTTGCCGATGACATCAGTAAAAAAGGCGCATACATTGACGCCTGGGCGCAATATAGCTGGTTTAAAAACTCGGTGAAAGGAGATGAATTAGCCTATGAATCCTATAGCGCGAAAGGTGCAACCGTCTCGCTGGAAGCGGGTTACGGTTTTGCCCTGAATAAATCCTTTGGTCTGGAAGCGGCGAAATATACGTGGATCTTCCAGCCACAGGCACAGGCTATCTGGATGGGCGTCGATCATAATGCGCACACGGAAGCCAATGGCTCACGTATTGAGAATGACGCAAATAACAACTTCCAGACCCGACTTGGTTTCCGCACCTTTATTCGTACTCAGGAGAAAAACAGCGGTCCTCACGGTGACGACTTTGAACCTTTTGTTGAAATGAACTGGATCCATAACAGTAAAGATTTTGCTGTCTCAATGAATGGTGTGAAAGTCGAACAAGACGGGGCGCGTAATCTGGGGGAAATTAAACTTGGCGTAAATGGCAACCTGAATCCGGCGGCCAGTGTCTGGGGTAATGTGGGCGTGCAGCTGGGTGATAATGGCTACAATGACACCGCAGTGATGGTGGGCCTGAAATATAAGTTCTGATCCCGCCATTAGCTAAAAAACCGCGTCGATTTCATCGACGCGGTAACATATTAAATATTATTTTTTGCCGATAGTACGCATGGTGTCATCAATTGCCGTGATCAACAGCATTTGCGGGTCTTTAGCGCAAACCTGATTCAGTTTTTCTACCACTTTGGCGCTCAGTTCCGGAGATTGCTCAATTTTTAAATCACGGCTGGCAACGCTGGCATTACCCATTACCGCAACAATTTCTGCAACCTGTGCGCTGTCAGTTTTTGCCATTTCGTTGGCTTCTGCGCAAGTAATATAGGTTTCTGACGGCAAACCGTTTTTAATATTGTAGTCCTGCGCCCAGGTCATTGGTGCGAAAACAAACAGACCCGCCAGTAAAGCAAATTTTTTCATCATCATTCCTTATTTCATTTTACCCAGAATTGCACCACCCGTACCGCCAATCACGGCACCTTTAATCGCCCCTTCGAGGCCATTTCCGGTCAGAACGCCAGTGACAGCACCAACGGCGGCACCCACTTTTGCACCTTTACGCGCATTTTTACCGTCGCGGCCTTTTTCTGTTACTGCACCAACACCAGCGCCAACAGCTGCACCTTTCAGTACGCCATTAACACCATTGCCAGTAAGTAAACCAACGCCTGCGCCTAGCAATGCACCTTTCGTGGTGCGATTCATATCCGCCATCGCTGGCGTGGAGCAGAACAATGCTGAGATAAGCCCGAAGGCAAGTATTTTTTTCTTCAACTTAGATGTCCGGTATTAAGTAAGTTGCACACACAATAATTTCGTCTTCAATTAAGATCGGCTTAACTAAAGAACGCTCGCTATTATTCAGATAATTCAAAATGAGCGTGACTGTGATGATAGGAATTATGTTTTTTACGGGAATAAGAATAATCTCAAATGAGAAATAACTCATTGATTGACAATATTTTTATTCAAGAAGTGTCATTGAGTGTTAATACAATGTTGTAAAGGTAAGATAATCTGATTTATGAATATTATTGTGTGATTTTTATGTGAGCAGAAAATATTCATCAGCAATGATTACATTAGTCATTTTATTTTGTCGACGGCCTCATTGTCGAAAAATAAGCGTACAACAGTATTATCAGAAAAGAGTGATTTTTTATCCAACTACACTTCAGCGCACTGCGTTTAAAAAATGCCTCTTTCTTATGCGGGATATCATTATTTCATCATGATGTCTTTGGTGAGCGGTGAACACAATACACTTGCGCTGTCTCTTCAGGAGCAATCCCCTGGTCTGGTGCCTGCGGGCTGATGTTGCAGCAGAGCTAAGGTCGCTTAGACGCTACTATCATTTATCCAATGGCATGGAATCGAAATTAGTCGATACCCGCAGTATATATCGTGAACTGGGCGCAACGCTGAGTTACAACATGCGTCTGGGGAACGGCATGGAAGTTGAGCCGTGGCTGAAGGTGGCTGTGCGCAAAGAATTTGTCGATGATAACCGGGTGAAAGTGAATAATGACGGTAATTTTGTCAATAATTTGTCGGGCAGACGTGGAATATATCAGGCAGGTATTAAAGCCTCATTCAGCAGTTCGTTAAGCGGGCATCTCGGGGTGGGGTATAGCCATGGTGCCGGTGTGGAATCCCCGTGGAACGCGGTGGCTGGTGCGAACTGGTCGTTCTGACCATCAACGATTAAACTGCGCTTCGGCGCAGTTTTCGTTTACAGGGTGTTAAAAGGGAAAATTCTGCGGCAAAAAAAGCCCGCCAGTTACGGCGGGAAACCTCATCCTATGGGAGAACAATGAATAATGAAATTGCGGGGTTATCATCTCCCAGTATACCAATACTAACAATAAGGTTATTTACTCAGCCAGGTATAAACATTTTGTTCTGTGTGGGGGGAACGGCATTAAGGTGTAAAGGGGGGGGGGGAAGCAATGAGTAGCATCAGCAAGAATACTCGCCGCTCTTATCAAACGTGGATGAGGGGGATGAAAAACTCAAGGCAGAGATGACTCTGCCTTGAAGATAAATGCGCTTTTACAGCGGGCTTATTTCAGCTCTTCTGCTTCCGGCAAGGTCACGTTGAGCTCAAGAATAGAAATATCGCCATCTTTTTGCTCAAGCTGTACGGTTACCATCTCAGGATCAATTTGTACGTATTTACAAATGACCTCAAGAATATCTTTACGCAACTGCGGCAGATAATGCGGTTCTGCATCGCTGCGACGGCGTTCAGCAACAATAATCTGCAGCCGTTCTTTTGCAATGTTGGCCGTGTTTTTCTTCCGCGAGAGAAAGAAATCGAGTAATGCCATAACTTATCCTCCGAACAAGCGTTTGAGGAAGCCTTTCTTCTCTTCTTCAATGAAGCGGAAAGGACGTTCTTCTCCCAACAGACGTTCTACGGTATCTGCGTAGGCTTTACCCGCATCGGCGTTAATGTCGAGAATGACCGGTTCACCCTGGTTAGAGGCGCGCAATACTGATTGATCCTCAGGGATCACACCGACGAGTTTGATGCGCAGGATCTCCAGCACATCTTCCATGCTCAGCATGTCACCTCTGCTTACGCGGCCTGGGTTATAGCGCGTTAACAGCAGGTGCTCTTTAATAGGCTCTTCGCCATTTTCTGCGCGGCGTGATTTCGACGCCAGAATGCCTAAAATACGGTCAGAGTCGCGTACTGAGGAGACTTCCGGGTTGGTGGTAATAATGGCTTCGTCTGCAAAATAGAGTGCCATTAGCGCACCGGTCTCAATCCCTGCCGGGGAGTCGCAAACAATAAATTCAAAGTCCATCGCTTTCAGATCATCAAGAACTTTGGCGACCCCTTCACGGGTGAGGGCATCTTTATCGCGAGTTTGCGATGCCGGAAGAATATAGAGATTTTCAGTACGCTTATCTTTAATTAACGCCTGATTTAGCGTTGCATCGCCCTGAATGACGTTGACGAAATCGTAAACGACCCGACGTTCACAACCCATAATCAGGTCGAGATTACGCAGGCCGATATCAAAATCTATCACGACAGTTTTCTTTCCCTTCTGGGCCAAACCAGTGGCGATGGCCGCGCTGGAGGTTGTCTTACCAACACCCCCTTTGCCCGAAGTAACAACAATAATGCGTGCCATAGAAATTCCTTGTTAAAAAGGGATCAATTTAACGGTTGAACGGTCAAAGCGTTTTCAACTAACTGCAGTCGTGCCGCTTTGCCATAAAATTCTGCTGGGATTTGATCACTCAGCCAGTATTCACCTGCGATGGACACCAGTTCCGCCATCAGGTTCGTACAAAATATTTGCGTTTCCCGGTCACCACTTGCCCCTGCCAGCGCACGACCGCGCATCATGCCATAGACATGAATGTTACCATCGGCAATCAATTCGGCCCCAGCGCTAACGTGGCTTGTAACAATCAGATCACATTGTGGAGCATAAATACGCTGACCGGAACGCACCGGGGTATCTATTAAACGCGTTTTTGTGACCGGCGTTGTATTTTGCGCTGGAGCCTGCGGTGCGGGAGCTGGACGCGGCGCTTTTTCCTTTCCTTCCGTCAGGATAGGCAGCCCCATCTTTTCAATTTCGGCTTTAAGTTGCGCATCTTTGCAGCCACTTACGCCAATAACCCGCAAACCGGTTGCCGAAACCGCCTTATGCATCGCTGACCAGTTTACCGGGTCTTCCAGTGCACTGACGTTGAGTACAACGGGGGCATGTTTTAAAAATGCGGGGGCCTGAGCGATTTTGTCTTCCAGCGCCTGATGGATAACCTTAGGTTCTGCCTCATGCAGATGAACCACAGATAAAGTGAAGCTACTGCCTTTAAGCTCGATTGGCGTGTTTGACATCCTGGCCTTACTCAATTAGCTATTAATCATCGCCAGCGCGCGATGATGTTCCGAAGACTATAAGGCATGTTATAGTCTGGATTATATTGAGGCAAGTCACCCTCCCATTTATTCAGAGTAAAAGTCTATTCTGTGATAAATGGCGCTGATACATAGCTTAAAAAATACCCTTGTCAATCAACCCATTGCCGTCGTACTTTTGATTGTTCTTATTTACGCTTCCTTTTTCCGCACCCTAATCGTAACAGCATCTTCAGACCTGTTTAAATATCCAGTATTGAGGCGAGTGTATTTTTTCACCACGCCAGGCTTTCTTAACTTTCCATTTTTTGCGGCATCATTAAAGAACAGATACCCGTTATCTTAATATCCGCCACAGAATTGCTCTATCATAGAAACCGCAGAAGACGTCTGATACTTCTGTCAGGTCATCGTAACTCGTCCAGGTCAGCGGTTTTGATTACGGATTGATGATGAAATGAGCATAAGTGTTGTACGGTTGGATTATCAGGATGTGCTATGAATATGATGCGTATTTTTTATATCGGATTGTCAGGTGTGGGGATGATGTTCTCATCAATGGCGTCTGGAAATGACGCTGGCGGACTTCAATCTCCTGCGTGTGGCGTTGTTTGCGACCCGTATATTTGTGTGAACTCAGATGGCATTTCCCCAGAGTTAACAAGGAAATATCTCGGCGAAAAAGCCGCTGAAAACTTACAATCAGTACAAGGTTACGATCCCAGCGAATTTACATTCTCTAACGGTGTATTTTGCGATGTTAAAGAAAAATTATGTCGTGATGAACGTTATTTTGGTGTGGATGGTAAGCGGAGTGGAAAAATCAATCAAACCACCACAAAGATGTTATTTATGTGTCGTGAGTGATGTCTTGTTTACATTATGTTCTATTCGGCATTGTCTGCTATTCGTCATTAACCTCTTGAGCGACAGAGAGGAGTGGGGCGTTAACGTTTATGACGGGGAGAGTCCCCGTCGGTTGACATTTACTTAATTTGAATATCGACGTTATATTTTTTAGTTTTGTTTTTACGGGCGTCGTTTCGGGTTTGCAGCACTCGCAGCTCATATTTGCCAGAAGCAGGGAGTGAGTATTGTCCGTGACTATCGAGTTCTGGGGAATATCTGGATAAATCAACAGAATCATCGATTCCTGGCCCGAAGAGGTAAGTATCAGCGCCTTCATTAGAGATACTCACATGCACTTTCTGACCTTTTTTGGCATAGAAGGTATATGTATCGTAATCGTATCCCTTTATTTCGCCGGAGTACTGAGCGCTGCTATGGCCTTTTCTGAACTCAACATTGACATTCTTACCCGCAGCAAAGCTCGTGGAGGTTAGCAGTGCAAGTAACAATACAGCCTTACTGATGCCCTTAATTTTCATTGGTAGTCTCCTGTTCAGAATGAGTACGATGAACTGTTATAATATAACAATTCATCACAGGAGAATTCCAGTGGCTTTCCTGCGTTCGGTTAAATCCCGGCGCGGCATTTTTGCCGGGGGGGATTACTTATAAAGGGGGCATGGACTGAACAAACCGTAGGAATCTACAGCTGGCTGGCTTGTGGCGCGGGTTTCATTGATGTTAGCTTATGCCAAAACCTGGCATCTTAAAGAGTAAAAGTATGTTTTGTGTGATTTATCGAAGCAGCAAGCGTGATCAGACCTATTTATATGTCGAAAAAAAAGACGATTTTTCGCGTGTTCCTGAGGAACTGATGAAAGGTTTTGGTCAGCCTCAGTTAGCGATGATTCTTCCGCTGGATGGGCGGAAGAAACTGGTCAATGCCGATATTGAAAAGGTTAAACAGGCATTAACCGAGCAAGGTTACTATTTGCAGTTACCGCCACCACCCGAAGATTTGCTGAAGCAACATCTTTCCGTCATGGGGCAGAAAACAGACGACACGAACAAATAACCGATATCCGGCGGTGGCATTATCTTTGTCGGCGCGGGTTTTCATATCCACGATAAGGTGAGGGGAACGTTATGTATCAACATCACAACTGGCAAGGTGCGCTGCTGGATTATCCGGTGAGTAAAGTAGTCTGTGTTGGCAGTAACTATGCCAAACATATTAAAGAGATGGGCAGCGCAGTGCCCGAAGAGCCAGTGCTGTTTATTAAACCAGAAACGGCACTGTGCGATCTGCGGCAGCCATTGGCGATCCCATCCGATTTCGGTTCAGTTCATCATGAAGTCGAACTGGCGGTGTTGATTGGCGCGACGCTGCGTCAGGCTACGGAAGAGCATGTCCGCAAAGCCATTGCCGGTTACGGCGTGGCGCTTGATCTGACATTGCGTGATGTTCAGGGAAAAATGAAGAAAGCCGGGCAGCCGTGGGAAAAGGCTAAAGCGTTTGATAACTCTTGTCCGCTTTCCGGGTTTATTCCCGCGGCGGAATTTACCGGCGATCCACAAAATACAACGCTGGGCCTGAGCGTAAACGGCGAACAACGCCAGCAAGGTACGACTGCGGACATGATCCATAAAATCGTTCCGCTGATCGCTTATATGAGCAAGTTCTTTACTCTCAAGGCCGGTGACGTTGTGCTGACAGGCACGCCTGATGGCGTCGGCCCGTTGCAAAGCGGTGATGAGCTGACAGTCACTTTCGATGGGCATTCTTTGACAACTCGCGTTTTGTAATACTTTTTGCCGCCTGAAAGCGGCGGCAAAACTTGCATCGCTGTGCCAGACTGGTTATAAGGTGCGTTTTAACGTAATGGCGGAACACCTGATGAGCGATGTACCTTTCTGGCAAAGTAAAACCCTGGACGAAATGAGCGATGCGGAATGGGAGTCGTTGTGTGATGGTTGCGGTCAGTGTTGCCTGCATAAACTGATGGATGAAGACACCGACGAAATCTACTTCACTAACGTCGCCTGTCGCCAGCTCAATATTAAAACCTGTCAATGTCGGAACTACGAACGTCGTTTCGAGTTTGAACCTGACTGCATTAAATTAACCCGTGAAAATCTGCCAACATTCGAATGGCTGCCAATGACCTGCGCTTATCGCTTGCTGGCGGAAGGTAAAGATTTACCTGCGTGGCATCCGCTGCTTACTGGTTCGAAAGCGGCAATGCATGGCGAACGTATCTCTGTGCGTCATATCGCAGTGAAAGAATCAGAAGTGATTGACTGGCAGGATCATATCTTAAATAAACCTGACTGGGCGCAGTGATAAATTTAATAGATGTTGATGGGGGCTTTCTTAATATACGTCTGGATACTCGCCATTTCGTAGCCCTGTTTTTGAAAGCGCTCTGTCATAATGAGAGTTACCCGATACCTTATTATCAACAGGTAACTCTCAATCTTTAAAAAACGTCTGTATTTTTAAATGTGATAAACTTTATACCTTGAGTACATGGAGAGAATAATCGCTTATCAGACTTCAGGTACCTCAAAGAGTGTCTTCTTACCGTGTCTTTTCTGATACTCATTACAGGTGTTAATCATTTTTTTTGCCGCTTCTTTTAGCAAAGAAAGCATTAAATCATCATAATCAACGTAGAATCTGGTTGTTTCAGTTTCCGTTTTTATCTCCCCGATGGCGGCTATTTCGGTGGTTAATTTCAATTTGGCGGCATCGATATCTTTATTCGCTTGTTTAACCGTGTTAGACAGGGTGGTAAAGAAACTCTGCACAGATTTTAACTTGTTCTTCAATTCTGGAATCAGTTTCCCTTCAACTACGCCCGCAGCAATAGAATAGGAAATGATTAAACCAAATGGACCGGCGACGACACCGGCTGCGGCACCGGCATACGCTTCCTTCCTGATTTTATCTACCTGTGACTGGAAATAGCTGCTTTTTTCTGAAAAATCATTGGTTAACTGGCTATCTAACGCCAGCAGTTTTCCGGAAGCGTTGTTGAAACTTTGTGAGCTTACCAGCAGAGATTTTTGCGCTTCATTCAGCTTCGTGATGCCGTCATCCAGTACCTTAATGAGAATGTCTTTCTGGGCGGATGCTTTCTTCTCATTGTACTCATCAAATAGCAAAATATATGCTGCGAGCAATTGTGTCGCAACACCACACCATTCATACACCGTTTGGGTTGCTTCAAAATACTTATCCTGGCTATCCATAAGTAAGGTTTTAATATCGCCAACTAAAACGGAGGCTGCCTGTGAATACTCCTGTTTAAAGCGACTTAACTCTTTTATGGTTTCATCGAAGGTCTGCCAGGGGATGACCTGATCGAGATATTTATTATAAAGGTCTAATGCTCCATCTGCGGTTTCGATTGCGTTTTTAACTACCTCTACCGTTTTATCTGCAACGATTTCAGTCATAATCATTCGCCTCTTTAAATATATAAATTGTAATGAAACTCCTGTTTTACAACTATTAAAGAATTTTACTTCATCTAATTCATAGTTAGGCGGGCGGGATGCGTCAATGTCTTTATTTCTATTAATATGATAAATATCAAACAATGTTTAATGTCATTATGGCTGATGCTTCTATTCTATCTTTTAGCCGGGTGATATTTTTCATTTCTGCTGGATGAGCGTCGTCGCCAGAAGGCGCGTGAGCACAGGATAAGAGAACGAAAAATCAGCAGTCTATGCAGCGACAAATATTGATAGCCTGAATCAGTATTGATCTGCTGGTAAGAACAGACTACTGTATATAAAAACAGTATAACTTCAGGCAGATTATTATGTTGTTTATCAAGCCTGCGGATCTCCGCGAAATTGTGACTTTTCCGCTATTTAGCGATCTTGTTCAGTGTGGCTTTCCTTCACCGGCCGCAGATTACATTGAACAGCGCATCGATCTGAATCAACTGTTGATCCAGCATCCCAGCGCGACTTACTTCGTCAAAGCAAGTGGTGATTCTATGATGGATGGTGGAATTAGTGACGGTGATTTACTGATTGTCGATAGCGCTATTACCGCCAGCCATGGTGATATTGTCATCGCTGCTGTTGACGGCGAGTTTACGGTGAAAAAATTGCAACTACGCCCGACGGTACAGCTTATTCCCATGAACAGCGCGTACTCGCCCATTACCATCAGTAGTGAAGATACGCTGGATGTCTTTGGTGTGGTGATCCACGTCGTTAAGGCGATGCGCTGATGTTTGCCCTCTGTGATGTAAACGCGTTTTATGCCAGCTGTGAGACGGTGTTTCGCCCTGATTTATGGGGTAAACCAGTGGTTGTGCTATCGAATAATGACGGTTGCGTTATCGCCCGAAACGCTGAGGCAAAGGCGCTGGGTGTTAAAATGGGCGATCCCTGGTTCAAACAAAAAGATCTGTTTCGTCGCTGTGGCGTGGTTTGCTTTAGCAGCAATTATGAGCTTTACGCAGACATGAGCAATCGGGTGATGTCGACGCTGGAAGAACTATCGCCCCGCGTCGAGATTTACAGTATTGATGAGGCATTCTGCGATCTGACCGGTGTGCGTAATTGTCGCGATCTGACTGATTTTGGCAGAGAAATTCGCGCAACGGTGCTACAACGTACCCATCTTACTGTTGGTGTGGGGATCGCCCAGACCAAAACGCTGGCTAAGCTTGCCAATCATGCGGCAAAAAAATGGCAGCGGCAGACGGGTGGGGTGGTGGATTTATCAAATCTGGAACGCCAGCGTAAATTAATGTCTGCTCTCCCCGTGGATGAAGTCTGGGGGATTGGACGGCGGATCAGCAAAAAACTGGATGCGATGGGGATCAAAACCGTTCTCGATTTGGCGGATACAGATATCCGGTTTATCCGTAAACATTTTAATGTCGTGCTCGAAAGAACGGTGCGTGAACTGCGCGGCGAACCCTGTTTGCAACTGGAAGAGTTTGCACCGACGAAGCAGGAAATTATCTGTTCCCGTTCGTTTGGTGAACGCATCACGGATTATACGTCGATGCGGCAGGCCATTTGTAGTTACGCTGCCCGGGCGGCGGAAAAACTTCGCAGCGAGCATCAATATTGTCGGTTTATCTCCACGTTTATTAAGACGTCACCATTTGCGCTCAATGAACCTTATTACGGCAATAGCGCGTCGGTAAAACTGCTGACGCCCACTCAGGACAGCAGGGATATCATTAACGCCGCTACGCGATCTCTGGATGCCATCTGGCAAGCGGGCCATCGCTACCAAAAAGCGGGCGTGATGCTGGGAGATTTCTTCAGTCAGGGAGTCGCGCAGCTCAATTTATTCGATGACAACGCACCGCGCCCCGGGAGTGAGCAATTGATGGCGGTAATGGATACGCTAAATGCTAAAGAGGGCAGAGGAACACTCTATTTTGCCGGGCAGGGGATCCAGCAACAATGGCAGATGAAGCGTGCCATGCTTTCACCACGTTATACAACGCGAAGTTCTGATTTACTGCGGGTCAAATAAACATAGTGGCAGGAAAAAAGCGCTCCCGCAGGAGCGCTGAATGGATTAGCGACCGAACAGATCACGTTTTTTCACTTTAAACGGCTGGGAAATCACCACCAGCACCGCGACAATCAGGTAAGCGATAAAAATACCGAGCAACCACTGCGGCATTTCCAGACCTAAAAAATCCCACTGACGCTCGGCGCAATCGCCAGAGGCGACAAACACTTGCGGCACCCATTTATCCAGCGGCAGCCATTCCGGGAAACGAACCATAAAATCACAGGTGGCAAACGGCGAAGGATAGAGCTGAAGCATGGTGTGCTCGTAAGTTAACTGCACACCGCGGAACGCACTATACAACCAGATAACCATCGCTACATAACGCAGCGGAGTTTTCGGGGCGATCGCGCCAATCAGCGCAGCACCCAGAACGCCGAATAATGCGCAGCGTTCATAAATACAGAGCACGCAAGGTTTCAGTAACATCACATGCTGGAACCACAGTGCCGTCAGTTCCAGTGCCAGAGCGGTAAACGCCATCAACAGCCACGCGCCCCGGCCTTGTGAACATTGGTTCAAAAATCGCAACATAATCATTTCCCTGCAATATGCATAGAGTGCGCAGTTTAAACCAATTCATTCGCTGCGCCACCAGGAGGCAGCAAAAATAGGACGCAATTGGACAATTATCGGGCGAAAAGACAAACCGGGCATTTATATGCCCGGTAATTTGTTATCAAAGCGTTGCTATCCAGCCCATTTGCATAAACCATTCGGTTACAGGGGCAAGCGTAAACTCAACACAGAGTAACCCGACAACCGTTAGTACGAGGGTGTAGGGAAGAGCCATCCATACCATGCGACCATAAGAGAGACGAATCAATGGCGCGAGTGCGGAGGTTAGCAGGAACAAGAACGCCGCCTGACCGTTCGGCGTAGCGACAGAGGGCAGATTGGTACCGGTATTAATGGCGACCGCCAGCAGCTCGTATTGCTTCAACGTGATAGCGCCACTTTCCATTGCCGCTTTCGCTTCGTTGATATAAATCGTCCCCACGAAGACGTTATCCGAAATGGATGACAGCAGACCGTTGAAAATATAGAACAGCGACAGCTGAGCATGTTCCGATGCCTGCAACACAAACTGAATAATCGGCGAAAACAGTTGTTGGTCGATAATCACCGCGACTACTGAGAAAAACACCGTCAACAGTGCGGTGAATGGCAGAGATTCGGTGAAGGCTTTACCGATAGCATGTTCATCGGTGACACCGGTCAATGATGTCGCCAGAATAATGACTGACAAACCAATCAAGCCAACTTCCGCCAGATGCAACGCCAGCGCAGTCACCAGCCAGACGCCAATAATCGCCTGGACAATCAGACGGATTTTATCCTGACGGGTACGCTGGTGGCGGCTTTGATCGTCAAACTGTTGCAGTACTTCGCGGACTTTCTCCGGCAGCGTTTCACCATAGCCAAACCAACGCAGCTTCTCTACCAGCAGGCAGGTTAACAGGCCACAAATCAGAACCGGAACGGTCACTGGCGACATGCGCAGGAAGAAATCGCCAAAATGCCAGCCAGCTGCTTTAGCGATGATCAAGTTCTGTGGTTCGCCCACCATGGTCATCACGCCGCCTAATGCGGTGCCGACACCTGCATGCATCATCAGGCTGCGCAAAAAGCCACGGAACTGTTCCAGAACCACTTTGTAATGCTTGTCGATATGACTATCGTCTTGCAGGTCGGTATCTTCGGTACGGGAAGAGGCAACACGATGATAAATACCATAAAAACCGACTGCGACGCTGATCACCACCGCCACGACGGTTAAGGCATCGAGGAACGCGGAGAGGAACGCCGCCGCCATGCAAAAAGAGAGCGACAGCAGCATTTTGGAGCGAATGCTTAGCAGCAAACGGGTAAATATGAACAGCAACAGCTGTTTCATAAAATAGATACCCGCCACCATAAACATCAGTAACAGCAAGACTTCAAGATTCGCCGCCACCTCTTCACGAACATGTTCCGCGCTGGTCATGCCGATGAATACCGCTTCGATAGCCAACAGACCACCGGGGAGCAGCGGATAGCATTTGAGGGCCATCGCCAGAGTGAAAATAAATTCCGCCACCAGCAGCCAACCGGCAACAAAGGGGCTGATGATGAAAATTAACGGATTAAGAATTAAGAAAATAATGAGGGCGAGTTTGTACCAGTCGGGGGACTGGCCCAAAAAGTTGCGCCATAGGGCACGGCCCCAGGAGATCTCCATGATGGTTTCCCTTACCTTAGAAATAATCAATGATGTTTTTATCTTAGAACGCAAAGCTTAACGGTCAGGAGGGGATCGAGGCAAGTGTTGATGGTCTGGAGAAAAGAGATGTAGAAAATGAAGCCTTGATCCCTTTTTTCTTCTTTTTGTGTGCTATCAGCGTAGATAGCCCTCTGGTATGATGAGTCCAACTTTGTTTTGCTGTGTTATGGAAATCTCACTATGGTCATTAAGGCGCAAAGCCCGGCGGGTTTCGCGGAAGAGTACATTATTGAAAGTATCTGGAATAACCGCTTCCCTCCCGGGACTATTTTGCCCGCAGAACGTGAACTTTCAGAATTAATTGGCGTAACGCGTACTACGTTACGTGAAGTGTTACAGCGTCTGGCACGAGATGGCTGGTTGACCATTCAACATGGCAAGCCGACGAAGGTGAATAATTTCTGGGAAACCTCCGGTTTAAATATCCTTGAAACGCTGGCGCGACTGGATCACGAAAGTGTGCCGCAGCTTATTGATAATTTGCTGTCGGTGCGTACCAATATTTCCACTATTTTTATTCGCACCGCGTTTCGTCAGCATCCCGATAAAGCGCAGGAAGTGCTGGCTACCGCTAATGAAGTGGCCGATCACGCCGATGCCTTTGCCGAGCTGGATTACAACATATTCCGCGGTCTGGCGTTTGCTTCCGGCAACCCGATTTACGGTCTGATCCTTAACGGGATGAAAGGGCTGTATACGCGCATTGGTCGTCACTATTTCGCCAATCCGGAAGCGCGCAGTCTGGCGCTGGGCTTCTACCACAAACTGTCGGCGTTGTGCAGTGAAGGCGCACACGATCAGGTATACGAAACAGTGCGTCGCTATGGGCATGAGAGCGGCGAGATTTGGCACCGGATGCAGAAAAATCTGCCGGGTGATTTAGCCATTCAGGGGCGATAATCCCTTCCGTTTAAAAAGCAAACCCCTCAAACGAGGGGTTTTTTGTTGTTTTTACAGATTTCCCATTCTCGGCGGGCAACGTTCCAGCAACTCGACGCTGCCGTCTTCGTTTTGCTGTTCCAGCATCACATCAAATCCCCACAGGCGATGCACATGCTTCAGTACTTCTTTGCGCCCCCGATCCAGCGGTGCGCGATTATGTGGAATGTAACGCAGCGTCAGCGAACGGTCGCCGCGCAAATCCACGTTCCAGATCTGAATATTCGGCTCCAGATTACTTAAATTATATTGCGACGATAACCGGTTACGGATCTCCCGATAACCTTCTTCATTATGAATAGCGGAAATCTCCAGATAATTATGCCGATCGTCGTCCAGCACGGTGAAGAAGCGGAAATCACGCATCACTTTCGGTGACAGGAACTGACTGATAAAGCTCTCATCTTTGAAATCACGCATCGCAAAATGTAATGTGTCCAGCCAGTCAGAACCGGCGATATCCGGGAACCAGTATTTGTCTTCTTCCGTTGGCGACTGACAAATCCGTTTAATATCCTGGAACATGGCGAACCCGAGGGCATACGGGTTGATGCCGCTGTACCACGGGCTGTTATAGGGCGGCTGGAAGACCACATTGGTGTGGCTGTGCAAAAACTCCAGCATAAAACGTTCCGTTACTTTCCCTTCATCATACAGATGGTTAAGGATGGTGTAGTGCCAGAAGGTCGCCCAGCCTTCGTTCATCACCTGAGTCTGTTTTTGCGGATAAAAATACTGGCTCACCTTACGCACAATACGCAGAATTTCACGCTGCCATGATTCCAGCAGTGGCGCATTTTTCTCCATAAAATAGAGCAGGTTTTCTTGTGGCTCGGACGGATAGCGGCGCGCTTCAGCAACCGTTTTCTCTTCCTCGCGCTTCGGCAGGGTACGCCAGAGCATATTGACCTGACTTTGCAAGTACTCTTCGCGGCTTTTCTGCCGGGCTTTCTCCTCTTGCAGCGAGATTTTTTGTGGGCGTTTATACCGGTCCACGCCGTAGTTCATCAGCGCATGGCACGAGTCCAGCAGCCGTTCTACTTCATCCACACCATAGCGCTCTTCGCACTCGGTAATATATTTACGGGCAAAAATCAGATAATCGACAATCGAACTGGCGTCGGTCCAGCTACGGAATAAGTAATTGTTTTTGAAGAAAGAGTTATGCCCATAGCAGGCGTGTGCCATCACCAGCGCTTGCATGGTAATGGTGTTTTCTTCCATCAGGTAAGCGATACACGGGTTAGAGTTAATGACGATTTCATAGGCCAGTCCTTGCTGACCGTGCTTATACAGCCGTTCAGTCTCGATAAACTTTTTACCGAATGACCAGTGCGGATAGTTAATTGGCATGCCGACGCTGGAGTAGGCATCCATCATCTGTTCTGAGGTTATCACTTCAATCTGGTGCGGGTAGGTATCCAGCCGGTAGAGTTTCGCCACCCGGTCTATCTCTGCCAGATAAACATCCAGCAGGTCGAACGTCCAGTCGGGTCCATCGCTCAAACGTGTGGTGTCCTTATTCATAGAATCGATCGTCGCCATACGCGCACCTCATTGTTGTCGGCGCTCTCTGTGTGGAGCACCTCATTTCAAGCATAGAACACCTGTTAAAAACCGCGTCGCCGGAGAATTTTTTTCTTTGCGATTTCTTATTATCAGAGTGCCACTAATCCGCTTCTGAACGGAATTTTATGCTGGATAAAAAGGGCGTTCAGCAGGAGATACTAAAGACGCCATATTGCCGCAGAGTCAGGGAGATGTGAGCCAGCTCACCATAAAAAAGCCGTATGTTGAATAATATTTTCAACTGAGTTATCAAGATGTAATTAGATTATTATTCTTTTACTGTATCTACCGTTATCGGAGTGGCTATGCGAGTTGTCATACTGGGAAGTGGTGTGGTAGGCGTTGCCAGCGCCTGGTACTTAAATCAGGCAGGACATGAGGTCACCGTCATTGATCGGGAGCCGGGGGCCGCCCTGGAAACCAGTGCCGCGAATGCCGGGCAAATCTCCCCCGGATATGCAGCACCGTGGGCGGCACCAGGTGTGCCTTTAAAAGCGATTAAATGGATGTTCCAGCGCCATGCGCCGCTGGCGGTTCGTCTCGACGGTACGCAGTTCCAGTTGAAATGGATGTGGCAAATGTTACGTAACTGCGACACCAGCCACTACATGGAAAACAAAGGGCGGATGGTGCGTCTGGCGGAATACAGCCGTGATTGCCTGAAAGCATTGCGCGCCGAAACCAATATTCAGTATGAAGGGCGTCAGGGTGGGACGCTGCAACTGTTCCGTACCGAACAACAGTATGAAAATGCGACCCGCGATATCGCCGTGCTGGAAGATGCCGGCGTACCGTATCAGCTGCTGGAATCCAGCCGCCTGGCGGAAGTGGAGCCCGCGCTGGCAGAAGTGGCGCACAAACTGACGGGGGGGCTCCAGCTGCCCAATGATGAAACCGGAGACTGCCAGCTGTTTACCCAGAATCTGGCGCGGATGGCGGAGCAGGCGGGGGTTAAATTCCGCTTTAATACGCCCGTTGACCAACTACTTTGCGACGGCGAGCAAATCTACGGCGTGAAGTGTGGCGATGAAGTGATTAAGGCCGATGCGTATGTGATGGCGTTTGGTTCTTACTCGACGGCGATGCTCAAAGGCATAGTTGATATTCCGGTGTATCCGCTGAAAGGCTACTCGCTGACTATTCCGATTGCACAGGAAGATGGTGCGCCGGTGTCTACCATCCTTGATGAAACCTACAAAATCGCCATTACCCGTTTCGATAACCGCATTCGTGTTGGTGGAATGGCGGAAATTGTTGGCTTTAACACCGAGCTGTTGCAACCGCGTCGTGAAACGCTGGAGATGGTGGTTCGCGATCTCTATCCACGCGGCGGTCATGTCGAGCAGGCGACTTTCTGGACTGGTCTGCGCCCGATGACGCCAGACGGCACGCCGGTTGTCGGGCGTACACGCTTTAAAAATCTGTGGCTGAATACCGGTCACGGCACGCTCGGCTGGACGATGGCTTGCGGTTCCGGTCAGTTGTTAAGCGATCTGCTCTCTGGTCGCACGCCAGCGATCCCGTATGAAGATCTAAGCGTAGCGCGCTACAGCCGTGGATTTACGCCATCACGCCCGGGCCATTTACATGGCGCACACAGCTAAGGAAACGAGATGACCCGTCCGATACAGGCCAGCCTCGATCTGCAGGCATTAAAACAGAATCTGTCCATTGTCCGCCAGGCCGCGCCGCGCGCGCGCGTCTGGTCGGTGGTAAAAGCGAACGCTTACGGGCACGGTATTGAGCGTATCTGGAGCGCGCTCGGGGCCACCGATGGCTTTGCATTACTTAACCTGGAAGAGGCAATAACGTTACGTGAGCGCGGCTGGAAAGGACCGATCCTGATGCTGGAAGGATTTTTCCATGCTCAGGATCTGGAGATTTATGACCAGCACCGCCTGACCACCTGCGTACACAGCAACTGGCAGCTCAAAGCACTGCAAAATGCACGGCTAAAAGCACCGTTGGATATTTATCTTAAAGTGAACAGTGGGATGAATCGGTTGGGCTTCCAGCCCGATCGCGTGCTTACCGTCTGGCAGCAGTTGCGGGCGATGGCGAATGTTGGCGAAATGACCCTGATGTCGCATTTTGCCGAGGCGGAACATCCTGATGGAATTTCCAGCGCGATGGCGCGTATTGAGCAGGCGGCGGAAGGGCTGGAGTGTCGGCGTTCGTTGTCCAATTCGGCGGCGACTCTGTGGCACCCGGAAGCGCATTTTGACTGGGTTCGGCCTGGCATTATTTTGTATGGCGCTTCGCCGTCCGGTCAGTGGCGTGATATCGCCAATACCGGATTACGTCCGGTGATGACGCTAAGCAGTGAGATTATTGGTGTCCAGACGCTAAAAGCGGGCGAGCGTGTGGGCTACGGCGGTCGCTATACTGCGCGCGATGAACAGCGAATCGGCATTGTCGCCGCAGGATACGCCGACGGTTATCCGCGCCATGCGCCTACCGGTACTCCTGTTTTAGTGGACGGCGTGCGCACCATGACGGTGGGGACCGTCTCGATGGATATGCTGGCGGTTGATTTAACGCCTTGCCCGCAGGCCGGTATTGGTACGCCGGTTGAGCTGTGGGGCAAGGAGATCAAGATTGATGATGTCGCCGCCGCTGCCGGAACGGTGGGCTATGAGTTGATGTGCGCGCTGGCGTTACGTGTCCCGGTTGTGACAGTGTAACTTGTTGTAAGCCGGATCGGAGGCAGCGTCTTCTGGTTGCGAAAAAATCATCCATCCGGCTGGTCAGCAACTGTAGTTGTTGATGTGACAGAGCCATTTCCCATGATAGTGTCCATTACAATGATGGACACTATTTCCCCGGAACCTGAGTTCACCGCACAGGCGTTCTACATAAAACGCTTACGTTTCATTGTTGACTCGAACTCGACTTCAGATAAATCACGCTTCACCCTTGATGCAGATTCGGGTTCATGTTCAGATTGTTGATTAACAGGCTGCGAGTCCTGTTGTTTTTCCAGACTCAACAGGCCCAACTGTTGATCCAGGAGCTCCAGGTCCTCCTGTACCTTCACGCGCTCCAGGAGTACCGGGTCCTCCAGGTGCTCCAGAACCATCAGGTCCTCCAGGTCCTCCAGCTCCTCGAGTCCTTCCAGGTCAACCTGGCCTTCCTTGCGCAAAAAGTCTAAAAGGTCCTCCAGGCCCTCCTGGTTTTTCAGGCCCTCGACGGCTTTGAGCAGCGTCGGTAAATTGTCTTTGTCCCACGGGTTACCATTACAGTCAAACACCTTCAGGCTCTGGGGCTGCGGCACCAGTACAGTTTTAAACTGGTTTTCTCCACAGTAGTATATGATTAGTTTGGGCGGCAGCCGTGGTGAAGAGATCAAATCGTTACTAGAACAGTCAAATACCTTCAGGCGAGTCAAGTTCTCCAGCATCTCATCAGGTATTAAGCTAATACTGTTGAAAGCACAGCGCAGTGTATACAGGTACTGGGGCATCGACGGCGGTAAAAATTGCAAGAAGTTTTCAGAACAGTCAATCACTCTCAGGTTAGTCGACAGCTCAGGCAGCCAGATAATATAGTTTTCATAGCACTTCAGTACCATCAGTTTCGGGGGCTGCACCTTCGGTAACAAGATCAAAAAGTTCTCCATACATTCAAGCACTCTCAGCCCCTTTGGCATTACCTCCGGTAACGCGGTCAACATGTTTCTACTGCAGTTAAATTCAATCAGATGTGGAGGCAAATTTTCAGGGAGTGAAGTCAGTCCAAGGTTGCTAAGATCGAGCATACTCTGTCTTGTTATGAGACATTCCTTCATTCTGCGCAATGCTTCTGCCCGGTCTTCAATCTGGCTTGCTGACTGGTTTTCTTCCAGGATATCTTCCTTGATTTCTTTCAGCCTTTCTTTCAGGTCTTCTTGGGGAATTTCTGACTGTTTGTTTTGCCTGTTTTCTTCCAGGACCTCGTGCAGTTTTTTTGCAGGTTTTCTTGCAAACCATCCTGCTGTATAGCCCATTCGCACCATTTGGCGACCATCATGAACTCGTTATGTTGCTGATTCAGGGGAGTCCCCAACGTGATGATGGTATTGTTGTCCACCTGTATGTTCACTTTGCCCGCGGTACTAAGGTCAATGATCTGCCAGGGGGCATCACCCCAGCTGAATTTTTGCGGGCTGAGATACTTCATGTTCTGCAAAATTTGATTCTTGAGTTCCGCCGACAGGAAGAGCCGCCCTGGCGGGCGTCGTACGCCTGGGTTAACGGAAGATGGAGGAATGGCGGGGGCGAATGGGCAGATGTCTTTAAAGCTAGCCATAATGCTACGTATCCTTGAAATAAATATCCTCTGGCAGCGCCGGAGACGTGAATGTGGTCACCGCAAAGGAGCCACAGGACGTCATTTGCGCTGATATAACTACTCATCGTTGACTTTTTCCCTGGTAAGAAATGCCGTGTCGGGTCTGGTACATGCTGTATTACGGCCCAGGTAGCTCTGACGTATTAAAGAAAATACGAGAGCGAACGACCCGGAAATAATCGTTATTAAGCAAAGGAATAACTATAAGAAATCGCTCATGCATCCGGTGCTACAGGCGGATGAAACGCCTATTGTGTGGGCTACGTCAGTGCGGCAGGTTGCGTGGGGGAATATGTTCAGGCGATGTCAGGCAGGGGCCCCTGATGGTTGACGGGGATACCGGTAATGCGGGGCTGGTTTTTCTTCACCTGTTGCAGTCGGAAGAAACCCTTACGCTGACTTTCTTGAGCCGGTGTTTTGAGTTCATTAGCCAGAGCCTGTAATGGTTTGTCATCCATAATTTAACTTTCTTCTGATGTTGGAATGAACATATCAAAATCAGGAAATGACAAGTTTATTACAGGCTCAGGCTGCGGTCAGTAAAGCATCGCATCCGGCGATAGATGCTGCATTAAATTTAAGATTCAGCTTCCTCTTCAGCCACCCGTACGCCAATCTTCAACACTTCATTATCTTCTTTCTCGGCCACCGTCCAGATCATCCCGGCAAACTCTACCTGGTCACCGACAACCGGTGCCGCGCCTAACAACTGCTGGACAATTTCACCCAGCGTTTGCTGCTTATCACGATATTCTCGCCCGTCTTCCAGGCCATATATCAGCGCAACATCAGCATATTTGGCGCTGGCTTCGAGAATGAAGTCACCAAAGAAGCGTTGATCCAGCGCGACCGGTGGCGACTGGCTGAACAGTTTACCGAGCGCCGGAAGATCGCGTTCCCGACCAATTACACACAATACATCGCCTTCGCGCAGTCGGGTGCTGCCGGTAGGATGAAGCAGCTGGTTATCACGAAACAGTGCCGCAATACGCGTCTCTTTTGGCATATGCAAATCGCGCAGTGCCGCGCCCACGCACCATTTATCGGCACTCAATTGATAAACAAACTGCTCCCACGGATTTTCCGGATGAATATCCAGGCCAACGCGTGACACCGGACGTCCGACGGGCGGAACCACCACTTTGGCTTTTTTCGCCGCCCACGAGAGTGATGTTCCCTGCAAGAGCAGTGAAACCAGAACCACAAAGAAGGCGACATTAAAGAACAGACGTGCATTCTCCAGCCCCGCCATCATCGGGAACACGGCCAGAATAATCGGCACCGCGCCGCGTAATCCCACCCAGCTGATAAACACGCGCTCACGCAGATTGAAGCCACGGAATGGTAGCAATCCGGCAAATACCGAAAGAGGACGGGCGAAGAAAATCATCCATGCGGACAAAATGAGCGCCGGAATGGCAATAGGTAGCAGATCGCTTGGGTTAACCAACAGCCCCAGCACCAGGAACATGGCGATTTGCGCCAGCCAGGCGAGGCCGTCGAAATTTTGCAGGATGCCGTAGCGGTTGCGAATCGGCCGATTACCCAGCAGAAAACCGCACAGATAAACAGCCAGAATACCGCTGCCTTCCAGCGCCGTGGTTAAAGCAAAAATTAAAATACCGCCGCTTAATGCCAGCAATGGATATAAACCGGCGGGCAGGGCGATGCGATTAATCATTTGCAGCAGTAAATAACCACCGCCAAGACCGATGACAATCCCGAGGCCAAATTGCTGCAGAATATCGACCACGAACATCCAACTGACACTGCTTTCATGTTGCTGGATCATCGCAATCAGGGTAATCGTCAGAAAGACCGCCATTGGATCATTACTGCCGGATTCAATTTCCAGCGTCGAGCCAACACGTTCGTTAAGCCCCTTACCACCCAGCAGAGAAAAGACCGCTGCAGCATCGGTGGAGCCGACGATAGCGCCGATTAATAAGCCTTCAATCAAATCAAGATTAAACAGCCACGCCGCCATCATGCCGGTTAAACCAGAGGTGATAAGCACGCCCAGCGTCGCCAGCGACAGTGCCGGTCCTAACGCCACACGAAAGGAACTGGCCTGAGTGCGCATTCCGCCGTCGAGCAAAATAATCGCCAGCGCCAGGTTACTTACCATGTAGGCGAAGGGGTAATTATCAAACGGGATACCGCCGACGCCATCGACTCCAGCCAGCATGCCGATCGCCAGAAAAATAACCAGAATAGGAATGCCAAGACGGGAAGAAAATGAACTAAGTAATATACTGCTGGTGACAAGGATGGATCCTAAGATGAAAAGGCTAATTATTGTTGTGGCATCCAACGGTCGGTTACTCCTGATTACGCTGTCTCTTATATAAACCCTACCATATTAGCGGCAGAGACAGCGTTTTACTTAGCCCTGAAGCGTGATTTTTTTACATTTTAAGAACAGGATGACCGCTAATCGTCAACTGAGTGCCTTCCTGGGTGTTATTAAGCATGGCTTGTGCGCCCAACGGCAGCGTTACCGTACGTTGTTCATGACCAAAATCGAGGCCGGTAATGAGTGGAATCGACAGGCGGGAACGCAAAAACGCGTATACTGACTCCAGGTTGTAACCTGCGTCATAATCATTAGGCGTGCTGCCGCTAAAGCTACCGAGAATAATCGCCTTCTGACGTGGCAAAATTCCAGCATGATAGAGCTGCAACAGCATACGTTCGACGCGGAAAGGATGCTCGTTAATATCTTCCAGCACCAGAATACCGTTTTCGATTTGCGGCATCCACGGTGTACCAATCAGTGAAATTAGCATCGCAAGATTGCCTCCCCACAGCGTGCCTTCGGTCTGACATGTCGGGCCTTCCCCTTGCCATTCAATGGTGAAGGTTTCATTGCGTAACGCCAGCCAGAAGTGGTGCTCGGTAAAGGCATTTAGTTCATCCGCGCCAAAGTTTGCTACCAGCATGGGGCCGCTAAAGGTGATGACATTGCCTTGCGCCAGAAGACCGCACTGAATGGCGGTAAAATCGCTATGTCCGCAAATGAGCAACGGGTCATGTTGTTGGCGAGCCACCAGTGCCTGCCAGTCAATATCTGCCAGTAAACGACTGGCACCGTAACCGCCGCGTACAGCCAGCACGATGGTGTTGGGGGTGGTCAGTCTGGCAAGGGAATTGAGATCTTCCAGACGCTCCGTTTCCGTACCCGCAAAACGCTCACAACGACGGGCAATAACCTCGACGTTATTGACCTGATGCCCCGCGTCGGTAAGGCGCTGGATACCACGCAGCGCGGCGTGCTGTTTAATGCAGTAACCCGATGGGGCAATTAAGTGAAACAGAGACATGGCAATTCCTTGCTGACAACAGAAACGAAATGTATATCATGCCGCTTAGGTGTGCCGTTGTCACCTCAACGGCGATTCCAGGCTATAAGGATAGAAGAAGTGAAATTGAGATGGTTTGCCTTTTTGATTGTGTTATTAGCGGGTTGTTCATCAAAGCATGACTATACGAACCCGCCGTGGAACGCGAAAGTTCCGGTGCAACGTGCGATGCAGTGGATGCCAATAAGCCAGAAAGCCGGTGCAGCCTGGGGCGTCGATCCACAATTGATCACGGCGATTATCGCTATCGAATCGGGTGGTAATCCGAACGCGGTGAGTAAATCGAATGCCATTGGTTTGATGCAGATAAAAGCTTCAACCTCCGGACGTGATGTATATCGTCGTATGGGCTGGAGTGGTGAGCCGACGACCAGCGAGCTGAAAAATCCGGAGCGTAATATTTCAATGGGAGCGGCTTACCTGAATATTCTGGAAACCGGCCCGCTGGCAGGCATTGAAGATCCGAAGGTACTGCAATATGCGCTGGTGGTGTCATATGCTAACGGGGCAGGTGCGCTGCTACGGACTTTCTCGTCAGATCGGAAAAAGGCGATCAGCAAAATCAACGATCTGGATGCTGACGAGTTCCTCGATCACGTAGCGCGAAATCATCCTGCGCCGCAGGCTCCGCGCTATATCTACAAACTTGAGCAGGCACTGGACGCGATGTAAATCAGTCGCGCACTTTGTCCGCTTTCTCCCGGGCTTCTCGCTCGAGAGAGAAAATAATCCGCTGTAATTGCCGCTCCACCGTCGGGCTGACGTTAAGAAAACGGAAGCTCAGACGGGGAGTGGTGATGGTTTCATTCTTGCCATCAATCACTTTGCGCTCGCTGATGAAGATTAACTGGGCGTCAAAGTGAAAAACACCCCATTGCCCCATGTTGACTTCAATCTGAGCGAAGCGCATGCCTTCGTGCAATCCGGCAGGCTTTGCTGTTTCCAGTAATGCGCCCATGCCGCCTAACGATAAATCATACAGGCGGAAACGTAACGTACTGTTATCCGCCAGTTTGGTCTGGCAAAAATAAGGCGGATGGAGTGGGGCGGAGATGCGGAAATATCGGCGTCGTTGTACAAACCACAAGGTGGGAGGCGGTACGGTAATAAATGCCGGAAGCTGCAAGTATTCACTCTGCTGTAGTTGTTCAACAGTAAATTCGACTTTCGCGCCCTGGGTTTCGGCGGTAATGGTAATGTGCTGCGCCTTTAACACAGCGTTGTTATCTTCGGCTTGACTGCCGAAATCCAGCACCAGTTTATCCGGAGTTATTGCCAGTATTTTGCTGATCAGCTGCCCGCCATTCCAGCTAATACGCAAAGGAATTGCGGCTTTGTGCAAATCGCGTAACACGCCCAGGACGGCTAACGGATTTTGTTTCAGGAACTGCTCATGGTAATGACTCACGCGGAAAAACTCCTGACTGACAAACTGTCTTAGGTTTATCGGTCACAGTTAACAAAACTTAATACAAATGCGTGAATATTTTTTACATGTCGTTCTTAAATCAGCCGACATACGCCCAGCATCGATCCCGCCCTTGCCTATACTTAGAGCGTTGACGTAAGCATTTCTTGCGTCCGATTCATCGAAATGAGGGCCTGAACATGGGAATTATTGCCTGGATTATTTTTGGCCTGATAGCCGGCATTATCGCCAAGCTAATCATGCCGGGGCGTGATGGTGGTGGATTTTTCCTGACCTGTATTCTTGGGATAGTCGGTGCGGTGGTCGGCGGCTGGCTGGCGACCATGTTTGGCATTGGCGGCACCATCAGCGGTTTTAATTTGCACAGCTTCCTGGTGGCGGTGGTGGGCGCTATCCTGGTGCTGGGCGTATTCCGCCTTCTGCGAAGAGAATAAGATTTTCATAAGGCGGATAGCGATACAGATGCCGCTATCCGTTTTCACATCAGAACGTATACTCGATACCTGCCCAGAAATTGCGACCTTCTTCAATAAACCCTTCACTGTAGGCATATTTGGTATCAAACAGGTTATTGACCGACGCATTGACGCTGAAGCCATGACCTAAGGTGTAATCGGCTCGAATGTGAGTCACCGCAAAACCGGCGGCTTTTTGTGAACCGTCACTGTTGCTGTAGCTGGAGGAACGCGCCTCTTCCGACAGCGTTACGCTTAACGGCTCCCACGGTTTGAGAGTCATCCATGCGGTCATTGTCTGCGTTGGCAGATCGGTTATCTTGCCGATGTCTTTGCGTTTGGCGTCAGCGTGGATCAGGGCGTAGCTCAATCCTACATCCAGTATATTGCTGATTTTCCCCTTAATACCGGCATCCAGACCGCTGTAATCCACCGTGCCGCTGTTCTGATTTTGAATGGTATCGGCATCGATATTGTGCGAGAGGATGGCATCACTCACCCGGTTATAGTAAACGCTGACCTCAAACCCCCAGTCGTGCGTGAAGGCACCATTCCAGGTTAAATCCACCCCGCGCGCGCGTTCCGGTTTGAGCTGCGGGTTAACAATCGCTATCTGGTTATACGCAGGTTTGGACGTGGTATAGCGTTCTTTCAGCGTCGGAAAGCGTGTGCGGTCATAGTACGAAAGCGCCAGCGTGTCTTCATTGGCAAAGTGGTATTTCCCCATCACCTGCCAGTTAAAAGCTGACTGATTGTTGTCGTCATAATGGGTGATACTGCCATCTTTCTCATGTTTTTTCGCTTCTACGCTATCGCGCCAGTCATAGCTGATTCCAGCCACGACATCGACATTATCGGCAGCAGCCCATTGATATTCACTGGCGAGCGACCAGGTACGATCTTCATAGCGATCGTAAGCGGCGTGTGGCGCACCTTTTTCCCGGTGTACGTCATCTTTCCAGTTAACGGCAAACGACAGCAGATCGTTTTCACGCACATCGGCTGCCAGTTGTAACCCGGCACCGTCGCTGTAATCGGAATAATGGCTGTAGCTGCCTTTTTTATTTTTCAAATCAGCCAGCGAGTTGTACATCATTAGCGTATTTTCAAAGGTGTCGCGATACAGCCGACTTTTCAGGGTAAAACGATCGTTTAGTTGGGTCGTTCCCTGATAATAAAAACTTTCTTTGTCATACTCTGGCCACTGCCAGTAGCGTGATTTTTGACCACTATTTCCACTGTATGGCGGGTTATCTTTTTCACCATCCTGCTTAATGTAAGTCAATGTGTATTCATCGTTTTCGCGTGGTGTAAAACCGAGCTTCACAATGCCGCGTTTATCATCAGCCGATGAATTAATCATCTTGCCGTGTTTGCCTGCAATATCATTATTTACACCATGCGGCAGGCCGAGAAAATCCTGCTTTAGCTGGCTACCGCTGACTTGCAAATACCCCAGATCGCTGCTGGCGGCAAATGAAGCATGCATATCGTAGGCATTGTCCTGGCTACGGCTCCATCCCTGGCGATATCCCAGATTTGCTTCCAGAGGTTTTGTTGGCTTCTGGGTGGTGATATTAATGGCTCCGCCCATCTGATTAGGCCCCTGAAGCAGCGACGAATACCCTTTGGAAACTTCAACTGCCCCCAAATTGTTGGTCAGAATCCGCGCCAGATCGAGGTTGCCGTCATAGGGAACATAAATGGGCACACCGTCGAAATAGACTGGCACCTGACGACTATCAAAGCCACGAACTTTGACCTGTTCTTCGTTGCGGCTACCTGACTTTTGCAGCACCACGCCGGGGACGACACTTAATGCCTGAGCGACATTCTGTTTATCCAGGGCCTTCATGGTGGGTTGATCGAGAACGGTGGTCGTCGTCGATGATACCGGACTGGACCATACGGTCAGCGTGTCACTCTCCTGAGCCGCTACGGCCTGCTGGGTAAAGGCAAGTGATAATGCTGTGCAGAGATAACGTTTTTTGAGTCTCATAGAATAAATTCCGTTTAACAAAGAATTAAATAGAGGCTGCGGGTTGCAGACTGACTTTAATGTCAGCTGGTGTCGCGTAATAAGGCGCGGAGGTAATAAAAAGGCGAATGCCGCAGTCGAGGTAATTTTTGAGCGTTGTCAGATTAATTCCGCCGGTCAGAGCCAGCGTGCAGTGAGGAGCCAGCGACGGTGCTATTTGCGCAATTTCAGTTGCCTGTTGCGGATTAAATTTGTCGAGCTGAAGTACGTCTGGTTGCGCGCGTAACGCGGCGATTGCCTCTTTCGGCGTGTCGGCTTCAACAACTATTTTCTTCTCGGGTGCGTGGCGACGTAACTGATTGATTGCGCCTGACCAGTCCTGATTGTCATGAAGAAAATGACGGTGGTTGGCAAACAATAATATGGTTTCCGCACATCCGGCACGATGAATCAGTCCTCCGGCAGCCAGAATTGCCTGCGAGGCCAGTAAGCGGGTGCCCGGAATTGCTTTTCGGGTGCAGGCGATATTGCCATCAGGGTAACGTTCACGAAGTAACGCCAGCATTTGAGCGAGATAATCAGAAACACCGCAACTCCACTCCAGCACATTCTGGACTGCCTTCCATCCCTGATGAAGTGCTGCGGCATTACCTTGCGCACGGATTAGCCGCTGACCCGCGTTCGCTTGTGAACCGTCGCTGACTGCGTCATCAATAGTTAATCCCAGCGTAGTTAACATCTTACACGCGACAGAAATTCCGCTGACGCAGCCGCCCTGACGGTGAAAAAACTCTATATAGCCATGCTGGTGTCCAATATTTAATGCTCGCGTGGTCAGGTCACCGCCCTGGATATCTTCCAGAAGTAACGCATCGATTTGTGCCTGAGAAAGGAAAATCATCGCAGTGCCTCCTGCGGTACGCTATCCCACCAGATGAGCGCCCAGTCGCGGCTGGCAGGGGCGAGGGCACGAGCATCTTGTTGTTGATACCAGTGATATAACCGCTCACGCTCATCGTCGTTAAGCGCGCCAAGACTCCAGCTGACGTTCTGCTCAAAACGTTCCCAGGTGCTGTTATCCTGTTGGCAATTTTGTCCACGGATAAAATCAACGTGAGCATAAATTCCCATCTGATACAGGACGTTGAGCGCAAAGATATAGTTGGGTAATTCGATCACTTCCCGACCAGCCGCCCGCTGAATGGCTGGAGAGACGAACGAGGTGCTGACCAGATGAGTCGTATAGACGCGAAGCCGTGCCTGATTATTCAGTTTGCTCATTGCCTGGCGCATATCAGCCACCAGAGTAGAGCGGGAAGCCACGGCAATATCGCAGCGTGGCAGGTCACTCCAGTCCTCTTCCCATGCGCGCTGGATCCAGTGGACATTGTCTGCCTTTAGCGCGGCGGCGCGGCGGGCGGCAACGTTCAGCATCCCCTGACTGTAATCAACGCCATAAATCGTCGTGAGTTTGTCAGCCAGCGCCAGCGATACGGTACCCGGTCCGCAGCCCATATCGAATAAGGTTTGCGCGCCTTGCAGATCAATTTTAGCGGTCAGTTGTTGCAGGTAGCTGTCCGTAGGCGAGGCGCAATTTTCCGCCATTTTTTCCGCCCGTTGATCCCAGTGATCCGGCGTTTTTTCTGTGCGATGGGCCAGCCTGAGTTGCTGAAGGTAAAGGTCTGCAAAATCAATATCGTCAATGAGCATGATTTTTCCTTAGTGCTTAATTGCAGAGAGGTGATGGTGAATCTGGTCGGCAGAAACCCGGTACAGGGCAGCCAGTTTTTTCGTTGTTAACTGTTCGGTCGGTAAGCCTTGTGTTACTCGTCCATCTGGCTCTACCTGGATAATGCTGTCGGCAATGGCGTTGGCATGGAGCGGATGATGAGTCGACATTAGCATTGTCATGCCGTTATTTTTGAGCTGCGCCAGCGTGTCCAGTAGTTGGATCTGATGACCGAAATCGAGGCTGGAGGCAGGCTCATCCAGTAATAACAAGCGCGGTTGCTGGACGAGTGCACGGGCGATTAAAGCCAGCTGACGTTCACCGCCGCTAAGCGTATTCCAGCGTCGTGTCGCCAGATGCAAAATGCCCAGCTTTTCCAGTTGCTCCGTTGCTTTCAGGCGTTCTTGCTTACCGGGAACGGAAAAAGCGCCTATGGTGGGGGCCAGGCCCATCAACACCATATCCAGCACACTAAAAGCAAAAATGCCGTCGTGCGCCTGCGGCACCCAGGCAATAGCCTGCGCGCGCTGGCGATGGCTGAGTGTCTGCACAGGGAGGCTATCCAGTAAGATCTCGCCTTTTAATAACGGTATAACGCCAAGAATGGAGCGCATGAGTGTGGTTTTGCCGCAACCATTGGCTCCTAACAGACAACAAATTGTTCCTTGCGACAGGGTGAAGGACACGTCGCGTAGCACCGGATGGCGGGAGTAACCCAGAGACGCATGACGGACGGCAAGCAAAGTCACTGGCGACCTCCGCGTAACAACAAAAACAGGAAAAACGGTGCACCAACAAAAGCGGTCAGAATGCCAAGTGGGATTTCTGTTGTTCCAATGCTGCGTGCCAGCGTATCGGTAAGCAGGAGCAGAATCGCGCCAGTACACATTGCCATGGGCAACAGCTGCTGATGGTTATGACCGGTCAACAAGCGGGCAATGTGCGGAACGACCAGGCCGACCCAACCAATTATGCCCGCTATTGCTACCGTGCTGGCGGTGATTAGTGTGGCGCAGACAATCAATCCAAAGCGCAGACGTGTCACGTTCAGTCCCAGCGAACGGGCTTCGTCGTCGGAAAGTGTGAGTAAATTCATGCGCCAGCGGAGAAAAAACAGGGGCAAGGAGCCTATGAGAATGATCGGTGCAGCATAGCAGAGATCGCGTAAGGTCACGGTGGACAGTCCTCCCAGCAACCAGAAGGTAATTGACGGTAACTGGGTGTAAGGATCGGCCAGCGTTTTTATTAGCGATATCCCCGCTCCGCACAACGTGCCTAACGCAATGCCTACCAGCACCAGGGTTAAGATCGGATCGTGGCGGGTTACCCGACGCGTAATCAACCAGACGCCCGCGACCACCATCAGCCCGCCGCAAAATGCGTACAGCTGGATGTAAACAATGGATAATCCCCACAGGATTGCCGCGCAGGCACCAAGTCCGGCACCGGCGGAGACGCCTAAAATATCCGGTGACACTAAGGGATTACGGAACATTCCCTGATAGGTGGTTCCGGCCCCTGCCAGCGCCGCGCCCAGAAACAGCGCAGCAAGAATACGCGGCACGCGGATTTGCCAGAAGACAATTTGTTCCTGCACAGGAACATTTTCTTGACGAAGAATGAGCGCCAGCAGTTGCTGCATATCGAGATGATAAGCCCCACTTACGGCGGCAAAAGTGATACTGATAGCTGCCAGCAGCAAAATACATCCGTTTACGGTTCTCATTAGCTCGCCACCAATTTTTGATAGTCGGCGTCACTGAGTGAACAATGCCAGAACAGTTGGGCATAATGCTGCATGTCACTTTTAAACTGACGATTGATGGCGGGATCCAGCCAGGCGTGAAGTCTGCGTAATCCCAGAAGACGGTTGATTCCCGGCGGGGCATCCAGCCAGCCAAAGGGCAGGCCACTTAAAAATAAGATGCGTTGTTCCGCAACCGCTTTCACGCCCTGCCAGAGAGGATCACGACGAATAAAATCTGCAGTAACGGCCTCCTGAACCAGAATAATATCCGGCTGCCAGCGCAGGAGATTTTCCATGGAAACCTGTGTCAGACCGTGGCGATCGGCTATTTGCGCGACGTTATGCAAACCTAATAATTCCGCCGCCTCGGTATGCAACGAACCCTGTAAGCCCGTTTCCAGCCCTCGAGGACCGCGCGCAGCATAAAAGCTGAGGTTAGCGGCGGGTGAGGTGGCGAATGCCTGAGCTTCACCAACGAAGCGGCTGGCGAGATTGGCTTGTTCTGTGGCGCGGTGCTCTTCGCCTAACGTTTTGCCAAGCGTTGTTAACTGTTCTGCTGATTGTTCCAGTTTCCCGTTAAGCAATAACCAGGGTATTTGTGTCTGTTCGCTAACCTGCCGTGCCTGGGAGATCCAGGTTTCATCCGTATTGCCGCAATCAACGACCAAATCGGGATGTAACGCCATAAGCCCTTCCAGCGAGAGTGTGCTGGCGCGCCCGGCGAGTCGTCCCAGCCTGGGGAACTGGCGAATGTGCTCTGGCAATGGAATTAATGCCTGACGGGCAAAATCAAAAGAGGAAAAACCGACCATTTTTTCTGGCGCGACAGCCAGCAATAGTAAATCGGCGGGCGCGCCTGCGCTGACGATGCGTGTAATGTTTTGGGCTTCGGGAAGCGTCAGTGAGGCCCAGAATTTGACTGATTGTGCAAAGGACGGCAGATGATGCAGGAACAATGTCGACGCAAGAATCTGTGTAAACCTCCGTCTGGTTAGTGACATAAGTAATATCCTGATAATTAAAACCGCTATATACTTACACATATAGCGAAAAAGATCATGTTTGATGTCAAAATTTGTCTAAAGAGACAGAATGATTTGCTTGTTGCTTAAATAACACTTTGTTCCACAAGAAAATTGTCAGGGAGAATGGGGAGTGGGGGAAAATATAAATAGAGGTGTAATGATTAACAAGTTGATAAAATAAAATTAAAATCTTCTCTAATAAAAGAAAATAAAGGCATAGACCGTAGAAAGAGTGGTATTTCGTGGTGAAGAAAGAGCAATGCCAATTTTATGCATGTAATGGCATTGCTCGATATACAGTAAAGTTAAGGCGTAGGTTCCGCCTCTTTTTGTTTTAGCGGTTGTGTTGTTGATTCACTGAGTGGACGCGTCGCCGGAACATTGTCACACGGTTGCTCTTTCGGGCAGATCAAATCCAGCATTTTCAGCGTCACGCCATTGGTCCAGCCAAAGCCATCCTGTAATGGATATTCGCCACCGCCGCCCCCCGTTCCGGTGGCGCTGACATCATATTTTTCCACCAGCTTTTTCTCCCGGTCATAGGTGTGCTGAACATTGGTCAGGAAGTGCCAGCTAATGTCCATCGCCACCTCTTTTTGCCCGTAGTTTTGTAATCCTTCTGTCGCGACCCACTGCAACGGTGCCCAGCCGTTTGGCGCATCCCATTGTTGTCCACTTTTCACCGACGTGGTGTTCAGGCCGCCGGGTTGCAGCAGATGTGTTTTCGTCGCCGTCGCCATTTTGTTGGCGCGATCTTTCGCTGCCGCATTGACGTACAGCGGGAACAGGGCGGCCGCGGTTAACTGATTGCGCACTTTATGACTTTTCAGGTCGTAATCGGCATACCAGCCTTGTTGATCGTTCCACAGGTATTTTTCGATCCCTTTTTGACGGGCATTCGCCAGCGTTTCGTACTGGTTTGCCATCGCGTTATCTCCGGCAGCTTTGCTGGCGCGGGCGAGGATTTTTTCCATTTTAAACATCAGGCTGTTCAGATCGACCGGTACGATGCTGGTGGTGCGTAAGGTATTTAACTGCTGCGGATTGTCCATCCAGCGCGAGCTGAAATCCCAGCCAGACGCAGCGGCAGAGCGCAGATCGCGGTAAATTTCAGTGGCAGGTCGATTCGGATTGCTTTTGGCGGTGGCAATATCTTCCACCCATGACTCTGGTCGTGGCGTATCGCGATCGTCCCAGTAGCGGTTGAGAAGGGTACCATCCTGAAGTTTGACAACGCGTTTTTCCTGTTGTCCGGCTTGCAGGTTTTCAACACCGTCCATCCAGTAAGCATATTCTTTTTGCATTTGCGGCAGGTATTGCTTCAACGCGGCGTCGCCTTCATGTTGCGCCAGTAACTCTACCATCAGGGCAAAGAAGGGCGGCTGCGAGCGGCTTAAATAGTAACTGCGGTTGCCGTTGGGAATATGACCGTAAGTGTCTATTTCATGAGCAAAATTGGCCACCATATCCGCGACTTTATCCCAGTGACCGCTTTCGGCAAGTCCTAACATGGTGAAGTAACTGTCCCAGTAATATACCTCGCGAAAACGTCCGCCCGGCACGACATAAGGTTCCGGCAGCGGTAACAGAGAATCCCATTTTTCGGTATTTTCGGTAGCACGCGTTAATACCGGCCAAAGTCCGTCAATATGTTCGCGCAGTGACTGCCCCTCTGGCGGAACATATTTCTCGCCCTCTTTTGGCAGGGTGAAATTGACGTTAACGAAATGGCGCAGATCAAATCCGCTCTGGTTTTGCTGCATCCGATAATCAGCAAGGATCATCAGCGGATCGCTGTTCGGCACGGCATCGGCAAAGGTTTTTTGGTCCGGAAAAAGTTTGGCGTTTTGCACATCATTAAACAGCGGCCCTAATAAAATATCAGGCGGCTGTGGCGTTACCGATGTTTCTTCTGCCTGCACCGATAGCGCAGCAAAACACAAAAAGATGCAGGCTGGAATTAACGCCATTTTTTGCGGGCGAGAAGGGGTGGGGGATTTCATCAATCATTCTCCTTTGGCGAAACCGAATAAAACGGTATTCAAGTATCAGAAAACCTTAGTTCAGGATCGCACTAGCTGCATGATCGAAATCACATTCTGCGAACTGACAGACATTTTAGAAAAGGGAATTAAAGGGATAAATAACGGCGAAATAGAGTGATTAAATAACGTCTGTTTATTAGCCAGCCAGCGACGTTGGGTTCGCGATTAGCGAAGAAAAATCATCATAATTTGGTGAAAAATATAACAGGTAGTTAAAAACATCAGTGCAGAGTAAATTGCCGGATGACATCAGAATGATGCCATCCGAACGGTGGTTTAACCCTGACGGTTGAAACGTTGCGTTTTAACGTCCAGCGTTAGCGTTTCTTCTGGTTGTATCGCATACAGTTTCTCACCCTGCTGGCAAATCCAGCCAATTCCCAGTTCACGGGCGATTAGGGCACTGTGGGATAGCGGACTTCCGGCGCTAAGGCAGATACCTTTTACAACCGCTGGATCCAGTTGCAGTACTGTGGAGGGATAAATGTTCTCCGCCAGTAGAATAGTTGGTGAGTTAAACTGCGGGAGTTCTTCTTTCGTTTGGGTCAGGTGGACCAGGGTGCGATGCAGAAGATCGTCCACATCGATATAGCGAGCCTGTAGATATTCATCATCCAGCTGTTGGTATTGCTGGCTAAGTTCTTTAAGAACGTGTTGCCAGGCATATTCCGCCGTGCAATGTTCATGCTGAAGGAGTTCGCTTGCCGCCGCCTGCAGTTCCGGATCATCTAACAGTGTATGGTGACCAGAAAAGATTGCGGCAATATCGTCAAGCCCGCTGGTTTCTGCTTTCGCTGTTAACGTCATCAGATCTAATAACGTGAAGTCAATGGCCTGGCGTAATCGTTCTTGTTCTTCTTCCACGGTCAGGATTGATTTTGCCTGTACCGTACATAAAACAGGTTGATAATAAAAGGCTTTACCCGAAACAGGCGGAACGGGACGCAGAGTAGGTGGAGCAACTTCCTCCGTTTCACCAAAGTTATCTTCAGCCAGCTGACGGAAGGCGATCAGTGCCTCTTCAGCTTCTGGTCCTTTCGCAATCAGGCGCAGCGTATCGTTATAGCGAACTTGTAGTAACGCAATCTGGTTAATACTCTCCGGTGTAACGCATTTGCCGTTTTTCTCCAGCAACATATCGGCATTAAATGTCGATAAGGTATAAACCAGTCGGGAGGCCGGACGTACATGCAGGCCGTTACGGTTTTTTATGACCACCGACAGAGAACGGGCTTCTTCATCGTACGGAGGACATGTGTCAGAGATTTCAGTGTCGGAGGACGGTAAACCCAGTTGTTCACGTTTGGCTTCCAGCGCATGCATGGCGTCAAAGATAACTTTGTCGATATCCGCCCCCGAGGCCGCGCTGACCGTTGCTGCCAGTGTACCTTCGACCAACGGCGCAGCACACAAACGTACTTTTGCGGCGATCTCGGGAGCCAGCAATTCCAGCGCAGTTTCAGCACTCAATAATGCGCTTCCCATATCCATCATGACCAGCACATGGTCGGCATCGGCAACAGATTCGATGGCCTCCATCACTTTGACGGCATCGGTACCAATGGGATTTTGTGGATCGTCAATTCCCGCGGCAATGGCGATTTTACAACTATCACTCATTAACATCTGACGGGCTAATTCACCGACACCTTCTCCCAGTCGGCTGCTATGTGAAACTATGACCAGGTTTACCATCACCAATTCCTTACTCTTTTGCGGCTAACGCCAACATTTGCATCATAAACATCACCGAGGTTGCGCCGGGATCCTGGTGACCAATACTGCGTTCACCGAGATAACTGGCGCGGCCTTTGCGGGCTTGCATCGTAATCGTACTTTGTGCAGCGGATTCGGCGATGCTACTGGCAGCGTCGAGGGCCGCCGGAACAGAGAGATTTTGCTCGCAGGACTGACGTAACGATTCCACCACCGGCACCCAGACATCACACATGGTTTTATCGCCAGGTTCGGCTTTACCGCGACTGATTACGCCGTCCGCGCCATCGCGGAACATCTGATAAAGCTCTTCCAGCGTCAGGCTTTGCCGTGCCTGGGTTGTCTGTGCGGCGCGGATAAAGAAGGTACCGAACAGCGGACCACTGGCACCTCCAACGCTGGAAAGTAGCGTCATGCCGGTATTCTTGAGAATGAAACCGATATCTTTATCTGCGATAGCAGGGAGTTTTTCCACCACTTTGCTAAAGCCTCGGTTCATATTTAGCCCGTGGTCAGCGTCGCCAATCTCGCGATCCAGTCCAGTAAGATACTCGCTCTCGGTGCTGAAAATATCGCCACAACGAGTAAGCCAGTTAACAATTTGAGTTCTGCTCAGTGACATTGTTTTCTCCTTATTTACCCCAGTTAAGGGCCGGGGTGTGGACCGGGGCGTCCCAGAGTGCCAGCGTTTCGTCATCAACTTTCAGTAAGGTGATTGAGAAACCGGTCATATCCAGTGAGGTGCAGTACGCGCCAATTAAATTACGTTCGATAGTCAATCCCGCTTGCTGGCAACGTGTGGTCAGGCGGTTATAGACGCCGTACAGCTCAGAAAGCGGAGTTGCGCCAAGATTGTTAACCAGCGCAATCACCCGATCGCCAGACTGGAGCGGTTTTTTGGTTTGTGGTTCTTCCTGCCAGCTGCCTTGTTGATAATCCCAGAAACGCAAAGTGCGATGGTATGAGCCATTTTCCAGCAGGGTGTCGAACATTTCATCGACGGTTTGATCAAGGGAAGAGAAGGGGCGGCGGTCAATACCTGGCTCACCATGAATGCCGACGCCAAACTCCATCTCATTATCCGCCAGGGTAAAAGAAGGTTTGCCCGCGGCAGGAACGGTACAGGCACCGAGAGCGATACCTATTGAATGGCCTTGATTATTCAACTTACGCCCCAGTTCCGCACAGGCGTCCAGTGAGTCGCCACGCTCCGCCGCTGCACCTACGAGTTTTTCAATTAATACGGTGTTGGCAACGCCGCGCCGCCCGGCGGTATAAAGACTGTCTTTTACTGCAACGTCGTCATCAATGACCACAGTGGTCACTTTTACGCCGCTATCGTGCAGTAACTCGGTTGCTGTTTCGAAGTTAAGAATATCGCCGGTGTAATTTTTGATAATCAACAGTACACCTTCGCCGCCATCAATTTGCATGGCGCATTCAAAGATTTTATCGGGCGTCGGTGAGGTGAAAATTTCGCCCGGACAGGCCCCAGAAAGCATCCCCTGACCGATATAACCACAATGCATCGGCTCGTGTCCGCTGCCGCCACCCGACAGCAGGGCGACTTTTCCTGCAACGGGGGCATCAGCTCGGGTGACATACACCGGATCCTGATGCAGTGTCAGCGATGGATGCGCCTTCGCTAGTCCTGCCAGTTGTTCGTCCAGTACGTCTTGCACATCATTGATCAATTTTTTCATTATTTTGCTCCAGCAATTACGGTAGGGCATGGATGATGTTCAACGACACGGCGACCACTGACTGCCGATGAATCCATTGTGCATCAGGCAAGGGAAAAGAAAATTAGCCCAAATTATGTTTCATAGTGAAACATATGCTTTAATGAATGTTCCATATTGAAACTTTTACGTGTATTAATACTAAAAATTGCGAGCCGGAACACCTTTTGTCATAAGGGATGCGGGATATGAGTGGCGCTTTTAACAACGATGGTCGGGGCATATCTCCCTTAATTGCAACCTCCTGGGAGAGATGCAATAAGCTGATGAAACGGGAGACATGGAACGTACCACACCAGGCCCAGGGCGTGACATTTGCGTCTATTTATCGGCGTAAGAAAGCGATGCTGACGCTCGGGCAGGCTGCGTTGGAAGATGCCTGGGAATACATGGCACCGCGAGCGTGTGCGCTGCTTATCCTCGATGAAACCGCCTGCATTCTCAGCCGTAATGGCGATCCGCAAACCTTGCAGCAGCTAAGTGCACTGGGATTCAATGACGGCACGTATTGCGCCGAGGGAATTATTGGTACTTGTGCGCTATCGTTAGCGGCTATCTCTGGTCAGGCCGTGAAAACGATGGCCGATCAACATTTCAAACAGGCACTCTGGAACTGGGCCTTTTGTGCAACGCCGTTGTTTGACAGCAAGGGCCGATTGACGGGAACAATAGCGCTGGCGTGTCCGGTTGAACAAACTACCGCAGCTGATTTGCCGTTGACGTTGGCAATCGCACGCGAGGTCGGAAATTTACTGCTGACGGACAGTTTGCTCGCTGAAACTAACCGCCATTTAAATCAACTTAATGCCCTGTTAGAAAGTATGGATGATGGCGTGATTAGCTGGGACGAGCAGGGTAATTTGCAATTTATCAATGCCCAGGCGGCGCGAGTCTTGCGCCTTGACGCGACGGCAAGTCAGGGACGAGCAATCACTGAACTCTTAACGTTACCCGCCGTATTGCAACAAGCAATAAAACAGGCACATCCGCTCAAACACGTAGAAGCAACCTTTGAAAGTCAGCACCAGTTTATTGATGCGGTGATAACCCTTAAACCGATAATAGAAACGCAGGGAACCAGCTTTATTTTGTTGCTCCATCCTGTGGAACAGATGCGGCAGTTAATGACCAGTCAATTAGGAAAAGTCAGCCATACCTTCGCTCATATGCCACAGGACGATCCGCAAACCCGCCGCTTGATTCATTTTGGTCGCCAGGCGGCGCGCAGTAGCTTTCCTGTCCTGCTTTGTGGAGAAGAGGGTGTGGGCAAGGCACTGCTAAGTCAGGCAATTCATAATGAAAGTGAGCGTGCAGCGGGGCCTTATATCGCCGTCAATTGTGAGTTATATGGTGATGCGGCGCTGGCGGAAGAATTTATTGGTGGCGATCGCACGGATAATGAAAATGGCCGTCTGAGTCGGCTGGAACTGGCGCACGGCGGCACGCTGTTTCTTGAAAAGATTGAATATCTGGCGGTGGAGTTACAGTCTGCTTTGCTTCAGGTTATCAAGCAGGGTGTTATCACGCGACTGGATGCGCGGCGTTTAATACCCATTGATGTCAAAGTGATTGCCACAACGACCGCGGACCTGGCAATGCTGGTGGAACAAAATCGCTTTAGTCGCCAGCTGTATTACGCGCTGCATGCATTTGAAATTACCATCCCGCCTCTGCGTATGCGGCGTGGCAGCATTCCGGCGCTGGTGAATAACAAATTACGCAGCCTTGAAAAACGCTTCTCTACGCGGCTGAAAATTGATGACGATGCCCTCGCTCGCCTGGTTTCTTGTGCATGGCCAGGCAACGATTTTGAACTTTACAGCGTCATCGAGAATCTTGCTCTGAGTAGTGATAACGGGCGCATTCGCGTCAGTGATTTACCTGAACATCTGTTTACCGAGCAGGCGACAGATGATGTCAGCGCCACCCGCCTTTCCACCAGTCTGTCATTTGCGGAAGTTGAAAAAGAGGCAATTATTAACGCAGCCCAGGTCACAGGCGGTCGCATTCAGGAAATGTCGGCTTTACTTGGAATCGGCCGCACTACGCTGTGGCGGAAAATGAAGCAACATGGCATTGATGCAGGGCAGTTTAAGCGCCGTGGATAGCGGGAGAGTATGTACTTTCCCGCTATGAATTGCTAATTAATAGCGACCATGACTGCCGTGATTTGGTCCACCATTTGAAGGTGGCATTGGCTTACCGGAGGGCGCAGGACCACGAGGGCCATCGCTGTGGCGGTGATGATGGTGGGGAACACAAGCACTCAACAGGCTTGCAAAGACAATTGCTAACAGGCTGAAGGTAAATGTTTTTTTCATGACAAACTCTTGAACGGTTAATGCACTGTGATTGTTATCACATAAAAGCTGCATTGTTAATATTGTCAGGAGTCTGATTATGAGTTTTGGTAACTCAGAATTGAAAGAAGACGCGTAGCAGGCGTAAAAAAGCCATTACGTGCAACTCACATAATGGCTCGTTATTAACCGCCAGAGTAGTATTAGCGGAATTAGACGTTGAACAGGAAGTTCATCACATCGCCATCTTTAACGATGTAATCTTTGCCTTCTGCACGCATTTTGCCTGCTTCCTTCGCGCCTTGTTCACCTTTGTAAGTGATGAAATCTTCAAACGAGATGGTTTGTGCACGGATAAAGCCTTTTTCAAAATCAGTATGGATTTTGCCAGCGGCCTGCGGCGCGGTTGCACCAACCGGAATGGTCCATGCACGTACTTCTTTCACCCCAGCGGTGAAGTAAGTTTGCAGGTTCAGCAGCTTATAACCGGCACGGATTACACGGTTCAGGCCCGGCTCTTCCAGCCCAAGCTCCTGCATAAACTCGTCACGTTCTTCGTCGTCCAGTTCGGCAATGTCTGCTTCAACAGCAGCACAAACCGGAACTACAACAGAACCTTCTTTCGCTGCGATTTCACGCACCTGGTCAAGATACGGGTTGTTTTCAAAACCGTCTTCGTTGACGTTGGCGATGTACATTGTTGGTTTCAGCGTCAGGAAGCTCAGGTAACGAATAGCCGCTTTCTCTTCAGCGCTTAAATCCAGCGCGCGCAGCATACCTGCGTTTTCCAGCTGGGGCAGGCATTTTTCCAGTACCGCCAGCTCGGCTTTCGCGTCTTTATCGCCACCTTTGGCTTTCTTCTGTACGCGATGAATCGCACGTTCGCAGGTGTCGAGGTCTGCCAGCGCCAGTTCGGTGTTGATAACTTCAATATCATCCGCCGGGTTAACTTTGCCGGAAACGTGAATGATGTTGTCATTTTCAAAGCAGCGAACAACGTGACCGATCGCTTCGGTTTCACGGATGTTGGTCAGGAACTGGTTACCCAGACCTTCGCCTTTCGATGCGCCTTTTACCAGACCGGCGATATCGACAAATTCCATGGTCGTGGGAAGCGTACGCTGCGGTTTTACGATTTCAGCCAGTTGATCCAGGCGAGGGTCAGGCATTGGTACGACGCCTGTGTTCGGCTCGATGGTGCAGAATGGAAAGTTGGCCGCTTCAATACCGGCTTTGGTCAGCGCGTTGAACAGGGTAGATTTCCCGACGTTGGGCAAACCGACGATACCGCATTTGAATCCCATGATTTAAATCACCTTAATATCTTAATAATCAACCTGTTATTGCTAACAGATTGCAGAAATGGAAATAATTTTGCCTATTATACACGGCACTCGACAAAAATGCCGCAGACAACGACTTATTGCGCTTTAAAGGCGTGCAATCGGTTCGTTGCTTTGGTCAAGCCATCTGTAAACCACATTTCAGTACAACGCGCCGCTTCGTCGATGGCTTCATCAATTAACTTCTGTTCACTAACAGGCGGTTTGCCTAACACAAAACCGACAACTTTATTTTTATCGCCTGGATGACCGATTCCGATGCGTAAACGGTGAAAGTTAGGGTTATTACCCAATTTACTGATGATGTCTTTCAGTCCATTGTGACCACCATGGCCACCGCCCAACTTAAATTTGGCGACGCCAGGAGGCAGATCCAGTTCGTCGTGGGCCACCAGAATTTCGTCCGGATTAATGCGGAAAAAACTGGCCATCGCCGCAACGGCTTTGCCGCTGAGATTCATAAATGTAGTCGGGACTAACAGGCGGACATCTTCGCCTCCAAGGGTGACTCGCGAAGTATAACCAAAGAATTTAGCCTCTTCGCGCAGCGGAGCGCGCAATCGCTCTGCCAGTAAGTCAACGAACCAGGCACCAGCATTATGTCGCGTTGCGGCGTATTCAGCGCCGGGGTTCGCCAGGCCGACAATCAATTTAATCGTCACGTTTTTTTGTCCTGAGTGTGTACATAACTGGCGCGTAGTTTACTGGTTGCGGCCCCGCTTGACAAAAAACTGCGTATCAAATGCAGATAACGCAATAATTGCCTGAGTGGACTATTAGAAAGCCAAGGTGTTCAGGCGTTTATTTGTAAGGTTTTGTTGAAATAAGGGTTGTAATTGTGATCACGCCCGCACATAACCCACAGGGTGTTGTCTATACTTTACACATAAGGAAGAGGGGTATTCCCTGTTACAACCCAGAAAGTTCCGGAGGTGACATATGAAACGCAAAAACGCTTCGTTACTCGGTAACGTGCTCATGGGGTTGGGTCTGGTGGTAATGGTGGTCGGTGTGGGGTATTCAATCCTCAACCAGTTACCACAGTTTAATATGCCCCAGTATTTCGCACATGGTGCAGTGCTAAGTATTTTCGTCGGTGCCATTCTCTGGCTGGCGGGTGCCCGTGTTGGCGGGCATGAACAGGTGTGCGACCGTTACTGGTGGGTTCGCCACTATGACAAACGTTGCCGCCGTAGCGATAATCGCCGTCATAGCTAACAAATACTGCAGTTTACTGACCAGTCAGTTTGCTCTGACTGGTCAATCTCGTACTTATAAATCCGCCATCGCCGCGCGACGATTCGGGAAGAACGCCAGGCGTCCCGGGATCGGTTGAATGCCTGCGCGAGCCATCGTGCGCAGTGGCTGGAATTCCACGTTGCACACGCGCAGTTCACATCCTTCGGGCAGACGCTTCACAAAACGCTGGAACGCATCAAGACCACCTGCATCAAGTACCGGAACGGCATCCCACTTCAGAATCACAATCCGTTTGCCTTCAAGACGTGACTCCAGGTCTGTGAATAAGCCTTCAGCAGCAGCAAAAAACAGCGGGCCAATAACGCGCAGTACCAGGACATCGTCTGGAACATCTACGACTACCGGTGCCAGGCGAGTCATACGTGCGATACGACGCATAAACAGCAGCGATGCCAGCACGATCCCCACGCTGATGGCAATAACCATATCAAACAGCACGGTCAGCGACATGCACAGCAGCATGACGATGATGTCATCTTTCGGCGCATGACGCAGCAAGTCGACCACTTTGTGCGCTTCACTCATGTTCCAAGCCACCATCAACAGCAGGGCAGCCATGGCGGAAAGCGGCAGCCAGGAGAGCAGCGGTGCCAGTACCAGCAGGGCAAGAATAACCAGAATAGAGTGGATCACCGCCGAGATAGGGGAAGTTGCCCCGGCACGGACGTTAGCGGCAGAACGCGCGATGGCAGCTGTAGCGGTAATACCACCAAAGAACGGGGCGATGATATTCCCCAGTCCCTGTCCAACCAGTTCGCTGTTCGCTTTGTGTTTCGTTCCGGTCATACCATCCAGTACCACGGCGCAGAGCAGAGATTCGATTGCGCCGAGCATTGCCATTGAGAATGCCGCAGGCAGCAGTGTGCGAATAGAATCCCAGGTTAGCGTGAATTCTGAATCAGGTAGATCCCACGGCAGCACCAGTTGTGGCAGCAATTGCGGAATACCGTTACCCTGAGAACCATCGGCCAGAACGTAGTGGAACTGCGAACCGATGGTAGCAACATGTCCGCCGAGCAGGTTAACAATCCCCATCACCGCGCAACCAGCCAGCAAGGCCGGAAGGTGACCAGGCAAACGAATGCCCAGACGCGGCCAGAAAACCAGAATGCCAAGCGTCACAATGCCAATGGCAGCATCACCCACATTAATGGTCGGCAACGCCATAAATAATGCGCCGACTTTTTGTAGATAATGTTCCGGGACATGGGCCATTTGCAGACCGAGAAAATCTTTAATCTGCATGGTACCGATGGTGATCCCGATACCCGAGGTGAAACCTAAGGTGACGGAAACCGGAATATACTCAATCAGGCGCCCAAAGCGTGCCAGCCCCATCAGAATCAAAAAGATCCCCGACAGCAAGGTCGCAACCAGCAGTCCTGCCAGTCCAAACTGTTGCGAAACGGGATAGAGAATTACCACAAATGCCGCAGTCGGACCGGAAACGCTAAAGCGTGACCCACCCGTCAGAGCAATGACAATCCCCGCAACGGCTGCGGTATATAAACCGTACTGGGGTGCCACACCACTACCAATAGCCAACGCCATTGCCAGCGGGATAGCAATAATCCCGACGGTTATCCCGGCAATCAGGTCACGGGTAAACCGTGCGGCAGTATATTTTTCTTTCCAGCAAGCGTCGATCAGAGCGCGGAAAGGCATCACATGTGAGGAAAATATTTTGTTCACAATAATGTTTCATCCGTGAGCGCATCATCTGTCAACTAAATGGCAGGTGAAGGAGGCATAGGTCATACAAATGGATATTACAGACAAAAAAACCCGCCGCAGCGGGTCTTTGAGCCGGGTTCGATTAGTGTTCGAACATGGCAGAGATCGATTCTTCGTTGCTGATACGACGAATCGCTTCGGCCAGCATACCTGACAGGGTCAGAGTACGCACGTTCGGCAGTGATTTGATTTCATCGCTCAGCGGAATGGTATCGCAGACAACGACTTCATCAATTACAGAGTTACGCAGGTTGTTCGCCGCGTTGCCAGAGAAGATCGGGTGAGTCGCGTACGCAAATACACGTTTAGCACCACGTTCTTTCAGAGCTTCAGCAGCTTTACACAGCGTACCGCCAGTGTCGATCATATCATCGACCAGTACGCAGTCACGACCTGCAACGTCACCGATGATATGCATCACCTGGGAAACGTTCGCACGCGGACGACGTTTGTCGATGATTGCCATATCGGTATCGTTCAGCAGCTTAGCGATAGCGCGGGCACGCACAACGCCGCCGATGTCCGGAGAAACCACAATTGGGTTATCCAGATTCAGCTGCAGCATGTCTTCCAGCAGGATCGGGCTACCAAATACGTTATCAACCGGAACGTCGAAGAAACCCTGAATCTGTTCAGCGTGCAGATCCACTGTCAGCACGCGGTCAACACCGACGCTGGAGAGGAAGTCTGCAACCACTTTCGCAGTGATTGGTACACGAGCGGAACGGACGCGACGGTCCTGGCGCGCATAGCCAAAGTAGGGGATAACAGCGGTGATACGACCTGCGGAAGCACGACGCAGGGCATCAACCATAACGACTAATTCCATCAGGTTGTCGTTAGTAGGGGCACAAGTGGACTGGATGATGAAAATATCACCACCGCGTACATTTTCATTAATTTGTACACTGACTTCGCCGTCGCTAAAGCGACCTACAGCGGCGTCGCCGAGTGAAGTGTACAGGCGGTTGGCAATACGTTGTGCTAGTTCCGGGGTGGCGTTACCAGCAAAAAGCTTCATATCAGGCACGAGAAGAACCTCAGGCATGCGTCCATTGGTGGAAAGAATCTGCCGAAAACTGTGCGGGCCAGGCATGATTCTTTCCAGGCGGTGTATTAAAGAGCGCGATGCAACGTCTGGAACAAGGTGACGTTGTCACCGAAACTCAGCTTGCCCGGCTTAAAGCATGGCTCTGTGCAATGGGGAAAGATTAACGCCTTTCGCCACAAAGCCATTGAGCCATTCCGGGGCTTGCTCTAGCACCTGGCGGGCTTCAGACTCTGTATCAAATTCAGCAAAGACACAGGCCCCTGTCCCAGTCAGGCGCGACGGGGCGTATTCTAACAGCCAGGAAAGCACCGCATCAACCTCGCGAAAACGTTTTCTTGCGATAACCTCGCAATCATTGCTGAATTCACATTTTAGCAACGTTTCTATTGACCTTTTTGGCGTATTGCGCGGGAGTTCAGGATCTTTAAAAATCACCGGTGTCGGAATACTTACACCAGGGTGCGCCACCAAGTACCACTTCTCTGGCGGATCCACTGGCATTAGTATTTCACCAACGCCTTCGGCAAACGCGGCATGACCACGAACAAAGACAGGAACATCTGCGCCCAGCGTCAGCCCCATTTCCGCCAGCTCATCCATGCTTAGTCCGCATTGCCAGAGATGATTTAACGCCACCAGAACCGTCGCGGCATTGGATGAACCACCGCCGAGACCGCCGCCCATCGGCAAACGCTTGTCAATGCTGATATTCGCACCGCTTCCCGCCGAAAGACGCCCGCTGTTTGCCGCAGTTTTCATCAACAACCGCGCTGCGCGAACGATCAGGTTATCTTCATGTTCCACGCCTTCAACGGGCGTTAACAGACGAATATCCCCATCGTCACGAAGCTCAATGTTGATGGTGTCGCCGTAATCAAGAAACTGAAACAGCGTTTGCAGCGTGTGGTAACCATCCGCACGCTGACCAGTAATGTATAAAAACAGATTAAGTTTTGCCGGAGAGGGCCACTGTGTCCGCATTATTTCACTATCCAGTTATCCATTTTTAACTTGATGCGTTGACCACCGTCGGTGAGTTCCATATTGGCTGGCATCGCAGGTTGCGTTTTGGTGTCATAATCACCGTAAACAACTTTCCAGTTTTTGCCATTCTGGCTGTAGGTAATTTCGCTCAGGCGATATTGATCGTCCAGTTTGTAGTCGGTTGCATCACCCGGTAAACCTAAAATCCACTGGCGCAAACTGTTGAGCGGAATCGGCATTCCGGTCAATTTGCCAATCATCTCTTCGGCGTCATCGGCGGTGTAACGCTGCCCTTTATTGTCGACTAACTGCACGTTACCCGGCTGAGCATTCAGCTCCAGTTCGGTGCTGCCCAATGGGTTAGTTAGCAGCAGACGGTAGCGATCCTGGCCAGTTTGCTGCCAGAAGAAACGGGCGTACACTTTTTGTTGGTCAGAAATATAAGCGAACGCGCCGCGAGTTTGATACTGATTAAGATTGCGCACGTCTTGCTGATGCTGACGCCATTGTGGCGAATCCGGGCTTTTGCCAGGACCTTTGGGCGTGGTAACGGAACAGGCAGTGAGCACAAGAGCAGCCAGCGGTAGCAGGCGGATAAGACGAAAATCGGGCAGGGGCATAATAATGACAAGTCCTTGAGATACGTTGCAGTTATAACCCTTAATGCTAGCGTTACCGTTAGCCATCGTCTATGTTCACGTTGTCTTAATTGCCAGAATCTAACGGCTTTCGGCAATTACTCCAAAAGGGGGCGCTCTCTTTTATTGATCTTACGCATCCTGTATGATGCAAGCAGACTAACCCTATCAACGTTGGTATTATTTCCCGCAGACATGACCCTTTTAGCACTCGGTATCAACCATAAAACGGCACCTGTATCGCTGCGAGAACGTGTATCGTTTTCGCCGGATAAGCTCGATCAGGCGCTTGACAGCCTGCTTGCGCAGCCGATGGTGCAGGGCGGTGTGGTGCTGTCGACGTGTAACCGCACAGAACTTTATCTCAGCGTTGAAGAACGGGATGACCTGCAAGAGGCGCTCATTCGCTGGTTGTGTGATTACCATAATCTCAACGAAGACGATCTGCGTAATAGCCTCTACTGGCATCAGGATAACGATGCGGTCAGTCATTTAATGCGCGTTGCCAGTGGGCTTGATTCTCTCGTCCTTGGCGAGCCGCAGATCCTCGGTCAGGTGAAAAAAGCGTTTGCCGATTCGCAAAAAGGTCATATGAAGGCCAGCGAACTGGAACGCATGTTTCAGAAATCTTTCTCTGTAGCGAAACGCGTTCGCACTGAAACAGATATCGGTGCCAGTGCTGTGTCTGTCGCTTTTGCGGCTTGTACGCTGGCGCGGCAGATCTTTGAATCGCTCTCTACGGTGACGGTACTGCTGGTGGGTGCGGGCGAAACCATCGAGCTGGTGGCGCGTCATCTGCGTGAACACAAAGTACAGAAGATGATTATCGCCAACCGCACTCGCGAACGTGCCCAAATTCTGGCAGATGAAGTCGGCGCGGAAGTGATTGCCCTGAGCGATATCGACGAGCGTCTGCGCGAAGCCGATATCATCATCAGTTCCACCGCCAGCCCGTTACCGATTATCGGTAAAGGCATGGTGGAGCGGGCATTAAAAAGCCGTCGCAACCAACCAATGCTGTTGGTGGATATTGCCGTTCCGCGCGATGTTGAGCCGGAAGTTGGCAAACTGGCGAATGCTTATCTTTACAGCGTTGATGATCTGCAAAGCATCATTTCGCACAACCTGGCGCAGCGTAAAGCCGCAGCGGTTGAGGCGGAAACTATTGTCGCTCAGGAAACCAGCGAATTTATGGCGTGGCTGCGCGCACAAAGCGCCAGCGAGACCATTCGCGAGTATCGCAGCCAGGCAGAGCACGTTCGCGATGAGTTAACCGCCAAAGCGTTAGCGGCCCTTGAGCAGGGCGGCGACGCTCAAGCCATTATGCAGGATCTGGCATGGAAACTGACTAACCGCCTGATCCATGCGCCAACGAAATCACTTCAACAGGCCGCCCGTGACGGGGATAACGAACGCCTGAATATTCTGCGCGACAGCCTCGGGCTGGAGTAGCAGTACATCATTTTCCTTTTTTACAGGGTGCATTTACGCCTATGAAGCCTTCTATCGTTGCCAAACTGGAAGCCCTGCATGAACGCCATGAAGAAGTTCAGGCGTTGCTGGGTGACGCGCAAACTATCGCCGACCAGGAACGTTTTCGCGCATTATCACGCGAATATGCGCAGTTAAGTGATGTTTCGCGCTGTTTTACCGACTGGCAACAGGTTCAGGAAGATATCGAAACCGCACAGATGATGCTCGACGATCCTGAAATGCGTGAGATGGCGCAGGATGAACTGCGCGAAGCTAAAGAAAAAAGCGAGCAACTGGAACAGCAATTACAGGTTCTGTTACTACCAAAAGATCCTGATGACGAACGTAACGCCTTCCTCGAAGTCCGTGCCGGAACCGGCGGCGACGAAGCGGCGCTGTTCGCTGGCGATCTGTTCCGTATGTACAGCCGTTACGCCGAAGCCCGCCGCTGGCGTGTAGAAATCATGAGCGCCAGCGAGGGTGAACATGGTGGTTATAAAGAGATCATCGCCAAAATTAGCGGTGATGGTGTATATGGTCGTTTGAAATTCGAATCTGGCGGTCATCGCGTGCAGCGTGTTCCTGCTACGGAATCGCAGGGTCGTATTCATACTTCTGCTTGTACCGTTGCGGTAATGCCAGAACTGCCTGACGCAGAACTGCCGGACATCAACCCAGCAGATTTGCGCATTGATACTTTCCGCTCGTCAGGGGCGGGGGGGCAGCACGTTAACACCACCGATTCGGCAATTCGTATTACTCACTTGCCGACCGGAATTGTTGTTGAATGTCAGGACGAACGTTCACAACATAAAAACAAAGCTAAAGCACTTTCTGTACTTGGTGCTCGCATCCACGCTGCAGAAATGGCAAAACGGCAACAGGCCGAAGCGTCTACCCGTCGTAACCTGCTGGGGAGTGGCGATCGCAGCGACCGTAACCGTACTTACAACTTCCCGCAGGGGCGCGTTACCGATCACCGCATCAACCTGACGCTCTACCGTCTGGATGAAGTGATGGAAGGTAAGCTGGATATGCTAATTGAACCGATTATCCAGGAACATCAGGCCGACCAACTGGCGGCGTTGTCCGAGCAGGAATAATGGAATATCAACACTGGTTACGTGAAGCAATAAGCCAACTTCAGGCGAGCGAAAGCCCGCGGCGTGATGCTGAAATCCTGCTGGCGCATGTTACCGGCAAAGGGCGTACTTTTATTCTCGCCTTTGGTGAAACGCAGCTGACTGACGAACAATGTCAGCAACTTGATGCGCTACTGACGCGTCGTCGCGATGGTGAACCTATTGCTCATTTAACCGGGGTGCGAGAATTCTGGTCGCTGCCGTTATTTGTTTCGCCAGCGACCTTAATTCCGCGCCCGGATACGGAGTGTCTGGTGGAGCAGGCACTGGCGCGGTTGCCTGAACAGCCTTGCCGTATTCTCGATCTCGGGACGGGTACCGGGGCGATTGCGCTGGCGCTGGCTAGCGAGCGCCCGGACTGTGAAATTACCGCTGTAGATCGTATGCCAGATGCTGTCTCTCTGGCACAACGTAATGCCCAGCATCTGGCGATCAAAAATATCCATATTCTGCAAAGCGACTGGTTTAGCGCGCTAGCCGGGCAGCAGTTTGCGATGATTGTCAGTAATCCGCCGTATATTGACGAGCAGGACCCACATCTTCAACAAGGCGATGTCCGCTTTGAGCCGCTCACTGCGCTGGTTGCGGCAGACAGTGGAATGGCAGACATCGTGCATATCATCGAACAGTCGCGTAACGCGCTGGTATCCGGCGGCTTTCTGCTTCTGGAACATGGCTGGCAGCAGGGCGAAGCGGTGCGACAGGCATTTATCCACGCGGGATATCATGACGTCGAAACCTGTCGGGACTATGGTGATAACGAGCGCGTAACGCTCGGCCGCTATTATCAATGACAAGTTTTTCTACACTGCTTAGTGTTCATCTTATTAGTATCGCGCTTTCAGTTGGGCTATTAACCTTACGTTTCTGGCTACGTTATCAGAAGCATCCACAGGCATTTGCGCGCTGGACGCGCATTGTGCCGCCGGTTGTCGATACGCTGTTATTGTTAAGCGGCATTGCGTTGATGGCTAAAGCGCACATCCTGCCATTTTCCGGGCAGGCACAGTGGCTGACTGAAAAGCTGTTTGGAGTTATCATTTATATCGTTTTGGGTTTTATTGCACTCGATTATCGTCGTATGCACAGTCAGCAGGCGCGCATTATTGCCTTCCCGCTGGCGTTGGTGGTGCTGTACATCATCATTAAACTCGCCACCACAAAAGTACCGTTACTGGGGTAAGTCATGAGATCGTTAGCTGATTTCGAATTTAATAAAGCGCCATTGTGCGAAGGCATGATCCTGGCTTGCGAAGCAATCCGCCGCGATTTTCCCTCGCAAGATGTTTACGACGAACTGGAGCGTCTCGTTAGTCTGGCGAAGGAAGAAATCAGCCAGCTTCTGCCTTTAGAAGAGCAGCTGGAAAAACTGATCGCGCTGTTTTACGGCGACTGGGGATTTAAAGCCTCACGCGGCGTTTATCGTCTTTCCGATGCATTATGGCTGGACCAGGTGTTAAAGAATCGACAGGGCAGTGCGGTATCATTAGGTGCGGTTTTATTATGGGTCGCGAATCGTCTCGATTTGCCGCTGCTGCCGGTGATTTTCCCTACGCAGTTGATATTGCGCATTGAATGTCCGGATGGTGAAATTTGGCTGATTAATCCTTTTAACGGTGAATCGTTAAGCGAACATATGCTGGATGTGTGGTTAAAGGGAAATATCAGCCCGTCGGCGGAACTGTTTTATGAAGACCTTGATGAAGCTGATAACATTGAGGTAATCCGCAAATTGCTGGATACACTCAAAGCTTCGTTGATGGAAGAAAATCAGATGGAGCTGGCGTTACGCACCAGCGAAGCTTTATTACAATTCAACCCGGAAGATCCCTATGAAATTCGCGATCGCGGGTTGATTTATGCGCAACTGGATTGCGAACACGTTGCGTTGAACGATTTAAGTTATTTCGTTGAACAGTGTCCGGAAGACCCGATCAGCGAAATGATCCGTGCGCAAATAAATAACATCGCGCATAAACATATTGTGCTGCATTAATTAATCGACATTTTACTCAAGATTAAGGCGATCCTATGAAACAAAAAGTGGTTAGCATTGGCGACATCAACGTAGCAAATGACCTGCCGTTCGTACTGTTTGGTGGTATGAACGTGCTGGAATCTCGCGATCTGGCGATGCGCATTTGCGAGCACTACGTAACCGTGACCCAGAAACTGGGTATCCCTTACGTGTTCAAAGCCTCTTTTGACAAAGCCAACCGCTCCTCCATCCACTCTTATCGTGGACCGGGCCTGGAAGAAGGGATGAAAATCTTCCAGGAGTTGAAGCAGACTTTTGGCGTGAAAATTATCACCGACGTTCACGAACCAAGCCAGGCTCAGCCCGTTGCTGATGTTGTGGATGTGATTCAGTTGCCGGCGTTTCTTGCTCGCCAGACAGACCTGGTTGAAGCCATGGCGAAAACCGGTGCGGTAATTAACGTCAAGAAACCGCAGTTTGTCAGCCCGGGACAGATGGGTAATATCGTTGATAAATTCAAAGAAGGCGGCAACGAAAAAGTGATTCTTTGCGATCGCGGTGCTAACTTCGGCTATGACAACCTGGTTGTTGATATGCTGGGCTTCAGCATCATGAAGAAAGTGTCTGGTAATTCACCGGTGATTTTCGACGTTACCCACGCACTGCAATGTCGCGATCCATTTGGCGCAGCTTCCGGCGGTCGTCGTGCTCAGGTGGCTGAGCTGGCAAGAGCCGGTATGGCGGTAGGTCTGGCGGGGCTGTTTATTGAAGCGCATCCGGATCCGGAACATGCGAAATGTGATGGTCCATCCGCGCTGCCGCTGGCTAAACTGGAACCGTTCCTCAAGCAAATGAAAGCGATTGATGATCTGGTGAAAGGTTTCGAAGAACTGGATACCAGCAAGTAATCTTTTTTGCTTGAAAAATAAAGTCTTAGCGTTCTGCGTTAAGACTTTTTTCATGGGTGCCGGATACAAAAAAGGCCGCAGGCTATTACCCCTGCGGCCGGTTTCGGGCGCATATTGCCATCACGGCAGCCTGACGCCCGTTTTCACCTTACTTCCGGTTACGCCACCAGCTGACAATCGCTGCGGTAATAATTCCCGCCAGGATCGGTGCTGCCAGGTCGTGCCAGAAAGTCATGGCAAACTGCGTGAGCGTCATATAGCCGCCTTGTTGTAATGACAACATTTTGCGGCTATTCTTGAATTGTTCTGGTTCAAGATTAGCCCCCGTTCTGTTGTCAGGTTGTACCTCTCAACGTGCGGGGGTTTTCTCTTTCCAGCAACCAATGCCACCAGGGATAAAGCCCCCGCAACATTGCGCCTCACCGGATAACTCCGGCTTGGTGTGGATACTACGTCTCAATTCATCTTCACTTCATCCCTGAAATGTTTGCAATGAAGAGTGCATTCCGGTTTTTCAACAGCTGTTACAGTCGTTTCATGAGTGCTCTGGATGATGCTTCCAGCTCGGGTTGCCAATATTTACTTGCAGAAGAGATAAAGACAAAAAGGGCCGCAGGCTGTTACCCCTGCGGCCGGTTTCGGGCGCATATTGCCATCACGGCAGCCTGACGCCCGTTTTCACCTTACTTCCGGTTACGCCACCAGCTGACAATCACTGCGGTAATAATCCCCGCCAGGATCGGTGCCGCCAGGTCGTGCCAGAAAATCATGGCAAACTGCGCGAGCGTCATATAGCCGCCTTGTTGTAATGACAACATTTTGCGGCTATTCTTGAATTGTTGATGGTTCAAGATTAGCCCCCGTTCTGTTGTCAGGTTTTACCTCTCAACGTGCGGGGGTTTTCTCTTTCCAGCAACCAATGCCACCAGGGATAAAGCCCCCGCAACATTGCGCCTCACCGGATAACGCCGGCTTGGTGTGGATATTACGTCGCAATTCATCTTCACTTCATCCCTGAAATGTTTGCAATGAAGAGTACATTCCGGCTTTTCAACAGCTGTTGCAGTGGTTTCGTGCAGGTTCTGGTACAGGCTCGCAATTCTGATTAACGACCTGTTCAGGTAGTATGAAGAAATACAATAAGCAGGAATTTATATTATCTCCCCCGATTTTCGTCATCGGAGGAGATATAACTGTCAGGCAAATATCGTCATCAAATAGGCGGCAAACAGTGCCAGATGCGCTGCGCCATTGAGCACGTTAGTACGTCCGGTGGAGAAGGAGATATGGCACAGCACTAAAGAGGCCACCATCACCACCATTTCTGGCGCACCAAGTGCAAACTGCAATTCGTTACCCGTCATAAAGGCAATTAGCGTGACGACAGGTACGGTAAGCGAAATGGTTGCTAACACTGAACCAAAGAACAGATTCATCGCGCGCTGGACCTGGTTGTTCAACACTGCTTTTAACGCACCTAAACCTTCCGGCGACAGAATCAACAGAGCCACCAGGAAGCCAGTAAAGGCGACAGGGGCATTCATGCTGTCGAGCAATGTCTCCAGCGGGCTGGCGTTCATTTTGGTGACTGCAATAACGGCAATCAGATGGATAATCAACCAGATAGCATGCCACAGGCTGCTATGGGCAGACGGTTTACCGTGATGCGGGTCGTCGTCATCACTGTCATCTTCGTGCTCGTAGACAAATAAACTTTGATGCGTTTTGGTCTGGATCAGCAAAAATACGCCATACATTGCCGCAGAAATTAATGCTACCAGTAACGCCTGACCGGTTGAAAAATTCGCCGCAGGCAGAGCCATTGGAAATACCAGTACGATTATCGCCAGGGGGAACAGCGCAATTAAATACTGCTTGATACCAAACAGATTCATATATTGGGTGGCAAACTTGCGTCCGCCCAACAATAATGAAAAGCCAACCAGCCCACCGGTAACAATCATAATGATTGAATAGAGCGTATCACGCATTAGCGTTGGCGCGGCGTCGCCGGTTGCCATTAAAGCTGAAATCAAACTGACTTCAAGAATAACCACTGAAAGGCTAAGAATAAGCGAACCGTAAGGTTCTCCCAGGCGATGGGCTAATACGTCCGCATGACGGACAACACTAAAGGCGCTACTTAAAATACCAATAAGAGCAAGAAGATTGATGCCAATGACCACTGGTAGTGTCTGGCTGCTTCCCCACAGGAACAGCACTACCAGCGCCAGAACCGGGAAAATAAGCGAAGTCTCCTTGTGGCGGGTTTTTACCGCCTCTTGAGCATTTGACATTATGGTTATCCCTTTGCAGATGAATTTATCGAAAATGTAAAAAATAGGTAGGAAAAATAACAGAAAGTGTCTGGATATCGGTAACATTTTACGAATTTTTACCCCGCTGTCGATTTTTTACTCATCGGGCCATAAAAATAAGCAATGCGTTTAGACAATGTTTGTTTTAGCACTTCTTAAGAAGAGTCTGACATGAAAATTCTTATGTTTTGGCAAGAGTAGATGTTGTTGACCACACTTAATGTTCAACTTTGTAAAAGGAGTCAACGATGCCGTATAAAACGAAAAGCGATCTGCCGGAAAGCGTAAAGCACGTGCTTCCGTCTCATGCCCAGGATATCTATAAAGAAGCGTTCAACAGCGCATGGGATCAATATAAAGATAAAGAAGATCGGCGTGATGACGCCAGTCGCGAAGAAACCGCGCATAAAGTGGCCTGGGCTGCTGTGAAGCATGAATATGCCAAAGGGGATGATGATAAATGGCATAAAAAATCGTAAAACCGGTAGCTTAGTTAAAGCTATTCGTGCGGTGTTGCCTTGCAAGTGGTCCGTGGATTGCATATTGTCCCGTTAGTGGTTTCAAAATGAGCAGTAAAAATGTCCGGAAGACACCAAAAAGTTGTCGCAGGGAAGTATGCAGTGGCGGAGGTGTAAGGTGATAACGCGTGATTTCTTGATGAATGCCGATTGTAAAACGGCATTTGGTGCCATTGAAGAATCACTCTTATGGTCAGCAGAACAACGGGCGGCTTCGCTGGCGGCGACGCTGGCTTGTCGACCTGATGAGGGACCGGTGTGGATCTTCGGTTATGGATCGTTGATGTGGAATCCGGCACTGGAGTTTACCGAGTCGTGCACCGGTACACTGGTTGGATGGCATCGCGCGTTTTGCCTGCGTCTGACCGCCGGGCGCGGGACTGCGCACCAGCCGGGACGAATGCTTGCACTGAAAGAGGGCGGACGCACCACAGGCGTCGCCTATCGACTGCCAGAAGAGACGCTGGAGCAGGAACTAACCTTGCTGTGGAAGCGTGAGATGATTACCGGCTGTTATCTGCCAACCTGGTGTCAGCTTGATCTTGATGATGGACGCACAGTAAACGCCATTGTGTTTATTATGGACCCGCGACATCCAGAATATGAATCTGACACTCGTGCTCAGGTCATCGCGCCGTTGATTGCGGCGGCGAGCGGTCCGCTGGGAACCAATGCACAATACCTGTTTTCACTGGAACAGGAGCTTATCAAACTGGGAATGCAGGACGATGGGCTGAATGATTTGCTGGTATCGGTAAAAAAACTGCTGGCGGAGAATTATCCGGATGCTGTGTTACGGCCGGGATTCGCCTGAGTAAACTTTTCGCATAGTGGGGCGTCAGACGCCCCCTCAAACATTAAAATGTGAGCACTTTATCGGCTGACAGCGTCCATTGCGCCAGTTCCACAAGAGTACCGATTTCCACCCCATCAATCAGAGGAAGTGTGCTAATCCCGCGTCCGTCAGTACAGGTTTTGCACAATTTCACCGGTACATTCTGAGCGGTAAGGATCTCCAGCATTTGCTGAATGTTGTAGCCTTCCCCTGGTTTTTGCCCGCGCAACCCGGCTGTGACCGCATCAGACATCAGGAACAGACGCAGATCCAGATTGCTCTCCTGCTCTCGTAACGCAATGGCCAGCCGCAAGCTGTTAAACAAGGATTCGCTCCCGTAAGGTGCGCCATTGGCAACGATCACGATTTTTTGCATTATTTACTCCTGTATTCAGGGAATTAGACACTCATCTTCTATCTTACTGCTTCTGCAGCGTCTGACCAATCGGTCACATTTTTAAGGATTTTCCTGAAAGCGCGAGAAAATACGACAAAAGTTGCCAGTAATCGTTATTCTTTAAGGCTATGGTTTTTCATTTTTACCGGAAGTTACCGACGTTTTGAGCCGTTTCGTTCCTCGCATTATTCCGCTTTATTTACTCTTGCTGGCGGCAGGTGGTACAGCTAACGCACAATCTACCTTCGAGCAAAAAGCGGCGAATCCCTTTGATAATAACAATGATGGTCTGCCGGATTTAGGCATGGCACCCGAAAATCATGATGGGGAAAAACACTTTGCTGAAATTGTGAAAGATTTCGGCGAAACCAGTATGAATGATAACGGGCTGGATACTGGCGAGCAGGCAAAAGCTTTCGCATTGGGAAAAGTCCGCGACGCGCTTAGTCAACAGGTTAATCAGCACGTAGAGTCTTGGCTATCACCGTGGGGAAATGCCAGTGTTGACGTCAAAGTGGGTAACGAAGGACATTTCACCGGCAGTCGTGGAAGCTGGTTTGTGCCGTTACAAGATAATGATCGTTATCTCACCTGGAGCCAGCTTGGTCTTACTCAGCAGGATGATGGGCTGGTGAGCAATGTGGGCGTTGGGCAACGCTGGGCGCGCGGCAGCTGGCTGGTGGGTTATAACACTTTTTATGACAACTTGCTGGACGAAAATCTTCAGCGAGCGGGCTTCGGTGCCGAAGCGTGGGGCGAATATTTGCGACTATCGGCAAACTTTTATCAGCCGTTTGCTGCATGGCATGAACAGACAGCCACGCAGGAACAACGGATGGCGCGCGGGTACGACCTGACAGCCCGAATGCGCATGCCGTTCTATCAACACCTCAATACCAGTGTCAGCGTAGAACAGTATTTTGGTGATCGTGTTGATTTGTTTAACTCTGGTACGGGTTATCACAATCCCGTCGCGTTGAGTCTGGGATTAAATTATACCCCAGTGCCATTAGTCACTGTGACGGCTCAGCATAAACAGGGTGAAAGTGGCGAGAATCAAAATAACCTCGGGCTGAATCTTAACTACCGCTTTGGTGTACCGCTCAAAAAACAACTTTCTGCGGGCGAAGTTGCCGAAAGTCAGTCGTTACGTGGTAGTCGCTATGACAATCCGCAGCGAAATAATCTTCCGACTCTTGAGTACCGACAGCGAAAAACCTTAACGGTGTTTCTGGCGACACCGCCGTGGGATCTAAAACCTGGCGAAACAGTGCCGCTGAAATTACAAATCCGCAGTCGTTACGGTATTCGGCAACTGATTTGGCAGGGCGATACGCAGATATTAAGTTTGACGCCGGGCGCACAAGCCAACAGTGAGGAGGGCTGGACGCTGATCATGCCTGACTGGCAAAACGGGGAAGGCGCAAGCAATCACTGGCGATTGTCGGTGGTGGTGGAAGATAACCAGGGGCAGCGTGTCTCCTCCAATGAGATCACGCTAACGCTTGTCGAACCGTTCGATGCATTGTCAAACGACGAACTGCGCTGGGAACCGTAATCAGAAAATGCGCTCCTGATGCACCCATACCGCTGCTTCCACGCGAGACTTGAGCTTCATTTTCTTCAGCATGTGCTTGACGTGCACTTTTACTGTGCTTTCGGTGATATCCAGGCGGCGGGCAATCATCTTGTTCGGCAAACCCTGGGCAATCAGCTTGAGTATATCGCGCTCGCGTGGGGTTAACTGGTTAACATCGCGTTCAGTAGTGGCACGGTTAGCGCGCAAGCTGGCGGCCAGAACAGGCGTTAATGCTTCGCTTAATACCATTTCTCCAGCAGCTGCCTGATGTAACGCTTTCAGCAGATCTTCCGGTTCCATATCTTTTAACAGATAGCCATCCGCGCCGCGTTTCAGTGCGGTGACCACATCTTCTTCATGGTTAGAGACGCTGAATACCACAATGCGCCCTGAGAGGGACTTTTCGCGGAGTTTATCCAGCGTTTCCAGACCATTCATGCCGGGCATATTGAGATCTAACAGGATCAGATCGGGATCAAGAGATTCCGCCAGTTCAATACCCTGTTCGCCATTACTCGCTTCGCCAACCACGGTGATATCTGGTGCCATACTGATAAGCTGTTTTACGCCAGTTCGCAGCATCGGGTGATCGTCGATCAGCAGGATAGTAGCCGGTTCCTGATTACTCATGGGTATCTCCTTGGACGTCTGTGAAAGTTTTTTCGGGAATAAAGGTGACAACCACTTCGGTGCCACCTGATTCACGACGGCGGACGCGGCAATCGCCTCGTAAACTTTGCGCACGGTCGCGCATTATTATCATGCCGTAGTGATTGCTGCGGATGGCATTTTCAGGCACGCCGCAGCCGTTATCCTGGACGGTCAGTTTGACCTGATTATCGTTTTGCGCCACCGTCACCACGACCTCACTCGCTTGCGAATGTTTGAGGGCGTTACTTAATGCCTCACGGGCAATTTGCAACAAGTGGATTGCCTGATGCGAAGGCACCAGACGAGGCGGCAATTGATAATCCAGCTTCACCGGGAAGCCAAATTTGGCGCTGTACTCTTCGCAACTCGCCTCCAGCGCCGGACGTAATCCAGGCTCGGTGAGCTGCAAGCGGAATGTGGTGAGCAATTCACGCAACTGCGCCCAGGATGCATTCAGTTCGTTACGGATCTGACTTAACAGTTCGCGGCTGCTTTCTGGCAGCGCATCGCCCTGCATCTGTAAACAACTCACCTGCATCTTCATACAAGAGAGAGATTGGGCAATAGAATCATGCAGTTCGCGCGCAATGGTGGCACGCTCTTCCATCACGATCAACTGTTGCTGACGTTCCTGATGCCGATCCAGCGCCAGCGTGGCGGTGAGTTGTTCAACCAGGGTATCCACCAGTTGTTGTTGATCATGGCTAAGATGACGCCCCTGCGGCAGGGTCGCCAGCAAAATACCGTACTGCGTATGAGAGTCAGCCAGCCGCCACTTCAGGGTTGTGCCGCGATCGCCAACGGGTAATATGCCGCGCGGGCAGAGCTGGCAGCCTTTATCATCACAAGTCATATCTGGCTGGCAGGTAAACTCCTGATGATTCTCTTCATCATCAGTGTCATACACCCGCAGTTCGATATCACGTAGCAGGGTTAAATTCTGTAAGCCGTTTAGTACCGGTGACAGGCGTTCACACAGCGGGGCGCGGGAATGCAAACGGCGGTTAGCCTGCCATAAAAAAGAGAGGATCTGATTTTTATGCTCCAGCCCGGCAGTTTTCTCCTGAACCCGCTGCTCAAGTACGGCATAACTTTCGGCCAGTTCTGCAGACATATTGTTCAATGCAGTTCCAAGCATCGCCATTTCGTTGCGCCCGCTGATGTTTGCGCGTTGGGTAAAATCGCGATGGCTGACGGCACTCGCCATTGCCAGCAGTTGCCGCCACGGTTGTAGCAGTCGCGCCCGCAACCAGATAATAGTGAACACCAGTAAAAGTGCCATAAATACCGCCATTACCCGATGGACCAGTACCACTGTCTCAATGCGCATTTCCGTGGTGCGGTCAAAACCAGATACCAGCTGATCAAGCCCGGCAACAAACTGGCTGACATCCGCTGACACCGTTTCGCGGTTTTGTGCACGCATCAGCGCAGGGATCAGTTCATTACGCCAGTAATCTTGTAAACCCTGTAATTGCGCCAGTTGTCCGTCTCGTTCCGCTGCTCGAGTCAACTCGGCGCTAAATGCCGTTTGTTCCATTTCTTTAATTAAGGGCTTGTCTTTCTCGCTTAATGGCACTGCCGCCAACAGACGGTAACTTTGCATGCGCAGCGATCCCGCTTTGTTGATCGCATGGGCGCTGCCCTGAACGCCTTGCACCAGCCAGCCAGAAACCGCCATCCCTGCCAGTCCAATAGCAGTAGAAAGCAACACAATAAGCGCAACCTGATTAACCAGGGTGAGCGGAGAGAGACAACGTTTAAGCATGTAAACCTCTTCCTTCAGGCTTTAAATGAGCAATAACCTTAATGAATGTGACGATACATTCTGGAATGGCAGTATTCTCGGCTATTGGCTGAAGTATACCCATACCCGGAAAGAGTTACTCCTTATTTGCCGCGTGGTTAGTCGCTTTACATCGGTAAGGGTAGGGATTTTACAGCACTGTGAAAAATCTCATAATTTTTATGAAATCACTGTACTCACTATGGGTAATGATAAATATCAATGATAGATAAAGTTATCTTATCGTTTGATTTACATCAAATTGCCTTTAGCTACAGACACTAAGGTGGCAGACATCGAAACGAGTATCAGAGGTGTCTATGAGTCACTCATCCGCCCCCGAAAGGGCTACTGGAGCTGTCATTACAGATTGGCGACCGGAAGATCCTGCGTTCTGGCAACAACGCGGTCAACGTATTGCCAGCCGCAACCTGTGGATTTCCGTTCCCTGTCTGCTGCTGGCGTTTTGCGTATGGATGTTGTTCAGCGCTGTTGCGGTGAACTTACCGAAAGTCGGTTTTAATTTTACGACCGATCAGCTATTTATGTTGACTGCGCTGCCTTCGGTTTCTGGCGCGTTATTACGTGTTCCATACTCCTTTATGGTTCCTATCTTCGGTGGTCGTCGCTGGACGGCGTTCAGCACCGGTATTCTGATTATTCCTTGCGTCTGGCTGGGTTTTGCCGTGCAGGATACCTCCACGCCTTATAGCGTCTTCATCATCATCTCTCTGCTGTGCGGCTTTGCTGGCGCGAACTTCGCATCCAGTATGGCAAACATCAGCTTCTTCTTTCCGAAACAGAAGCAGGGTGGCGCGCTGGGTCTGAATGGTGGTCTGGGCAACATGGGCGTCAGCGTCATGCAGTTGGTTGCTCCGCTGGTGGTATCACTGTCGATTTTCGCAGTATTTGGTAGCCAGGGTGTCAAACAGCCGGATGGGACTGAGCTGTATCTGGCGAATGCGTCCTGGGTATGGGTGCCGTTCCTTGCCATCTTCACCATTGCGGCGTGGTTTGGCATGAACGATCTTGCTACCTCGAAAGCCTCCATCAAGGAGCAGTTGCCGGTACTCAAACGGGGTCATCTGTGGATTATGAGCCTGCTGTATCTGGCAACCTTCGGCTCCTTCATCGGCTTCTCCGCGGGCTTTGCGATGCTGTCAAAAACGCAGTTCCCGGATGTTCAGATTCTGCAATACGCTTTCTTCGGGCCGTTTATTGGTGCGCTGGCGCGTTCTGCAGGTGGTGCATTATCTGACCGTCTGGGCGGAACTCGTGTCACGCTGGTGAACTTTATCCTGATGGCGATTTTCAGCGGCCTGCTGTTCCTGACCTTACCGACTGACGGACAGGGCGGAAGCTTCATGGCGTTCTTCGCAGTCTTCCTGGCGCTGTTCCTGACAGCTGGGCTGGGTAGTGGTTCCACTTTCCAGATGATTTCCGTGATCTTCCGTAAACTGACAATGGATCGCGTGAAAGCAGAAGGGGGTTCTGACGAACGTGCGATGCGTGAAGCGGCAACCGACACGGCGGCGGCGCTGGGTTTCATCTCTGCGATTGGCGCGATTGGTGGCTTCTTTATCCCGAAAGCGTTTGGTAGCTCGCTGGCATTAACGGGTTCGCCAGTCGGCGCAATGAAAGTATTTTTGATTTTCTATATCGCCTGCGTGGTGATTACCTGGGCGGTATATGGTCGGCATTCTAAAAAATAAATCTTAATATTTGATTATCCTTTGCGCGGCATGATGTCGCGCTTTTTTTATTCGTCATTTAGTTACAACATACTCATATTATATGGCTTATTTCGCCGGATTTCATTAAGAGCCATTAATATGTTACCCATGGGGAATACTCCTTAATACCCATCTGCATAAAAATCTTAATAGCTTAAATAACTACAGGTATAAAACGTCTTGATTTACAGCGTGTTATGCTGTAACTGCTAATTATCCTAAAGGGGTATCTTAGGAATTTACTTTATTTTTCATCCCCATCACTCTTGATCGTTATCAATTCTCACGCTGTTTCAGAGCGTTACCTTGCCCTTAAACATTAGCAATGTCGATTTATCAGAGGGCCGACAGGCTCCCACAGGAGAAAACCGATGAGTAAATTCCTGGACCGGTTTCGCTACTTCAAACAGAAGGGTGAAACCTTTGCCGATGGGCATGGCCAGCTTCTCAATACCAACCGTGACTGGGAGGATGGATATCGCCAGCGTTGGCAGCATGACAAAATCGTCCGCTCTACCCACGGGGTAAACTGCACCGGCTCCTGCAGCTGGAAAATCTACGTCAAAAACGGTCTGGTGACCTGGGAAACCCAGCAGACTGACTATCCGCGTACTCGCCCGGACCTGCCAAACCATGAACCTCGCGGCTGCCCGCGCGGTGCCAGCTACTCCTGGTATCTTTACAGCGCCAACCGCCTGAAATACCCGATGATGCGCAAACGCCTGATGAAAATGTGGCGTGAAGCGAAGGCGCTGCATAGCGATCCGGTTGAGGCATGGGCTTCTATCATTGAAGACGCCGATAAAGCGAAAAGCTTTAAGCAGGCGCGTGGACGCGGTGGTTTTGTTCGTTCTTCCTGGCAGGAAGTGAACGAACTGATCGCCGCCTCTAACGTTTACACCATCAAAAACTACGGCCCGGACCGTGTCGCTGGTTTCTCGCCAATTCCGGCAATGTCGATGGTTTCTTACGCTTCCGGCGCGCGCTATCTCTCGCTGCTTGGCGGTACTTGCTTAAGCTTCTACGACTGGTACTGCGACCTGCCTCCTGCATCTCCGCAAACCTGGGGCGAGCAGACTGACGTACCGGAATCTGCTGACTGGTACAACTCCAGCTACATCATCGCCTGGGGTTCAAATGTGCCGCAGACGCGTACCCCGGATGCTCACTTCTTTACTGAAGTGCGTTACAAAGGGACCAAAACTGTTGCCGTCACACCAGACTACGCTGAAATCGCCAAACTGTGCGATCTGTGGCTGGCACCGAAACAGGGCACCGATGCGGCAATGGCGCTGGCAATGGGTCACGTAATGCTGCGTGAATTCCACCTCGACAACCCAAGCCAGTATTTCACCGACTATGTGCGCCGCTACACCGACATGCCGATGCTGGTGATGCTGGAAGAGCGCGACGGTTACTACGCTGCGGGTCGTATGCTGCGCGCTGCTGATCTGGTGGATGCACTGGGCCAGGAAAACAATCCGGAATGGAAAACTGTCGCCTTTAATACCAATGGTGAAATGGTTGTGCCGAACGGTTCTATTGGCTTCCGCTGGGGCGAGAAGGGCAAATGGAATCTTGAGCAGCGCGACGGCAAAACTGGCGAAGAAACCGAGCTGCAACTGAGCCTGCTGGGTAGCCAGGATGAGATCGCTGAGGTGGGCTTCCCGTACTTTGGTGGCGATGGCACGGAACACTTCAACAAAGTGGAACTGGAAAACGTGCTGCTGCATAAGCTACCGGTGAAACGCCTGCAACTGGCTGATGGCAGCACCGCCCTGGTGACCACCGTTTATGATCTGACACTGGCAAACTACGGTCTGGAACGTGGCCTGAACGACGTTAACTGTGCAACCAGCTATGACGATGTGAAAGCTTACACTCCGGCGTGGGCCGAGCAAATCACTGGCGTTTCTCGTAGCCAGATTATCCGTATTGCCCGTGAATTTGCCGATAACGCTGACAAGACGCACGGTCGTTCGATGATTATCGTCGGTGCGGGGCTGAACCACTGGTATCACCTCGATATGAACTATCGTGGTCTGATCAACATGCTGATTTTCTGCGGCTGTGTCGGTCAGAGCGGGGGCGGCTGGGCGCACTATGTAGGTCAGGAAAAACTGCGTCCGCAAACCGGCTGGCAGCCGCTGGCGTTTGCCCTTGACTGGCAGCGTCCGGCGCGTCACATGAACAGCACTTCTTATTTCTATAACCACTCCAGCCAGTGGCGTTATGAAACCGTCACGGCGGAAGAGTTGCTGTCACCGATGGCGGATAAATCCCGTTATACCGGACACCTGATCGACTTTAACGTCCGTGCGGAACGCATGGGCTGGCTGCCGTCTGCACCGCAGTTAGGCACTAACCCGCTGACTATCGCTGGCGAAGCGGAAAAAGCCGGGATGAATCCGGTGGACTATACGGTGAAATCCCTGAAAGAGGGTTCCATCCGTTTTGCGGCAGAACAACCAGAAAACGGTAAAAACCACCCGCGCAACCTGTTCATCTGGCGTTCTAACCTGCTCGGTTCTTCCGGTAAAGGTCATGAGTTTATGCTCAAGTACCTGCTGGGGACGGAGCACGGTATCCAGGGTAAAGATCTGGGGCAGCAGGGCGGCGTGAAGCCGGAAGAAGTGGACTGGCAGGACAACGGTCTGGAAGGCAAGCTGGATCTGGTGGTGACGCTGGACTTCCGTCTGTCGAGCACCTGTCTCTATTCCGACATCATTTTGCCGACGGCGACCTGGTACGAAAAAGACGACATGAATACTTCGGATATGCATCCGTTTATTCACCCGCTGTCTGCGGCGGTCGATCCGGCCTGGGAAGCGAAAAGCGACTGGGAAATCTACAAAGCCATCGCGAAGAAATTCTCCGAAGTGTGCGTCGGCCATCTGGGTAAAGAAACCGACATCGTCACGCTGCCTATCCAGCACGACTCTGCCGCTGAACTGGCGCAGCCGCTGGATGTGAAAGACTGGAAAAAAGGCGAATGCGACCTGATCCCAGGCAAAACTGCACCGCATATTATGGTCGTAGAGCGCGATTATCCGGCAACTTACGAACGCTTTACCTCTATCGGCCCGCTGATGGAGAAAATCGGTAACGGCGGTAAAGGGATTGCCTGGAACACCCAGAGCGAGATGGATCTGCTGCGTAAGCTCAATTACACCAAAGCAGAAGGTCCGGCGAAAGGCCAGCCGATGCTGAACACCGCAATTGATGCGGCAGAGATGATCCTGACACTGGCACCGGAAACCAACGGTCAGGTAGCCGTGAAAGCCTGGGCTGCCCTGAGCGAATTTACCGGTCGTGACCATACGCATCTGGCGCTGAATAAAGAAGACGAGAAGATCCGCTTCCGCGATATTCAGGCACAGCCGCGCAAAATTATCTCCAGCCCGACCTGGTCTGGTCTGGAAGATGAACACGTTTCTTACAACGCCGGTTACACCAACGTTCACGAGCTGATCCCATGGCGTACGCTCTCTGGTCGTCAGCAACTGTATCAGGATCACCAGTGGATGCGTGATTTCGGTGAAAGCCTGCTGGTTTATCGTCCGCCGATCGACACCCGTTCGGTGAAAGAAGTGATGGGGCAGAAATCCAACGGCAACCCGGAAAAAGCGCTCAACTTCCTGACGCCGCACCAGAAGTGGGGTATCCACTCCACCTACAGCGACAACCTGCTGATGCTGACTTTAGGTCGCGGTGGTCCGGTGGTCTGGCTGAGTGAAGCTGATGCCAAAGATCTGGGCATTGCCGATAACGACTGGATTGAAGTCTTCAACAGCAACGGTGCTCTGACTGCCCGTGCGGTTGTCAGCCAGCGTGTTCCGGCAGGGATGACCATGATGTACCACGCGCAGGAACGTATCGTTAACCTGCCTGGTTCGGAAATTACCCAACAGCGTGGTGGTATCCATAACTCGGTCACCCGTATCACGCCGAAACCGACGCATATGATCGGCGGCTATGCCCATCTGGCATACGGCTTTAACTACTACGGCACCGTAGGTTCTAACCGCGATGAGTTTGTTGTAGTGCGTAAGATGAAGAACATTGACTGGTTAGATGGCGAAGGCAATGACCAGGTACAGGAGAGCGTAAAATGAAAATTCGTTCACAAGTCGGCATGGTGCTGAATCTCGATAAGTGCATCGGCTGCCACACCTGTTCAGTTACCTGTAAAAACGTCTGGACCAGCCGCGAAGGCGTGGAATACGCGTGGTTCAACAACGTAGAAACCAAGCCAGGCCAGGGCTTCCCGACTGACTGGGAAAACCAGGAAAAATACAAAGGCGGCTGGATCCGTAAAATCAACGGCAAACTGCAGCCGCGCATGGGTAACCGCGCCATGCTGCTGGGTAAAATCTTCGCTAACCCGCATCTGCCGGGGATCGACGATTATTACGAGCCGTTCGATTTTGACTATCAGAACCTGCATACCGCGCCGGAAGGCAGCAAGTCGCAGCCGATTGCCCGTCCGCGTTCGCTGATTACCGGCGAACGGATGGCGAAAATCGAAAAAGGGCCGAACTGGGAAGATGACCTGGGCGGTGAGTTCGACAAGCTGGCGAAAGACAAGAACTTCGACAACATCCAGAAGGCGATGTATAGCCAGTTCGAAAACACCTTCATGATGTATTTGCCGCGCCTGTGCGAACACTGCCTGAACCCGGCATGTGTGGCGACCTGCCCGAGCGGTGCGATTTACAAGCGTGAAGAAGATGGCATCGTCCTGATCGACCAGGATAAATGCCGTGGCTGGCGTATGTGCATCACCGGATGCCCGTACAAAAAAATCTATTTCAACTGGAAGAGCGGTAAGTCTGAGAAGTGCATCTTCTGCTATCCGCGTATTGAAGCGGGTCAGCCGACCGTGTGCTCAGAAACCTGTGTCGGTCGTATCCGTTATCTCGGCGTGCTGTTGTACGATGCCGACGCTATTGAACGTGCAGCCAGCACTGAGAACGAGAAAGATCTTTACCAGCGTCAGCTGGACGTGTTCCTCGATCCGAACGATCCGAAAGTCATCGAGCAGGCGATTAAAGACGGTATTCCGCTGAGCGTTATTGAAGCCGCACAGCAGTCGCCGGTTTATAAAATGGCAATGGAATGGAAACTGGCGCTGCCGCTGCATCCAGAATATCGCACACTGCCGATGGTCTGGTACGTGCCGCCTCTGTCTCCGATTCAGTCTGCAGCAGACGCGGGTGAGCTGGGTAGCAACGGCATTCTGCCAGACGTCGAAAGCCTGCGCATTCCGGTGCAGTATCTGGCGAATCTGCTGACCGCCGGTGATACCAAACCGGTACTGCGCGCGCTGAAACGTATGCTGGCGATGCGTCATTATAAACGTGCTGAAACCGTTGACGGGAAAGTGGATACCCGTGCGCTGGAAGAGGTCGGTCTGACCGAAGCCCAGGCACAGGAGATGTACCGTTATCTGGCGATTGCTAACTACGAAGATCGCTTTGTGGTGCCGAGTAGTCATCGTGAACTGGCGCGGGAAGCCTTCCCGGAGAAAAATGGCTGCGGCTTTACCTTTGGTGATGGCTGCCACGGTTCAGATACCAAATTCAATCTGTTCAACAGCCGCCGTATCGATGCCATCGACGTAACCAGCAAAACGGAGCCGCACCCATGATCGAACTCGTGATTGTATCGCGTCTCCTTGAATATCCGGATGCTGCCTTATGGCAGCATCAACAAGAGATGTTTGAGGCGATTGCCGCGTCGAAAAATCTGTCGAAAGAAGATGCCCATGCGCTGGGCATTTTCCTGCGCGATTTAACGGCGATGGATCCGCTCGATGCTCAGGCCCAGTACAGCGAACTGTTCGACCGTGGCCGCGCCACGTCACTGTTGCTGTTTGAACATGTGCACGGCGAATCCCGCGACCGCGGTCAGGCGATGGTAGACCTGCTGGCGCAGTATGAGCAGCACGGTTTGCAGTTAAACAGCCGCGAATTGCCCGACCATCTGCCGCTGTATCTGGAGTACCTGGCGCAGCTGCCGCAAAGCGAAGCCGTGGAAGGTTTGAAAGATATTGCGCCGATTCTGGCATTGCTGAGTGCGCGTCTGCAACAGCGTGAAAGCCGTTATGCCGTGCTGTTTGATCTGCTGCTGAAACTGGCGAATACCGCTATCGACAGCGACAAAGTGGCGGAAAAAATTGCCGACGAAGCGCGCGACGATACGCCGCAGGCGCTGGATGCCGTTTGGGAAGAAGAGCAGGTTAAATTCTTTGCTGACAAAGGCTGCGGTGATTCAGCAATCACTGCCCATCAACGTCGCTTTGCCGGTGCCGTCGCACCGCAATATCTGAATATCACCACCGGAGGACAGCACTAATGCAATTCCTGAATATGTTCTTCTTTGATATCTACCCGTACATAGCCGGGGCGGTCTTCCTGATTGGTAGCTGGCTGCGTTATGACTACGGGCAGTACACCTGGCGCGCGGCGTCCAGCCAGATGCTGGATCGCAAAGGGATGAACCTGGCATCGAACCTGTTCCATATCGGTATTCTGGGGATTTTTGTCGGTCACTTCTTCGGTATGTTGACGCCGCACTGGATGTATGAAGCCTGGCTGCCGATTGAAGTGAAACAGAAAATGGCGATGTTTGCTGGTGGTGCCAGCGGTGTGCTGTGTCTGATTGGCGGCGTGCTGTTGCTGAAGCGTCGTCTGTTCAGCCCACGCGTGCGTGCAACCACTACCGGAGCGGATATCCTGATCCTGTCGCTGCTCGTTATCCAGTGCGCGCTGGGCTTGCTGACCATTCCGTTCTCCGCCCAACATATGGACGGTAGCGAGATGATGAAACTGGTTGGCTGGGCGCAGTCGGTAGTGACCTTCCACGGTGGCGCTTCTCAACACCTTGATGGTGTGGCGTTTATCTTCCGTCTGCACCTGGTGCTGGGGATGACGTTATTCCTGCTGTTCCCGTTCTCGCGTCTGGTGCACATCTGGAGCGTCCCGGTGGAGTATCTGACACGTAAGTATCAGCTGGTGCGCGCTCGTCACTAAGCGAATTTTAGTTCACATAGACCCTGCTTCGGCGGGGTTTTTTTATGGGCACGGTGCGGGGTGAGTTGTCGGATGTGCTTCGCTTATCCGAACTTCAGGGGAGGATATTTTAGGTCCGGTAAACGCGGTGCCATCGGGCAGAATTAGCTCGGAGTAACAGGTTTTGAGTATTTCAGGAAGTATTGGTGGTGGGGGAAGGATTCGAACCTTCGAAGTCGATGACGGCAGATTTACAGTCTGCTCCCTTTGGCCGCTCGGGAACCCCACCAGGGGTAATTCAAATTCTGAGGTAATGCTTGAGATGGTGGTGGGGGAAGGATTCGAACCTTCGAAGTCGATGACGGCAGATTTACAGTCTGCTCCCTTTGGCCGCTCGGGAACCCCACCACGGGGTAATGCTTTTTACTGGCCTGCTCCCTTATCGGGAAGCGGGGCGCATCATATCAAATGACGCGCCGCTGTAAAGTGTTACGTTGAGAAAAATGAACTGGTTGCGTAATTTTCATCCGTAACGGATTAAAGGTAACCAGTTATTTTTGCTGGCGATTAAAGAATAATCGTCCGATTACCGTAAACAAAGACGCGCTGCGCCAGTACTTTGTAGAGTGCGCGACTTAAGACGTTTTTCTCGACGTCACGACCTGCGCGCATCATATCTTCAGCTGTGTAGGTATGATCGACATGAATAACGTCCTGCATGATGATTGGACCTTCGTCCAGATTGTCATTCACATAGTGAGCGGTTGCGCCAATAATCTTCACGCCACGTTCATAGGCCTGGTGATAAGGACGTGCGCCGATAAACGCTGGCAGGAATGAATGGTGAATATTGATGATCTTATTCGGGAAGCGTGCCACAAATTCTGGCGTTAATACCCGCATATACTTCGCCAGCACCACGTAGTCAGGCTGATAAGCATCAATGGCATCCGCCATCTTTTGATCGTGCTCGTTGCGACTTAATCCTTCATGACTTACCAGCTCAAACGGAATATCAAAACGCTCAACCAGAGAACGTAAAGTATTGTGGTTACCAATAACTGCCGCGATTTCGACATCCAGGCCGCCGTAATTGGCTTTCATCAACAAATCGCCAAGGCAATGCGCCTCTTTAGTGACCAGAATCACTATCCGGCGACGACCGGCAGGATTCAGCTCACGTACGGAGCCTTCTGGCAATGCGCTGTCGAGATCCGCCAGCAGGGTGGAATCATTAAAAATTCCTTCCAGTTCCGTGCGCATAAAAAAGCGCCCGGTACGGTGATCAACAAATTCATTGTTCTGCACGATATTTAACTCGTGCTTGTAGCAAATATTGGTAATACGTGCGATCAGACCTTTTTGGTCCGGACAAATAGTACGCAGAACTTTACGTTGGAGTGAATGCATTGCTGGAAAAACCTTGTTGAGAGTGTTTGCTAAACCGTACCGTCAACCATTATTGGCCGCAGCACTTTTTAAATTTTTTACCTGAACCACAAGGGCAGGGATCGTTGCGGCCAAACTGCGGACGTGTACCGTCAATATAGTACCATTGACCGTTTTCTTTCAAAAATCGCGAACGTTCAATGATTGCACCTGTTTTGCCACCTTCGGTAAATCGAGCAACAAAACTGACAAATCCGATATTGTCGGCGTCCTGCCAACAATGTTCAAATACGGTCAATCCCAACCATTCAGTATGCGCAAATCCGGCCATCAATTCGGCACGTAACGCCGCCGCTCCACAAGATGGATGCCAGGTCTTTATTAAATAATCTGCGTCTTTCATCACAAAAGCGCAGTAACGCGAACGCATGAGATGTTCTGGATCAGGTGCAACCTTTTCACCAGACACATAAGGGTGGCAACATAGGCTATACTCGACAGCACTACCACAGGGACAAAGCTGAGACACAAATAATCTCCCTGGAAACAATAACGGCGTATTAACCGCCTGAGTAGCACTATGTTAACCGAGCAGTAGCGATGTGGCTACGATTGCATTCCAGGGGAATCTTGCGGGAATAATGAGAAAGATAAAAATAGGGCTGGCGCTGGGATCTGGCGCGGCGAGAGGTTGGTCGCATATTGGCGTTATTAATGCGCTAAAAAAAGTGGGTATTGAAATTGATATCGTTGCAGGATGCTCAATTGGTTCGCTGGTGGGCGCGGCCTATGCATGCGATCGATTATCTGCGCTGGAAGATTGGGTAACCTCTTTCAGTTATTGGGATGTTTTACGCCTGATGGATCTCTCCTGGCAGCGCGGTGGGTTACTGCGCGGCGAGCGTGTCTTCAATCAATATCGCGAAATAATGCCGGAAACAGAGATCGAAAATTGTTCCCGTCGCTTCGCGGCTGTTGCCACCAATTTAAGTACTGGGCGCGAATTATGGTTTACTGAAGGCGATCTCCATCTTGCTATTCGTGCATCATGCAGTATTCCAGGACTCATGGCACCCGTTGCGCATAACGGCTACTGGCTGGTTGATGGGGCAGTAGTTAACCCAATTCCTATTTCGCTCACGCGTGCATTGGGTGCTGATATTGTGATAGCGGTCGACCTGCAGCACGATGCTCATTTGATGCAACAAGATCTGCTCTCCTTTAATGTCAGTGAAGAAAATAGCGAGAATGGTGATTCTCTGCCGTGGCATGCGCGTCTGAAAGAAAGGTTGGGCAGCATAACGACACGTCGGGCGGTGACAGCGCCAACGGCAACAGAGATTATGACCACTTCTATCCAGGTGCTGGAGAACCGCCTTAAAAGGAACCGCATGGCAGGTGATCCGCCCGATATTCTGATTCAACCTGTTTGCCCGCAAATATCTACGCTTGATTTCCATCGCGCGCACGCTGCCATTGCGGCTGGGCAGCTGGCAGTGGAAAAGAAAATGGACGAACTTTTGCCGTTGGTACGCACCAACATTTGACCAGAATTTTTATCTACACTTAAGTTAATTCTGACAGGCGCAGGTGGCAATAGCATGCCACTATTGAGTAAAGCCAGTCAGGGGAGAGAACATGACGCAGCCATTGGTCGGAAAACAGATTCTCATTGTTGAAGATGAGCAGGTATTTCGCTCGCTTCTGGATTCGTGGTTTTCCTCATTGGGAGCGACAACGGTACTGGCGGCTGATGGGGTGGATGCCCTTGAGTTGCTGGGAGGTTTCACTCCAGACCTGATGATATGTGATATCGCGATGCCACGAATGAACGGGCTTAAACTGCTGGAACATATACGCAACAGAGGTGACCAGACACCGGTTCTGGTGATATCTGCCACTGAAAATATGGCAGATATTGCCAAAGCGTTACGTCTGGGCGTTGAAGATGTTTTGCTGAAACCAGTTAAAGATCTGAATCGCTTGCGCGAGATGGTTTTTGCCTGTCTCTATCCCAGCATGTTTAATTCCCGCGTTGAGGAAGAGGAAAGGCTTTTTCGCGACTGGGATGCAATGGTTGATAACCCTGCCGCAGCGGCGAAATTATTACAGGAATTGCAACCGCCGGTTCAGCAGGTGATTTCCCATTGCCGGGTTAATTATCGTCAATTGGTTGCCGCGGACAAACCCGGCCTGGTGCTTGATATTGCCGCACTTTCGGAAAACGATCTGGCATTTTATTGCCTTGATGTCACCCGAGCTGGACATAATGGCGTACTTGCTGCCTTGTTATTACGCGCATTGTTTAACGGATTATTACAGGAACAGCTTGCACACCAAAATCAACGGTTGCCAGAGTTGGGCGCGTTATTGAAGCAGGTAAACCATTTACTCCGTCAGGCCAATCTGCCGGGGCAGTTTCCGCTATTAGTTGGCTATTATCATCGCGAACTGAAAAATCTCATTCTGGTTTCTGCGGGTCTGAATGCGACGTTAAATACCGGCGAACACCAGGTACAAATCAGTAATGGTGTTCCGTTAGGCACTTTAGGTAACGCTTATTTGAATCAATTGAGCCAGCGATGCGATGCCTGGCAATGCCAAATATGGGGAACCGGTGGTCGGCTGCGCTTGATGTTGTCTGCAGAATGAGCAAACGATAACGCGGGCTAAATTTGCATTACCTGCTAATGTCGGCTGGTGGTACTATCGTCGCCATTCGTATAAGTAATTGTCTTAATTATGCTAACTCGCCTCCTTTTCAGAACTTAGCCCCTTCGGGGTACTGATATACTGGGATGCGATACAGAAATATGAACACGTTCAAAACACGAACAGTCCAGGAGAATTTAAATGGCTGCCATTAATACGAAAGTCAAAAAAGCCGTTATCCCCGTTGCGGGATTAGGAACCAGGATGTTGCCGGCGACGAAAGCCATCCCGAAAGAGATGCTGCCACTTGTCGATAAGCCATTAATTCAATACGTCGTGAATGAATGTATTGCGGCTGGCATTACTGAAATTGTGCTGGTTACTCACTCATCTAAAAACTCTATTGAAAACCACTTTGATACCAGTTTTGAACTGGAAGCAATGCTGGAAAAACGTGTAAAACGTCAACTGCTTGATGAAGTGCAGTCTATTTGTCCGCCGCACGTGACTATTATGCAAGTTCGTCAGGGGCTGGCGAAAGGCCTGGGACACGCGGTATTGTGTGCTCACCCGGTAGTGGGTGATGAACCTGTGGCTGTTATTTTGCCTGACGTTATTCTGGATGAATATGAATCCGATTTGTCACAGGATAACCTGGCAGAGATGATCCGCCGCTTTGATGAAACGGGTCATAGCCAGATCATGGTTGAACCGGTTGCTGATGTGACCGCATATGGCGTTGTGGATTGCAAAGGCGTTGAATTAGCGCCGGGTGAAAGCGTACCGATGGTTGGCGTGGTTGAAAAACCAAAAGCGGATGTTGCGCCGTCTAATCTCGCTATTGTGGGGCGTTACGTACTTAGCGCGGATATTTGGCCGTTGCTGGCAAAAACCCCTCCGGGAGCTGGTGATGAAATTCAGCTCACCGACGCAATTGATATGCTGATCGAAAAAGAAACGGTGGAAGCCTATCATATGAAAGGGAAGAGCCATGACTGCGGTAATAAATTAGGTTACATGCAGGCCTTCGTTGAATACGGTATTCGTCATAACACCCTTGGCACGGAATTTAAAGCCTGGCTTGAAGAAGAGATGGGCATTAAGAAGTAACATCCGTATCGGTGTTATCCACGAAACGGCGTTGAGCAATCGACGCCGTTTTTTTATAGCTTATTCTTATTAAATTGTCTTAAACCGGACAATAAAAAATCCCGCCGATGGCGGGATTTTTAAGCAAGTGCAATCTACAAAAGATTATTGCTTGATCAGGAAATCGTCGAGGGATTTACCTTGCTCATCCATTGCTTTTTTGATTACAGCTGGAGTACGGCCCTGGCCAGTCCAGGTTTTAGTTTCGCCGTTTTCGTCAACGTAGCTATATTTTGCCGGACGCTGAGCACGTTTAGCTTTGGTGCCAGATTTAACGGCAGCAAGGCTATTCAGCAGTTCGTTCGGGTCAATACCGTCAGCGATCAGCATTTCGCGATATTGCTGCAGTTTACGAGTGCGCTCTTCAACTTCAGCAGCAGCCGCGCTTTCTTCTTCGCGACGTTCGTTAACAACAACTTCTAATTTTTCCAGCATTTCTTCCAGCGTTTCAAGTGTACATTCTCTTGCCTGCGCACGAAGAGTACGGATGTTGTTCAGAATTTTAAGTGCTTCGCTCATTGTAGTAATCTCAAACTTATATTGGGGTGGTTTGTTGAGGTAATAATAGAGCCTTAAATTCAGTTGTGCAATAGCCAGGAATGTAAGGAATTCAAAATTGTTCTTTATTTTGTGCCGCCAATAAATATCTTTTCATAAAATTAGCCAGAAAAGACGCGGCATATAGCCCTATTTGCACCGATGATTTCGCAGCACGTGAGGTTAAAACTTCCTGATTCATGTCACATTTTATGGGGAGATTATCGTAGGCTGACGACCTTTCAGTCTTCTGTATTAGTCGTGTTTACGAGAATTCCCTATTAAGCGAATGATGAAAAGTAGAACAGTCGCAATAAGAGCAGGGACTTAGTATTGCACTATCTCCAGGAGGTCAACAGAGGGCTATTACTTGCGCAACAGGTTAAAGATTGTGAATAGTTACCAGCAGTCATTTACCCGCTTATAACAAGCGAGGCAGTTGTAATGATAGCTCAGAAGGATTATGCAAGGCTTCGTAAGGGAGAACGCATATACCACTTCTGTGCATACTGTTGAGCTGAAAAACTGACGAATTATGATAAACTCCAGCCAACTTTAATTCATATCATTGAGGGCCTGTGGCTGATGGCACAGCTATATTTCTACTATTCCGCAATGAATGCGGGTAAGTCTACAGCATTGTTGCAATCTTCATACAATTACCAGGAACGCGGCATGCGCACTGTCGTATATACGGCAGAAATTGATGATCGCTTTGGTGCCGGGAAAGTCAGCTCGCGTATAGGTTTGTCATCGCCTGCAAAATTATTTAACCAAAATTCATCATTATTTGATGAGATTCGTGCGGAACATGAACAGCAGGCAATTCATTGCGTACTGGTTGATGAATGCCAGTTTTTAACCAGACAACAAGTATATGAATTATCGGAGGTTGTCGATCAACTCGATATACCCGTACTTTGTTATGGTTTACGTACCGATTTTCGAGGTGAGTTATTTATTGGCAGCCAATACTTACTGGCATGGTCCGACAAACTGGTTGAATTAAAAACCATCTGTTTTTGTGGTCGCAAAGCAAGCATGGTGCTGCGTCTTGATCAAGCAGGCAGACCTTATAACGAAGGTGAGCAGGTGGTTATTGGTGGTAATGAACGCTACGTTTCTGTATGCCGTAAACACTATAAAGAGGCGTTAGAAGTCGGCTCATTAACGGCTATTCAAGAAAGGCATCGCCACGATTAATAAGAATTTCTTTACTGACAGGGTGAGCAGGGCGCTTTTATCCTGTCAGTTCGTTTTACTCACTTCATCCGGTGTATATACCCTTCTCGACAGTTCTTTAACGCCACTATACCCCTCACAGAGCGCTTATACACCGACATTGACTTGTAACCTGTAAAGTACAATATCGCTGTGTGTAGGCGTTATACATCGTCGCAAATATGATGAAGGACAATGCTGTCGGTTTATGGGAAAGTTGCTTTGGGTAAAACAAAAAAACGGCCCCAGAAGGGTAATGCCAGTCAGTTAAGCAACTGACTGGCTCTTTTTCGGGGCTGTGGGGTATTTCCAGGGCCTCTCCTTTACCACTCTCGGGAAGGCCCTTTCCCTTCTTGTCGGTAAT